>NZ_JBHILQ010000007.1:0-101369 GCF_042193395.1 Bartonella sp. TT29SHDZB
AAAATTGCGATTTTGAGCAGAAAAGAAAAAGAGGCTTTAAATGATCTTTGAAAGGTCTTTGAAGACCCTTTGAGAACACCTTTAAAACTCTTTGAAAAAAAATAAATTGGTACAAAACCTAGTGGCAAATTATACAAAACCCGCTGGCAAGCTACATACACAACAAAAAGTAATGGTAGCGGAGGAGGGATTTGAACCCCCGACACAAGGATTATGATTCCTCTGCTCTAACCTACTGAGCTACTCCGCCAAAATAAGCAATCATAATTGTCAGTAATTACATCTTTTGCGGATATAAGGGGTAGAATAGTAAGATGTCAAGCATCGTTTTTAAGCTTTTCTCTTGTCATTCTATTTTATCCTCGATATGTAAAAGTGTAATTTTCATATGATAAAGTAAGGTAAGGCATGAAAATGGTGCCACGTGTAGCGGTTTTAGGATGCGGTCATTGGGGTGAAAATCATATACGGACACTCCACTCTCTTGGGGCTTTAGCAGCAGTTTCTGATATTGATAGTGATCGTGCTGCCAGTTTTGCAACACTGTATGGTGTAGAGGTTGTTAAACCAGATGATCTTTTTACTCAGCGAGATATTGATGCACTGGTGTTAGCGCTGCCTCCACAATTTCATACGCAAAATGTGCTTCGTGCTGTTAAAAGCGGTAAAGATGTTTTGGTGGAAAAACCAATAGCTCTAAATGTTTCTGATGCTAAACGCCAAGTTCAGGAGGCTGAGGCCTATGAGCGAGTTTTTATGGTGGGCCATATTTTGCGTTTTCATCCGGCTTTTGAAAAAATGTGTGAATTGGTGAAAAATGGAGATGTGGGAGATGTGCGATATATTTATTCTCATAGATTAGGCTTTGGAAAATTTCACACACACAGTGATGCTTTATGGGATCTTGCCCCTCATGATCTTTCAATGATTTTGGCGTTGACAGGATGTGAACCTTCCGAAATTCGCGGTGAGGGGGCTGCTGTCGTTGATCAGATTTCTGATTTTTCTCATATTCATATGATTTTTCCAAATGGTGTGCGTAGTCATCTTTTTACTTCACGCTTGAGTTCTTATCGTGAGAGGCGTTTAACTGTTGTTGGAACAAAGGCTATGCTCGTTTTTGATGATATGGAACCGTGGAGTCGTAAATTGGCAATACACCATTTTGCTGTTTGGAAAGAAAATCAAGAGTGGGCTTTTAGCATGGATGAGCTGAATTACATTGATGTTTGTGAAGATTTGCCGCTTACTTGCGAATTACGGCATTTCCTTCAATGTATTGAAACGCGTCAATCACCTCGTACAAATGGTGATGATGCTATTGCGGTTTTACGGATTTTAACAGCTGCTGATGTCAATTATAATAGATAAAAGAGATAGGTAGCGCTTTTGCATTCTTGTGATGATCAATGGAGTTAATATGCAATTCATAGACCTTGGGGCGCAGCGTGCGCGTATTGAAGATAAAATTAATTCTGCAATTGCGCATGTAGTCGCTAGTGGTAAGTATATTTTGGGGCCAAAAGTAACAGAATTTGAAGACAAATTGGCAGAATATCTTGGCGTTAAACATGTGATTGCATGTGCTAATGGAACAGATGCTTTGAAGATGCCTCTTATGGCTAAAAATATTGGTCCAGGAGATGCTGTTTTTTGTCCTAGTTTTACATTTTCAGCAACGGCTGAAGTGGTTGCTTTGGTGGGGGCTGAACCTGTTTTTGTTGATGTTTTACCTGATACCTTCAATATTGATGTTGAAAAACTTTCTCACGCAATCAAAATGGTAAAAAAAGAGGGACGTTTAAAGCCAAAGGCTATTATTGCTGTTGATTTGTTTGGGCTGCCTGCTGATTATGTGCAAATTGCTCAAGTGGCAGCAAAGGAAAACCTTTTTGTGATTGAAGATGCTGCTCAATCTATGGGCGGAAGAAGCGGTAATATTATGTGCGGTGCTTTTGGTGATGTGGCTGCCACAAGTTTTTATCCTGCAAAACCATTAGGATGTTATGGCGATGGAGGCGCTATGATGACCAATGATGATCATTTGGCAGAACTTTTACGTTCTATTTTGTTTCATGGTAAAGGTGAAACGCAATATGACAATGTACGTATTGGTATGAATTCGCGCCTAGATAGTATTCAGGCTGCAATTTTACTAGAAAAGTTTGTGATCTTTGAAGATGAAATGGAAAAGCGTGTAGAAATTGCTCAACGTTATTCCAATGGCTTAAGAGATATTGTTACAGTTCCAGAAATGGGAGAAAATATTCGTTCTGCTTATGCACAATATACGATTAAGGTAAAAGAACGTGATAAATTAAAAGATTTTTTACAAAAAAATTCTATCCCTACAATGATTTATTATAAAATTCCTTTACATCAACAGCCTGCTTATAAACACTTCCCTTATGTAAAAGATTCCCTTGCTGTTTCAGAGTCTTTGGGAGAGTGTGTTTTAAGTTTACCAATGCATCCTTACTTGACACAAACGGATCAGGATATGATTATCAAAAAAATAAGAGATTTTTATCACTCTTGAGAGCGTGTGTTTATCCTTAAAATTATGGTCAAAGCTCTATTGGTGATCCATCTTAGAAGGTATTTTTTGTTAGAGTGTGTAACCAATATTTTGGTGTTATTTCCTTTCTAGGGACTATGAAATGTTATCCTTTAGGGCGGTGATATGATTAGAAAGTGAATCTGTTAGACAAGAAGATGTTTTTTTACAGAACGCTATGGGTTAAAAAACGTTGTCCTTTAGCTTAGCTAGAAAGTTACGTTTAATAAAAAGGATTTGGGTTATGAAAGTTACAATGAACCTTTGTTGATTTTACTCTCCATTTTAAGGTGTTTTAAAAGATAACTTATTTAACGGGGCTTTTTGAGAGAAACGTTATTTTTTTGCGAATACGTGATGCTAGGTCATTTTTGCTTTTGGATTTTTGAATCAATGTGTTGATGGGTGATGTATCCCCCTCTTGTAGCGCTATTTGAGCTGCTAATGTTGCTGCAAGTTCTTTTGTTTCTTCACGGAGTTCTTCCAGCAATTGGTGGTTAGTAGTCGTGTCAAGCTCATGAGTTTGGATTTTTCGTAAACGTTGCTGATAGTGTGCAATTTTTTCACGAATCATTTGTCTTTCCTTTGGAAGTGTATAGTGTGGCGATATTTTGTTTGATTGCTATTGCTTCTTTGGTGAGAGTATCTTTTGTGGGGAGGCATAGCCGATAAAACTGTTCTGTTACTTGGCTCAGTTGTATTTTTTGTTGGGCATATTTTTTTTGCAAAAATTCGTACTTTTGTTGGTTGTTTGCTAATTCTACAGCATGTTGTGCACGAAGAAAATCTTGGTTTGCTTCTATTTCCGCGAGTGATAATGGCATTTGCGCACAAACATCTTTATACGCAAAATGAACGGCTTTACGCCAAATAAAAGGAGATAAAAGCACCAGTAACCAAGAAGTGAAAGCAACTCCAAGTATAAAAAAAAGAAATGATTGAATAAGCATAATACCCCTTTTCAAATAAGAAACCGTTTAAAACGGATTCCAAGTTGGCCTAGGTGTTAATTTTAAATATCCTATATTTATACCAAGCCGTGCGCCGACTCCTGTACGTATTGGGATTAACAAGGTATTATGGTATTTGAGGACATGAAAACCAACACCTGCTATTAAATAGGCCGAACCTGAAATACCACCATAGCGTTTCCATAAATTATTTATGCCATTAAGATTGTAAACTAAGATCATTAAACGGGAGCCTTGGCCGCCAAAATCCCATCCTACTGAGGGGCCTTGCCAAAAAACTTTATGTTGACCGTAGCTTTTGGTAAAAACCATTCCTTCGCCATAGGTTAATCCAGCAAAAAAGGCTCCAGAAGCTTCTTCTCCTAAAATATAGGCATTGGGATAACCGTATTGTGAAAAAATATTTTGAATTGCAACAGCCAGACCACTCGCTGTTTTTCCAAAAAAAATATGACCGGAATCAATAATTTCTTGGAGTGAATAATGAGGTTCATTTTGCCTTATTGGTTTTAGTTGAGCATGTGCAGTATTTATAGTGACGAATAAAAGGAAGATTAAAGATATAATATTTTTGTACCAGTATCTTATAAGAGAGTGAGCCATGGAGTTTTCTCCTTTTATTAGTGATAAACAAAAGATAATATTAGAATTTTCATTCTATTCAAATAAAAAAATAAGATGTAAGCTTATTTAAATTCTTGAATTTATTTCTGAAATTTTTTTAGCATAATTATTAATGTTTCCTATTATGCATCAGATGTTAAGAGTTTTTCTTTAAAATAAAGTTTGTTTTTTTAATCTAGGAGTTTTCAATCATTATGATGTTAAATATCTCTTTGAAGTCTACGGATCTTGCTGCTTTGCTTTGTAGTCGTATTTGCCATGATTTGATTTCACCTGTGGGGGCTATTCAAAATGCAATGGAGCTTTATGATGAAGGAGGAGCTGAAGAAGATGCTTTACAATTAGTGCGTTTATCCGTTGCGAGTGCTTCTGCACGTCTACAATTTGCGCGATTGGCTTTTGGTTTTGCTGGTGCAAGTGGAGGACAAATAGATACACGGGCTGCAGAGCAGGTTGCTCAACAATATATGAAAGAAGAAAAAGCAACTTTAAAATGGCAAGCTTCTTCTTTATTGTTAGCAAAAGATGAAGTTAAACTTTTGCTTAATTTATTATTGATTGCAAACGCAACAGTTTCTCGTGGGGGTGAAATTGTTGTTATGATTTTGCAAGAAGAAAATAAACGTTCTTTTCGTTTTGAGATTTTCGGTAGAACTTTCCGTATACCCCCTCATTTTCTTGCTTTATTGCGTGGAGAAATTCAAGAAGAGCTTGTTGATGCACATGTCATCCAATTTTATTACACAATGTTACTTGCTCAGATGACAGAGATGAAAATAAATATTGATGAAAGTGATGATTGTATTGTTTTAGAAAGTGTAAAAAAGCTTTGAACAAGAAAGAAGCGCTTAAGCCATGTTGGGAAAAGTGGCTTCGATTGAACTTATAAGCGATAAGGTTATATGTGTAAATTTGGTGTGGTTACTTCTTAAGCTTTAAGCGCTTTCTATATGAGATTTTTGGTGTGCGAGTTCTCTACTTTTAATAGAGAAAAGATCTCGGGAAAAAATCTCGGCCCGCTACACTCCGAGATTTTACAATATGCATGTTCACTGCTTAAGCGGTTTTTCGTACGTTCTCTTCAACTGGATCACGTAATACATAGCCACGTCCCCAAACTGTATCAATGTAATTTACACTGGAAGAGATTGCTTCCAATTTTTTCCGCAATTTACAGATAAAAACATCGATAATCTTTAGTTCTGGTTCATCCATTCCACCATAGAGATGATTGAGAAACATTTCCTTGGTAAGGGTGGTACCTTTGCGTAAAGAGAGAAGCTCTAGCATTTGGTATTCTTTACCGGTTAAATGAACAGGGCGCCCTGCAACTTCGACGGTTTTTGTGTCAAGGTTAACGGTGAGATCTCCGGTAACAATAACAGATTGTGCATGTCCTTTAGAACGACGAACAACTGCATGGATACGTGCAATGAGCTCATCCTTATGAAAAGGTTTCGTCATATAGTCGTCTGCTCCAAAGCCAAAACCACGAACCTTGTCTTCAATGGCATTCATACCAGAAAGGATTAGGACAGGAGTTTTTATTTTTGCCAACCTTAGAGTCCGCAAGACATCATACCCTGACATGTCAGGCAAATTCAGATCAAGCAAAATGATATCATAATCATAGAGTTTTCCTAAATCGATACCTTCTTCACCCAGATCAGTGATATAAACATTAAAGTTAGCCGACTTTAACATCAACTCAATGCTTTGAGTAACTGCTCTATCATCTTCAATTAATAATACGCGCATTTTAGATCCCTCATTTTGCTCCTTCACGAATCATAAGGAGCATTTCTATTTTATATCAGTTAGCAAAGCCACTGTTATAAAAACAATTCATTAAATTAAACACTTATAACAAAGTGTTTATGAACATTTCAGTAGTACGCGTAACAATCACTACTAAATTCCCCACTATCCATGATAGTGGTTAACAAAATATTTTTATTTTTGAAAGAGGCTACAAAATTATTTTAGAAAAATCCCATATTTTTTAACATAATAAACAAAGGAGGGCTTTTTCTATAAACTTTAATTTAAAAAAAATTTGTAAAAGAGCTTTATAAATTACTTTTTTACAATTTCAGTGTTTATTTACTGAGCTTTAAACCTCTTCATTTTATAATGGGGGGGAAAGTTAAAGAAATAGTTATTGCTCTTTAAAGCAGATTGTATTTTCAGATGCTTTAATGAAAGGCAAAAATTATTATAATTTCAAGTTAATAGACTGTTTTTGTCGGATAGACATATAAATAAAAGATATTTATTGGGTGTGAATGCGAGTTTTGAGTTGCGCAATCAAGGAGTAGTGAGTATGAAGCCACGAGAAAATATGGTGCGATTGAGGATGTTTCAAGTGCGTGGAAAGCGCCGTGAAATTGCACAGCTTGAGATGATGATCGCAGAATTTGAAAGAATGGTGTTAGAGTTGGAAGCACAGATTTCTCATGAAGAACGTAAATCTGGAAACAATGATGTTCACCATTTTGCTTATTCTGCTTTTGCGCGTGCAGCGCGGCAAAGACGTGATAATCTGGTCAATTCAATTCGTGATTTAGAACTTCAAAAAACAAACGCTGAAATTGCTCTCCATGAAGCTAATACAGAGCTGCAACGTGCACAGCTTTTGGAAGCCCGAGAAAAGAAGATTTCTGCGGATGATAAGAATATTTTGATTCAATCTAATTCAATGGTTGGCTAATTCAGTGGTTGGTTAATTTAATGGCTGGATGATAAAAGCAATTAAAGCAATTATTAAAAAATCCATTCTTTCAGATTTATCTTTTGGATATAGTATAAAATAGCCAAATTTTTATTAAATTTGGCTATTTTATAAATTGCTTTATGTTATCAAATCGTAATTAATGGCAACTTAATGCCTGTAGTGTTGAATCTTGGTCGTTCGTAATCCCGCTAAACCGTGTTCATCGATTAAACTTTGCCATGAAAGAAATTCTTCTACAGTCAAAGTATAACGGTGGCACGCTTCGTCAAGACTTAACAATCCACCTCTGACAGCCGCAACAACTTCAGCTTTGCGACGAATCACCCAGCGCCGTGTTGTTTGCGGCGGTAGGTCGGCAATTGTAAGCGGACTTCCATCTGGCCCAATAACATATTTCATTTGTGTTTTTATCAAGTTGCTCATTCGTATCCTCTACCTTGAGTCAAGGACTTGATTCGTTTATAGAGCATGAAATTTAAAAAAGAGCTAAAAGCGCTGAAAGAAAAAATTAATAAAGTGATTGGGCATGTAAAAAGAAGCTCAAGTTGAAGTGTGTAAAAGAGATTCTTGCAATATTTTACCCCATTTTTCAAAAGAGCAAAAAAGGATTTCTCCTAAACGATTGCCATTATGCCTTATTTCCATCATTCTTTTTTTGTTTGCAGCAGCTCTTAAGAAAGTAATGCCTATGGTTGTGGAAAGGATAAAAAAATAATATAAAGACAATCAATCGTGTAAAAGTGCTGAAGAGCGTGCATCAGAATGTTAACATATGGGTAGCCATTAAAAAGAACATTAAATAGAGAATGAATACATGTTTTTAAACAGTCTTGATTTACCAGGACAACCTGAGGATTCTCGCATTGTTGTTGCAATGTCGGGGGGGGTTGATTCATCGGTTGTTGCAGGTCTTTTGAAAAAGGAAGGGTATAATGTTATTGGCATTACGTTGCAGCTTTATGATCATGGGGCAGCAACGCATCGGGTGGGGGCGTGTTGTGCAGGACAAGATATTGAGGATGCACGCCGCGTTGCAGAAACATTAGGAATACCGCATTATGTTCTTGATTATGAAAAGCGCTTTCGCGAAGCTGTTATTGATCCTTTTGCAGAAAGCTATGCTCATGGAGAGACCCCAGTTCCATGTATTGCATGTAATCAAACGGTTAAGTTTGCTGATTTATTAGCAACGGCACGCGAATTGGGGGCAGATGCTTTGGCTACTGGACATTATATTCGTTCGCGTTCCAACGGAGCGCATCGAGCACTCTTTCGTCCTCTCGATAATGATCGTGATCAGAGTTATTTTCTCTTTGCAACGACACAAGAACAGATTGATTATTTGCGTTTTCCACTTGGTGACCTTCCAAAAGCCCGCGTTCGTGAAATGGCAGCAGAAATGGGCTTTGTGGTTGCCAATAAGCATGATAGTCAGGATATTTGTTTTGTTCCACAAGGAAAATATTCAGATGTTATCGCAAAACTGCGTCCAGAAGCAGCTAATCCTGGCGTTATTGTTCATATTGATGGAAAGATTTTAGGTAAACATTCGGGTATTGTTAATTATACGGTTGGTCAACGTCGTGGTATTGGGGTGTCAACGGGTGAAGCGCTTTATGTGGTTTATCTCGATGTGGAAAATGCACGTGTTATTGTTGGTCCGCGTGAAATGCTCGAAACGCATAAGCTTTTTTTACGTGATGTGAATTGGCTTGGTGATGAGCCCTTGGATAAATTCCCTTCTCAAGGTATTGAGGTGGCTGTAAAGGTGCGTTCAACGCGTCCTCCTCATCTTGCACGCTTACATTATAAAGGAGGTATTTTTTCCGTTGATTTATTGGAATGTGAAAATGGTGTGGCACCAGGGCAAGCTTGCGTTCTTTATGATGGAAATGGTCATGAGGCGCGTATTCTTGGGGGAGGATTTGTAACACATTCAGAACGTGCAGCCGATACTGAAATGATGTTAGAGCGCGTTTTATGCAATCTCGAAACAAAAGATTCTGTTTCATCTGAACTAAAAACAACAGCTTCATAAAACATAGTAAGTTGATTTATAATGATATTTTTTTAATCTTAAACTTGAATGAGAGAATGCCGGAGGATTTTTTCATTGAAAGTTTGTTTTATGATTGAATCCATCAAAATTATATCTTTTGCACGTCATAAGTGGGGTTAGGGTGTGGAAAGTGATGATAAAGAAAATGTAAAAATGTTTTTTATCAATGCTTTCAAAGGCTAGGGGACGGCAATATTATTGGAGACTGATAGATAACATACAACATCGGTATGTTCTATAACTTGAAGTGTTATCATTTTTAGTGGTCAAAGTTGGTAAAATGAGCAAGTGCGATACCTGAGGCTGTGGCAACATTAAGGCTGTCAAAACCCTCAGTCATGGGAATACGTAAGGTTTTTGATTGTTGTAGTATATGGGGTGGTAAGCCATCGCCTTCTGTTCCAAAAATAAGTGCCATTCTTTTGCTTTTGTTGGCTTGTTTGAGAGTGTGTGAGGCAGAAGGGGAGAGTGCATAAAGATGAAAGTTTTCATCGTTTAGAGCAGCTATAATGTCATCTATATCAGCGTTTTGCGTATAGGGTACTTTTAAAGCAGCGCCGGCAGACACTCTTATTGATTTGCGATAAAGTGGATCGCATGAGGTTTTGTCGACAATAATGCCATTACAGGCAAAGGCTGCTGCATTACGAAAAATTGATCCCATATTATCGTGATTCGAGATACCACATAAAACAAGAATCAAAGCTTTTTCTGGAAGATGTTTTAAAAAACTTTGTAAGGATGGCAGTATTTTACGTTTACCAATACCCAGAACACCACGATGAACATGGAAGCCGGTGATATTATCCATAACTTTTTGTGGAACGCAATAAATGGGACATAGAGGTTGTGTTTTTTCTAAAAGCGGTAGAAGTCCAGAGAGACGGTTTGCTACGATGAGCAGTGAGATGGCAGAAAACTCTTTCGAGTGTAGTAATGCGGACAATGTTACTTTGCCTTCAGCAATAAATTGATGTTGCCGTCCAACAAGATCTTTTTCACGGATATTATGATAGGCTTTTAGGCGTGGATCATCTGTTTCATTGATTGTTGTGATATTCAAATGCATGCGAGATTTTTAGTGCTTTTTTCTTATGATCTCCAGATGTTAGAATTTATTTTATTTAAAAAAAAGAGATAAAAAAACATTATTTTAAAACTTATGGTAGAATTTGTGTTGACAATATACAACCATAGGTATAATGTAAAAATACTGATACGGAATCATATATTTTTTCTCGTATCGGGTGCAGTGTCTTGGGTCCCCGCTATTTCCCAAGTTCTGTATGCCCTTAATTTCTAAGGGAAAAGAATCTGGGTCCCCAATGCCCAGATTCTTTTTTTTTGAGGGTAATCATTGTTTTTCTTTTTATATCTAAATTTTTTAATAAATCATCTTTTAAAATCCAGTTGACCTGTAAGGTTACAGTAGAGTGCTAAGATATTTTTTCTAAGGTGCAAAGATGGCTTATAATGCACATCATAAGATTAAAAAATAATGCATGATCATGATATATTTTAGCACAAACAAGTTTTTCATTTATGAGACGTGAGATGGCTTTAAGTTATTCAGAAAACGATTAATAATGAAGGTGATGTGTTTGATTGCTCTTGGGAAAGCTCTTTTTTCTATTATTTTCTCTCTTCTTTATTTATTGATGCTGTTCATGTAACTGAGCAGTTTTTACGATAATAATGGTGAGCTGAGGCGTTTATTGTATGATGAAGCTTCTGTAATATTGAGGAAAGATCGTCGTTATGCCAAAAGTATCATGATATGGTTAAAAATATTAATTCCCTATTTCGTGAAGAAAAGGATGAGGTTCATGGATGTAAAAATCAATATACAAAGCTTAACTTTATACTCTATTTTTATTGCGTGTATTGTTTTTGCTTTGAAATATTGGGCATATCACATCACAGGTTCGGTTGCACTTTATTCTGATGCATTGGAATCAATCGTTAATATTCTTGCGTCATTAGCAGCATGGTGGGCTGTTAAAGTGAGTATGAAGCCAGCGGATCATGATCATCCCTTTGGGCATCATAAAGCGGAATATTTTTCCGCAATTCTTGAAGGGATACTCATTATTATTGCAGCAATTGTTATTTTAAGAGAAGCATGGATAGCTCTTTCTACCGTTAAATTGTTGCAGAAACCTGGAATATGGCTTGTTATTCATCTTATTGCAACTGTCATAAATTGTATGTGGGGAATGGTTCTTATTGGGCAGGGAAAACTCCATCGCTCACCGGCTCTTAAAGCTGATGGAGTGCATTTTATAACAGATGTTTTTACGTCGCTTGCAATTTTAATTGGTTTGATTGCCGGTTTTGTCGGAGGATGGGGAGCTTTAGATCCAATTTTAGCGATAATCGTTGCCGTTAATATTCTCTTACAGGGCTGGAAGGTGATTAGAAATGCTGTTCAGGGATTAATGGATGTTGGCGTTGAATTGAATGAAAGCATGCGGATTCGGGAGCTAATTTCTGCAAATGCATCGGGTGCGCTTGAGGTCCATGATTTGCGGACGCGTGTTGCTGGGAGGGTTACTTTTATAGAGTTTCATTTGGTTGTGCCTGCTATAATGCAGGTAGGAGAAGCACATAAAATTTGTGATAAAATCGAAGCTGTTCTTCAAAAAGAATTTGATAATGTGCGTATTTCTATTCATGTCGAGCCTGAAGATGAGGCAAAATTGCCTCCCGGTACAACGGTAATCCCTTTTATATAAAAAGTTTTTTTCAAATTGTCTGTTATGTTAGACTGTTTTTTTATGATGGGGTGATTCATACCTCTCGAAAATACAATGATGCTCTTTTGTTGATTTAATTTTTGCATTAATCAAGTATACAAGGTTAAACAGAGTATTTAAGGTAAGATTTATTCTATGTCGTTAAAACACTGCCATTTAAGGTGTGGTGAGATAAGCCATATAAAGTTTGATCTATTAAGTGTTTTTAGAGTATGGAGTAAATATTCAAAATAGGACTTGCCGGTGTATTCTTTTGTAAGTGAATCTCATGAAATGGTTAGCAGCTTAAATCCATTTAAGAAAACGGATCGTTTACAGACTGTCGGGAGTAGATGTTTCGTTTCTTAGGGCGAAGAGGAGTGAAGCCTTCGTAATAAGTTTAATGAGATTTAATTATAAATTTTGTATAAAAGTTATGAATAGGGTTTTAAAGTTTGTGATCATAGATTAATCATCATTATTGTTGCTAATAAATGTGTTGTTTTATCGATACAATGTGTTCTGTTTAGAGTGTTCTTTATTGCATGAAGGATGGGGGACTCATTAAAAGATGAAAAAACAAAAATCATGCTCATAACTCTACTCTTTAAAGGATATTATTGTCGTTACTGTAGAAAATTGTAAAGCTGAACTAAAGAATGATGCTAAAGATAGAAACTGGTTTTTAATTGATGCCTTCATATTTTCATTCCAATCTGGCATCAAAATTTTACAAGGACTCGTACAGTACTGGTGCATCCTAATCATAATATGCTGCTACATTAGGGCTATTTTAATTTATAGACAACAACAAAAAGCAAAGACTTTATAAGGAAAACAAAGCTATAAAGTCAAAAATTTATATGCAATAAATTAGAGAGGTAGATCGAATTTTTATAAAATACTTTATAGACAATAACCAAACATATCTGGCTTTACTTTTACTTATTTTTACAAACATTCGTTTGTGTCTTTTGCGTTATATTTGTAAAGATCAGATTAGCTGTAATCTATAGATAACTCTTGGTTGAGAATATGAAAGGAAAGCGTGATACTATAGTAGACTTTTTTCTGTCTTTATCGTTCAACCAGTATAAAGTGATTATAAATCCGTGATTTCTCCAAAAATGATTTTGTCATACCTATAAACAAAGTTAGATCAAAACGACTTTTTTCTCTTAAAACTGTAAACAAATATATTGTATCTGTATAGCTTGAACGAAGTTAGATGTTTACCTGAATAACGACAGTATATATTTTAAGAATAGAGAAGATATTTCATATCGCATGTTATTCAAGAGCTCTTAAAACAATGATTCCTGGTGTTTTTTCAACATAATTCATAAAAGGAGAATCAACGACTTTTTCGTTTTCTTTTCGTGAAGAAGCATTTCTTAACATTGGCCCTTTATCTGTCATGATAAAGAAGCCCACATGTGTTACATCCAATCCAGCAAGTTTCGTATAAATACCAATGAAATCACCAGACTGTAAACGACCTATAACCTCCTCATTAATAAAGTTACTTGGAATATACGTTATTGTGCGTTTCACAACTGGCAACCCAGGGAGATAGCTTCCACCATCAGCTTTTTTGTTGAGATATTTTTCTATTTTTACCGCATGGGGACTTATTTCAGCGGTAATATCAGTGGCAAGTTTATATTCTCTATAAGCCCAATCCGTAAAAAAATGTTTCCGATTTAAAAAATGAACATTACCGTTAATATAACGCGTTTTTATGACGTTATTTATGAATTCTGTTTGAGATGTTGATTTGCGCAATGCTTCAACATAATCTAGGTAAGTGAAGCAATCTAAGCCTCTAAAGTCAATAATCAGTTTTTCTGGTGTATTTTCTGAGCCATGTAACATATTTGCTTGGTAAGGTGTCCCTAAAAAAGCTTCAGAAAGAAAGTCAATGAGTGCCCCTTTTTCCTGATAATTTGTTTCTGAACGTTTTTTGAGAAGAGCATTTAATTTATTTAGAGTATAGGGATCTAGATTTACGTTGTTTGTTTGTTGTGTTTTTATTTTATTTTCTAAAATACTCTCTTGTGAATCAGAATCCTGAACATCACATCCTGTTACCAACATTAATATGAGAATTAATAGGGATATTTTTCGCATTTTATACACCATTTTTGAATTAAAAATTCATGACGAACTATTTCTAAAAGTGCTATTTTTTAAATGCTTATCATGTTCATCGTTAGATTTAATGCTAGCATACAATCATTAAGAGTATCAATGAATATAAAGATACAATCATGGTTTTTAAAGTTACACAAATTGCAAGCGATATGAATATTTTCTAAGATTATAGAATTAAAGAACTTTCTCTATAATATACTTATTTTTTAATCAAAATTATTGTCAAATAAATACTTTTAAAAATATGATGAGCTTTTTACGTTGTTAAGCTATTCGGGTGATGTTGCTTTAACCTTATAGCATATTCTGAGGGTAAGAAAATTTTTTAAGAGCTTATCTTTTAAAAGGTTTCAATTACTGTAGGATATCTAACGTATCTAATGGAATTGAGATTCCTGAAAACGGTGGGATGAGAGGGGGAAATGATGTCGGATGAAATTCATCATAATGTCTCTAAAACTATTGGAAATACTTTGTGTTTCATGAAATTTTGTTCATGAGTTTGTTGCACAAATATTTTGTTCGTATAATAAAAAAATTTATTCTTTGACAATGAGATAGCAATTAAATATATACCAATTAAAACGTAATTTTATAGTTTTATCTTGACTCTTACTTAATTTTTTACTTTGTTATTATTTTGTATTTGAAAAGTATACGGTATAGAATACTTTTAAAAGGAAAAGGGAGTTAAAATATAGCGGGGAAGTAATTGTATGCGTAAAATAGTGTGTATGTTATGCAAGACCAAATGCTCAATCCGAAATTTGTTCAGCGTGGGCTCATTTTAGTGTTCATCACTTTATTGTTAGATATTCTTTGTATTGCGATCATTTGTCCTGTTTTGCCTGAATATTTTTCTCAATTAACTGGAAAAGAGGTCAGTACATCTTTTGTAGAAAGAGGAAAATTACTTGCAGCTTATTCAGTGATGCAGTTTTTGTTTGCTCCTGTTATTGGCAATCTCTCTGATCGTTATGGTCGTCGTCCTATTTTGCTTCTCTCTATTATCTGCTTTGCTCTTGATAATCTCATATGTGCTATAGCATGGAGCTATTCTATGTTATTTATCGGGCGTCTTTTGTCAGGGATAAGTGGTGCTAGTTTTGCAACTTGTACAGCTTATCTTGCGGATATATCTGATGATAAAACCCGTACACGCAATTTTGGTTTGTTAGGCATTGCATCCGCATTGGGGTTTATTTTAGGATCGTTTATTGGTGGTTTTTTAGGTCAGTTTGGTCCGCGTATTCCGTTTTATTTTGCTGTTGGTTTTTCACTCATTAATTTTATTTTTTCTTGGGTTATGCTTCCAGAAACCCTTTCTTTATGGAATAGGCGCTTTTTTGATATTAAGCGGGCAAATCCCTTAGGTGCTTTTTGGCACCTGAAACAATATCCGATGGTTCTTTGGGTGTTATTGGTCTTTTTTCTTTATTGGTTTGCGGAATCTGTATGGTTAAGCATTTGGGCTTTCATTGCAAAAGAACGCTATGATTGGAGTTCTTTTTCTATTGGACTCTCCTATAGTGTTTTTGGGATAGGCCAATTTATTGTAGTCGCTCTCTTTTTGCCTTATTTTTCTAAACGATGGAGTGATTGGCATATTGTTATAGTGGGGCTTTTGTTTGCCTCTGTTGCTATGCTGGGCTATACATTCGCGACGCAGGGGTGGATGGTTTATATGGTTTGTATGTGTACAATGCTTGAATATCTTGTTCATGCACCTATACGTGCAATTGCTTCAGCGCAGGTACCGACAAATGTACAAGGAGAACTGCAAGGAGCGATGACATCTGTTATTTCGTTGAGTTTAACATTTGGTTCTGTTTTTTATGTGTTTCTTTTTGAATGTTTTACAGATAAAAATGCACTGTTTTATTTTTCTGGTGCTCCTTTTGTTGGAGGCTTTTTTCTTCTTGTCGTTGCGACAGTTATTTTTGCCTTGCGGGTACGTTAATTTGTTGAGAGGGGCTGGTACGTACTATTTTGCTAAAGAATGCACAATATAAACAAAATGTATCATTTTATAGGCAGAAAGTTTTTTGTGATATTTGTTTCACAAAGTGTTGTATAAAATATCGATATATCCTTCTCATTTAGTAAAAATAATTTTTTTATTTTATGATATTGTTTGTAGAGGGAGAGTCCGTATTTTTTCTATTGCTTGCAAATTAATATTCAGTGCTAATACAGCAGCATATTGAAAACAAAAGATTAAAATGTATCTGCGTTAGATGTATCAGTATTGAATGAACAATTCCAAATTTTATATGGCAAATTGGAAGTAAAATATTGCTTATATTTGTTGGCATAAGTTCTGGAATCGAAAGAAAACCTCATTTTGGAAGAATATAAAGTTGTAAAATTGAAAAGATGTTTTCTGTTTTGCGATTACTTTTTTATTCGACTTTACAGTTTTCAAAACCATCTACGGCAATATCTTTTAAAAAGTAGAGATTTGTTGCATTGTCTCACACTTTAATTTTTTTATTCTTTAGGAGGAATTATGCTTCTCATGCTCAATAGAATTCTTAAAATTATATTGTGAAGCAAATAGTTATTTGAATATTAGGCACTTTACTCTTTTTAAAAATAGTTTTTATCGACACACTTATCTTGCTTGGGGGGGGAGAAGCCAATGATTTTGATGGATACGACCTTAAGAGGAGAAGAATGAGAAAAATTTAAGCTATTCAGAGCGCTCTTTTTAGTTTCAGAATGATAAATAAGAATATTTATTCAATAAGTTGTAGGTATAAAAATAATATAACTGTGCATAGGAAGATGATATAATTTAAAGGAGAGAAGCTAAAAGGTGAGGCTTTTTATTTTAAGATATTTTTTTATAATTCATAATGAGATCACAAAAATGCTGAAAGAGGTAGTGGCTATCTTGTGGTCCAGGAGAAGCTTCGGGGTGATATTGAACAGAAAAAACAGGTTTTCCAATGATTCGAATACCACAGTTCGAACCATCAAAGAGAGAAATATGTGTTTCTTGAACATGTTGTGGTAAAGAGGCAGAATCTACGGCAAAACCGTGGTTCATCGATACAATCTCAACTTTTCCAGTGTTAAGGTCTTTAACTGGGTGGTTGGCACCATGATGTCCTTGGTGCATTTTCACGGTTTTGGCACCAACCGTAAGAGCGAGAAGTTGATGACCAAGACATATTCCAAAAATTGGTAAATTATGATCAATTAATGTTTTGATTGTTGGAATGGCATATTGAGCTGTAGCTGCGGGGTCTCCTGGTCCATTAGAAAGAAAAACGCCATCAGGGTTCATTGCCAGAATTTCTTTTGCAGTTGTGTGGGCAGGCACAACAGTAATGCGTGCTTTTTGTGTTGCCATAAGGCGAAGAATATTGCGTTTAATACCATAGTCAATTGCAATGATATGAAGATTATGCACATTGTTTGTACCGTATCCTTTATTCCAACTCCATGGTTTTTCATCCCATTGCATTGATGATTGAGATGTCACGTCTTTCGTAAGGTCAAGATTGACGAGACCGTGCCATTTTTGTGCACGTTTCTTTAAAGAAGGAATATCAAAATTTCCATTAGCATCGTGTGCAATGACAGCATTTTGCGCACCTTTTTCACGAATAAGAATTGTGAGAGCACGTGTGTCAATACCACAAAGTGCAATAATTTTACGCGTTTTAAGCCATTGATGAAGATTTTCATTGGCTCGATAATTTGAGGGATGTGTAATGTCTGCTTTGAAAATAGCGCCAACAGCACCATGACAATTGAGAGGAGAGAGAGCTTCAATATCTTCGTCATTGGCCCCTACATTTCCTATATGAGGAAAAGTAAAATTAACGATTTGTTGTGCGTATGACGGGTCTGTGAGGATTTCTTCATAGCCTGTGATGGCGGTGTTAAAACACACTTCAGCTTCAGCAATACCTGTAGCACCTGCTCCTTTGCCTTCAATAACGGTCCCATCTGCTAAGACTAAGAGGGCTGTCGGTTTTTTGATACTCCAAGGGTGGCTGGGTGAAGTCGCTTGTATCATAGTATGTATCCACAATTTATTCTAAAGGTATGATGGCTTATTCTCTGAAAGGTATAATGACCAACTTTACACAAAAATCATACCTTTAACAGATGCTGTGTATATTATTCTGGTAACGTTTCTCTTGAAATAGGCAGTATAAGTACATTCCATGAAGAGGTAAAGTCTTGTTTTAGTTTTTCGAAGATCAAGTCCTTAATTATTTTTTATCCTCCATTGCAAGATGGATAAAGATTGGTTAAAAGGCATCTTCTTCTTGAACAAAATTGGATAAATTTATGTTGCGTAACCAGATTGATGGGGCTCTTAGGGCTGCTTTGAAAGCGCAAGATAGTGCGCGTCTTGCTACACTTCGTTTAATGAATGCTGCAGTTCGGGATCGTGATATTCTTTATTATAAGGAAGGGAAGCTAGAAGTGGATGATCAGCAGATACAATCTGTTTTCACTAAAATGCTTCAACAGCGTGAAGAATTGATACGAGTCTATAAAGAGTCTGGTTGCTTGGAATTGGCAGAGAGAGGACAAGCAGAAATAGAAGTTATTCGTGAATTTCTTCCCTATCAACTTAAGGAGATGGAAGTAGAACAGGTTCTTTGTGAAGCTTTGGTACAAACAAAGGCTGAAAAATTACGCGATATCGGTAAGGTGATGGCATGGCTTAAGGAACGGTATGCGGGGCAAATGAATTTTTCTAAAGTGTGTAATCGTCTTCGTAAAAAATTACAATAGATCTTATTAATTCAAGGGTATGGGAAAATATTTTTTATTGTGCCTCGCCTTTGTAAGTTAGTAGGATGTTGATAAATTTCATTTATTTTGTACATACATACGATTATCAAAAAAATAATTTTTTGATATCAACTAAACTTTTGGGGCTCTCATAGAGCAATAAAACATCTTTTATGGATTATATTTTCTGTTTTTCAAAGCTGTTAGACCATTAAAAAACAAAAGTATTTATAGAGTTCTTACTTTAAAAAAGATCTATTGTCAGCACTGTTAAAAATTTTAAAACAGGATGATTAAGTTAATTGATACAGATTTCCAATTTTGGGGAGTGTATTATTGTCTTTTTTGCTGTTTCAAAGCATTTGTTTGATAAAGAGTTACCATATTTTTAGAGTAGTGATTATTCGGTAAGAAATTTAAATATAGATGGCTTTATCAATATGGCGTGTATCTTTTTAATTCAAGTGCTGGTTTTAATGATAAGAAAATCAAAACTTTAAAACGTTTTTTCTAGGGAAGAGATTTTTAAGTTGAGTTTATGAAATAAAAAGATCTTTTGAAAAGAAGTCTTTGTTTGTAATGTGTTCTTGAGATAATTTTGAAATTCTTTTCTCTGATTAAATCCCTTATAAGCTATATAAAATCTATAAATTATGCAGAATAAAATGAGTAGCCTCTATTTGTGGGGATACAATGGTGAATCTGTTAAAAATAGTTCAGTTAACAACAATGGCTTACCCGTTAATCGCAAACGGGAACGGCGTGCCCATAGCGCACCTTGTTGACCAATATGAATGTAATCGCGGGTTAATTTGTCATTGTTAAATAAATAATGTCCTAAAGGTACAGTTCCCAAATGCATCAAGGCTTGATTGTGTAGGAGGGTTTCTTGTGGAATTACAGTGCGTCCAAGGAGCCAAGGTTTATTATCTCCTATCAATATGACTTCGCGTAGCCAATAACGCGTACTTTTGGGTAGATGTTCTGCTTCTTCTTTTAATTTATCTCGCGTAATGAAACATTCGCGTTGTGGTTGAACTTGGAGGCAGGTACAATATTTTTTTAATCGAAGCGTCATTGAGCCCGATTCCATGAGCCAATCGCGAACGTTTTCTGGTATTGGAGGATTTTGATCAGAAAACCACTTTAGGGGTGGTAAGATGGAATCTTCAAGATCAGACATCGGTTTACTCTACAGCTAAAGTCTTATTCCATATGTTATGTTGGGTTAAATAGATAGCTCTATTGTAATACAAGGAGTGTAAAAGCAGCAAGATTTTAACAGGAAGATATCAAAGGGAAAATCGAAAGCAAAGGTCTTTAAAAGAAGATATGCAGGAAGTATATATTATAGGATTATTTTCATTAAAAAAGCAAAATAAAGTATTATGTTTTGTTCAAAGCGCTTTCACAATGCGTTACGGAAATTTCTTTATCGCATGAGAGCAATGGGAAAAATGTTTCGTGCTTTAAAATTCGTTTGTAACGCATATAAAGAAGAGCTAAAAATTCATCTATGCAAGATGATATAAAGAGGAAGTTTTAAGAGGAATAAAACTTTATTTTATACTTTAGAAATTGAAGAGATATTCAAAACTTTTGAATTGAGATGTAAAGGAGATCGTATTCTTTATAATCAAGAAATTTATATTAATGAATATACTTTTTAAAGTGTTTAAATATATTATATTATTAATAATTATTAAATATTATATCAAATAATATGTAAGTTATTCTATAATAAAGTTGCATTAATATTATTAATATATTATTTTTTTGTTAAAAATAAATTAAAAAACATATCATAATTTAAGTTTTATATTTATTTTAGATACTATTTATCTTCACAGATTAGGAAAAATTTCTTTATCATTTCGTGCTTACCTTCTCTCTTTATTTCTTAAGAATGTAAAAGAGCTCTTCGAGTTTTTCGGTAAAAAGGGTATTGTTGATAGAGTGTATAGGTGTTAAGCATTACACGGTAAAATCTTTAATCATCGTTAGTGATTTTTGTAATCTTATGAATTGTTATTACAGTGAGATAAGCTGGATTTGCACACGTGGTACAAAAATAAGTTCGTATTTCGTTAAAATAACGCAACATATCTCTCCTGATATGCGTAAGTTTATATAGGTATAAAATGGTGCGTTATGAAGTTTTTTACTGTATTTCGTTTTATAATACGGTGATGGTGTATGCCTAAAATCGCAGCTTAAGCATCTCACCATCATATCAAAATTGGTAACAACAAGTTAAAGGGGAATATTTCAAACTCTGCTCGTTGTTTCCTAGTTTTGTATTGAATCCCAAAAGGTGTAAAAAATAAATACGCTATGATCGAATTTTTTGTCCTATCCATATAAGAATACAGGCTCCTATAAAACCTGAAATAAGATAGCCAAGCCAACCAGCAAAACTTACACCTAAAAGACTAAAAAGAAAGCTTGCTAGCGCAGCGCCAATAATCCCTAAGATAATATTTAACAATATTCCTGTTTGGCTTTTCATAATATACTGTGCAGCCCAACCTGCAATCCCGCCGATAATAATAGCTGCAATCCAACCGATGTTTGCATTTTCCATGATACCCTCCTTTGCCTGAATTTAAATTGTAACTAGAGTAAACTTTGTAAAAATCAAGGTTTATTCCTTTTTTACCCAGTGGAAAGGATATTTCTTTTAGAGATTTTACTTATTACTTTCCTTTATATTAAAATAATATTCATATTTATATCATAATAATACTTAATAAGTATAAATATATAATACGTTTTAATTTATAAACAAATTAATTATTTGAGAAATACGAATAAAATAAGAAAATATTAGTGAAAATGTTTTAAGATCTTATAAAGTGTATTTATAAGCTTTTTTAATCTCTCTCTTAAATTTAAAAAAATAATTGTGATTAAAGCAATAAGTAAAATGGATATTTAAAAGTTTTGAGCTTGCCAATTGATATCAATGATGTTTGAAATGAAAACTGTTTCGTTGACACGTTATAGCATGGCTGTATAGGTTGAACCTCTACCAATCTTGATATAAACGTTGTATTTTTGTGGGGTTTTGTATTCCTTATAGAGTATTTCTGTTTCGCTGCTACTGTGAAGCGGTTCCCTTTTTACAAGGCGGGTTTAGGTTGGAACTATCATACTCTTGACCTATTCTTTGTGTGTTTAACAGTTTTGGCTTTGAGATGGTTAGGCATTTTTACGTCTTTCTTCAAGAGTTCTATTCTACATGCTGCTTTGTTTGTAATGTGCAAGCAAATGACTTTGAGCAATTCATCATGAATAGATTTTAAATGAAAGAAACTTACGATGAAGAAAGCTCATTTAAATTGTCGAATAATAAGATATTTTGATTAAATCAATATCTTGACTATATTCAAAATTGAATAATCGATGTGATGTGTGTTTTATTCAAGTTATTTGAAAAGTTTAAGTTTTTTCTGCTTGTTCTTCAGCAGGGTTGCGTAGACGAGAACTTTGAAGAAGTCCCTGTTCTTCTAAAATGGGGTAGATCATTGAGGTCAAAAGAGAGTTGATTTGTTTGAGGTCGCGCACAGTGTCGAGGTGAAGACTGGATGATTCTACATTTTTGAGATCCCCTTCACGCAGACGTTTAAAATGTTTTAAACTCATCTCTTTTTCTAAGTTTCGTAGCTGATCTTTTTTTTGTACCAATAGGTGTGCAGTGTGTGTATCACGTGAGACGAGAACGTTAAATGCTATATGCGCGTTGGCTAGTACAATGGCGTGGAAACGAAGGAGATCACTCCAGCCCTCGCTGCTGAACTGTAAACCTTTCTGTTGTTTCTTTTTAACCAGCATCAGCATATTATGAATAATGACATCGCCTGCTTGGTCTAATTTTATACAGGCGCCTAGAAGTTCTTGTGTTTGAAAAGCTTCTTCGTCAGATAATTTTTGTCCCGCTAATCGGGCAAGATAAAGTTTTATGGCGATATGTTTTTTGTCCAATATGGTGTTGAGTTGGTTGAGTTCACGAATAATATTGGGATCAGGCTTTTCATAAAGTCCCATAATTTTTTCTAGCATGATGTCTACAAGATCACAAATATGAATGACTTCACGCATGACATTCGAGAGGGCGAGCGTTGGGCGATCAAGAACACTGTCATCAAGAGCTGTTTGATCGGATAAATTGAGCGTTTTGTCGGCTTGCATTTTTTTTGCACTTATATTCACGATCTGAGTGGTTAACTTTAAAATCCATTTTGAAAGCGGTATTCCAGCAAGGAGAATGAAAACATTAAAAATGATATGGGCGTTGATCACTTGAGTAGGGGCATTATTGCCAAGCCATGTGATGGGAGGATGAAAGGAGAGAAATAAGATAAGTATAAGGATTGAACCGGCCCCACGCATGAGTAAATTTCCTAAGGGAACGAGGCGAGTATTGGGAGAGGCGTTGCGCGTTAAAAGTGGTGCTATAAGAGAAGAGCCAAAGTTGACACCAAGAACCATGATAACACAGAGTTGCGTATGGATAAGGTCGTAATTGGCAAAATTGACCAGCAAAATAATTCCTGCAATAGATGAATGTAAGAGGTAGGTTAAGCCAGCAGCCAACAAAAAAGTGGAAACAGGATCAGTTGAAAGATAACGAATGATGCTAGGCAAAATTTCGCTTTCACGTAAAGGCTCTGTCGCTGTACTTATCATTTCTAAAGACAAAATTAAAAGACCAATACCGATGATAATACGTCCTATTTGACGCCATTCACGTTTTTCTGTTGTCATGAAGATACAAGTGCCAATTAAAAGACACAGGGGTACAACAAGAGTGAGGTCGTAGGTGAGAATTTTTACAACGATTGCTGATCCTAATTCTCCTCCGCGTACAGCCATAAGTCCTGCTACTCCAGAGACAAAACCAGCTTCAACGAAAGAGCCAACCAGGAGTGTTATTGCTGTAGAGCTTTGTAAAATCATTGCTGTAAAAAGCCCAAAACTTACAGCAAACAATGGTTTTGAAATGACGTGGCACATTTTATATTTTAGTCTGTCACCATAGGCGCGTTCAATTCCTGTGCGCACCATGCGTGTGGCCCAGAGAAGTAAAGAAATAGCGCCGGCAAGATGAAGGAATACCAACGAACCATTCATGATACTTTATTCTTTCTTTGTTATTGTGAATGTTGTTGCCTCAAATTAATAAATTGAAGTTTATTGTTTTTATTTCACTTTTGCTTTTAATACTTGATTAAAATCATAACCGCTTGGATTTTGAAAAACCTTTAGACCGAAACAGGGCAGAATAGAATAAAGGTGATCAAAGATATCGCCTTGAATTTGTTCATAGTCTATCCAAACGGTGGTATTCGTAAAGCAATAGATTTCTAAGGGTAAACCATTTTCTGTAGGAGGTAATTGTCGTGCCATGAGGGTCATATTAGGATTGATGTTTAGATGCTGTTTCAGATAAGCAAAAACATAAGCACGAAAAGTGCCAATGTTGGTTAAACGGCGCGTATTGGCTAAGACATCATGATTTTTATCTAATTGAGCATTCCATTCATCAATTTCTGCTACTTTTTGCGTGAAATAATTTTCTAATAAATTAAATCGGGAAAGATATTTTTGTTCTTCTTTTGTGAGAAAATGGATACTTGATTGATCAATAAAAAGGGAGCGTTTGATGCGTCTTCCACCCGATTCTTGCATTCCACGCCAATTTTTAAAAGGGTCGGTCACAAGTTTACGGATAGGAACTGAGGTGATGGTGTTGTCGAAATTTTGAACTTTAACAGTATGCAAGGCAATTTCAATAACATCACCATCGGCACCGAGATTGGGGATTTCAATCCAATCCCCAACACGAACCATATCAGTGGATGAAATTTGAATACCGGCAACGAGAGAAAGAAGCGTATCTTGAAAAATTAACATGAGAACTGCGGCCATTGCACCAAGACCGGAGAAGAGAATAAGAGGGGAGCGGTCAATCAATGTAGCGACCATTAAAATTGTTGCAACAGCAAAAAGTGCAATTTTAGCAATTTGAATATAACCTTTTATTGGTTTTAGTCGTGCTGTTGGTCGTTGTTCGTAAAGGATGTTAATGACATTGAGACAGGAAGAAATTGTCAGGACAACAAAGAAGATAATGAAGGCGTTGGCAACATTACCGATGACAGTGCTAAAGGCATCGGGTAATGTTGGGATAAAATTAACACCAACTGAAAGAATAAAAGCTGAAGTGATATTTGCCATGTATTGAATAGCATTATTAATATCGATCGTTGTATTTTTGGGGAGAAAAGAAGAGAGTTTTTTTGCTCCGTGAATAAGTAATTTTCGTCCTAGAAAGTTCACTAAAAGGGCAGCTATAGTAAGAATAACAAGCCAAGAAATAGCCTCTAACCACGGATATTGAGCAATAAATTCGATCACTTTTTATTCTCCATTTCTAAAAATATATGCAGTTGAGGGTTTAAAATTTTACAACTGCTTAAGAGGAAGTATTGGAATTATGCTCTAAAGTCGTTAAATATGCAAAAAAGAATTTTCAAACTCTGTGAGAGATAATGCGTTTTCCGCCCGATTTCCTTAATGAACTGCGTACGAGACTCCCAATTTCAACAGTGATTGGGCAACGGGTGGATTTTGATCCTCGAAAAAGTAAGCCTTCACGGGGAGACTTTTGGTGTTGTTGTCCATTTCATGGTGAAAAAACGCCAAGTTTTCATTGTGATGATCATAAAGGGCGCTATTATTGTTTTGGTTGTGGTGTAAGTGGAGATATTTTTACCTTTTTGTGTGAGCTTGATGGACTGCACTTTTCAGAAAGTGTAGAGCGTTTAGCTGATTTTGCGGGAATGAAACTCCCTATTTTGGATTCACAAAGTCATAAACGTCAACTGGAAAAAGCTGACCTTTATGATGTGATGAAAATTGCTACAGATTTTTTTCAATATAATTTACGCGATAAAGGAGGTATGCAAGCACGTCGTTATCTGGATGCACGTGGTGTTACACCAGAGCTTGTAGAGCGTTTCCGCATTGGTTTTGCACCGGTAAGGCGTACAGCTTTGAAAGAAGCTTTGGGTGCACGGGGCATTTCAATAAAGCAAATGGAAGAATGTGGGCTTCTCTCAGTGCATGAGGAGAGCGCGGATTCTTATGACCGATTTAGAAATCGCATTATGTTTCCTATCGAAGATTTGCGTGGACGTGTGGTGGCTTTCGGAGGGCGTGCATTAGAGAAAGAGACACGAGCAAAATATCTCAATAGCCCTGAAACAGTGCTGTTTCATAAAGGAAATATACTTTATAACGCGGCAGCAGCTCGCAAAAACAGTCGCTTTGTTGGCGATGAAAAAATTCATTCACTCCTTGTTGTTGAGGGGTATATGGATGTCATTGCATTGACTAAAGCTGGTTTTGAAGGAGTTGTAGCGCCCTTAGGGACAGCATTAACGGAAGCGCAAATTGAGCTTTTATGGCAGATGGGGAAGGAGCCTATTTTGTGTTTTGATGGTGATGATGCTGGTTTAAAAGCTGCTTTTCGTGTTGCTGATCGTGTGTTGCCTCTTTTAAAGGCTGGGGTTTGTGTACGCTTTGTTTTGTTGCCACAAGGGAAAGATCCTGATGAAATTGTTTGTGCTGGTGGAGCACAGCTTTTTTCTTCTTTTTTGCAAAAAGCTATTCCTTTGAGTGAGCTTTTATGGTGGCGTGCTACCTATGGAAAGCATTTTGAAATTCCAGAGACACGAGCAGCGCTAGAAAAACAACTAAAACAACAAATTTTTACGATTAAGGATGAAGATGTCCGTCGTTATTATTTGCAAGATGTAAAAAAACGCCTTTTTGATTTTTTTCGTCACTCTTTTTCGAAAAAAAGGGGGGAAGGGCGATATGGTCAATCTTCACCAAATAGGACCTTTAAAGATCAAACCTTTTCTCTGTTAGCAAATTCTGAAATAGTACGAAATTCTTCGCAATCTATTCCTTTGCGTGAAGCAGTGATTTTACTCACTTTAGCTTACTATCCTGAGTTGTGGTATGAAAATTTTGAAATTCTTTCTGAGTTAGAATTAAAAAATACGCAATTGATCATTTTTCATCAAGCTATGTTGGAAATTCTTGGGAATCAACAGCTTCATGATAAAGAGACGATGGTTGCATTCTTAGAGAAAAGAGAACAAAAGGCTCTGTTAGAGCGTATGAAACATCTTGTACAAAATATTGGTATGCGTATTATCCTTGGTGGAGCCCCTTTAGAAGATGCGCGTGCTATATTAAAACAAGCTGTCTACTTGCATCTTCAAGAACACCACCTACATAAGAGGTTACAGGATATTGAAGAGCAACTTGTAGAAAATCCTAAGAGTGAGGTTTTTGATCTGCTTCGTGAGGTAAAAAATGAGTTGGAGCAGATGCAGGCAACAGAAGCGTTAATTGAAGGGTTTGGAAGTTGGTTGGATGAAAAAATAGACGGGAATACACAAGATACGATAAAATGATTCGCTTTTTTAATGCGAATCAGTCACTTAAATTTTAGATGAGGAAGTTTATGTGGAGTGACATTTTATAAAGATGACAATTCAATTTTAGGAAAAGCGGGTAAATTTTAGGAAAAGCGGGAAATTGGTTCTTACGATAGGGTACAGAGATTATCTCAGAAGGGCTGAGAGGTGTCGGGGAAACTTCTGGAGTTTTCCCGCGTTTTTGTCTGGATGTCAAGTTTGTCTAGATGTCAGGGCGTATACAAAATGTATTCTTTCCAATGGTAATCTCTTAAAAGGAAGTATATATGAGTAACTATTGGTATTTTAGTGAGAACAAACAAACTGGTCACATGGAAACTATGGTTACATGGAAACTGTGAGGTGATCGAGTGGAGTTATGGTATGGCAACAAAGGTTAAACAGAAAGATAATGCAGAAGTAACAAGCCTAGCGAGTTTGGATAGTCCTCTTCTTGATTTTTCTGATGATGCCATCAAGAAAATGATTAAACTTGCCAAAAAAAATGGTTACGTAACAATGGATGAACTCAACGCAGTTCTTCCTTCTGACGAGGTTACATCCGAACAAATTGAAGATATCTTGGCGATGTTCTCTGAGATGGGGGTTAATGTTGTGGATGATGAGGATGAAGTTGAGTCTGAAAATTATGAAGAAGAAGTTACGGTAGAGGGGGGGGATTTAGTAGAAGCCTCTAGCCACGCAATTGCAACGACAACGAATAAACGCGAAGTAACAGATCGTACGGATGATCCGGTGCGTATGTATTTGCGTGAGATGGGAGCTGTTGAGCTTCTTTCGCGGGAGGGCGAAATTGCCATTGCTAAGCGTATTGAAGCAGGGCGTGAGACAATGATTGCAGGACTTTGTGAGAGTCCTTTGACTTTTCAGGCTCTTATTATCTGGCGTGACGAGTTAAAAGAGCAGCGTATTCTTCTTCGTGAAATTATTGACCTTGAAACGACTTATGCTGGTCCAGAAGCAAAGCAGGCTCCTGTTATTGAGCGAAGTAAAGTTGGTAAGACAGAAGAAGAAAAAATGTCTTCTGGTATACGTAATATGGGGGAGAGCGCAGGAGAGAGAAACATTGAAGATGATGATGAAGAAGATGATGACGATGTTAATTTATCGCTTGCTGCAATGGAAAATGAACTTTGTCCTCAAGTTATGGAAACATTGGATTTCATTGCTCAAACCTATGTAAAATTACGAAAATTACAAGATCAGCATGTTGAAAGCAGTTTGGCAGAGCGTAAAGAAGGGGCTCTTACTTCTTCTCAGAAGAAGAAATATATGCAATTAAAGGGTGAGTTGATTCAAGCAGTAAAATCTCTTTCTTTAAACCAAAATCGTATCGAAGCTTTGGTTGAACAGCTTTATGACATCAATAAGAGATTGATTCATAATGAAGGTAAGCTGAAACGGATTGCCAATAGCTATGGCATTGGCCATGAGGATTTTTTAAAAGAATACCAAGGACGTGAATTGGACGCAGATTGGATGAATTATATTGCTGCTTTGCCTACACCTGGTTGGAAAGAGTTTTCGGTGCGTGAAGCAAAAGAAATCCAAAAATTGCGGAGTGAGATACAAAATCTTGCGCAAGAAACGGCTATTTCGATTGGTGAATTTCGTCGGATTGTTATGCAGGTGCAGAAAGGTGAACGCGAATCAACTATTGCGAAAAAAGAAATGGTAGAATCTAATTTGCGTCTTGTCATTTCAATTGCGAAAAAATACACTAATCGTGGTTTGCAGTTTCTTGATCTTATTCAAGAAGGCAATATCGGTTTGATGAAGGCTGTGGATAAGTTTGAATATCGGCGCGGCTACAAGTTTTCAACTTATGCCACATGGTGGATTCGTCAGGCCATTACGCGTTCAATTGCTGATCAGGCACGCACTATTCGTATCCCTGTTCATATGATTGAAACAATTAACAAAATTGTTCGTACCTCGCGTCAGATTCTCCATGAAATTGGACGAGAACCAACACCAGAAGAATTATCTAGCAAGCTTTCTATGCCGTTAGAAAAAGTACGAAAAGTTCTTAAAATTGCAAAAGAACCTATTTCTCTCGAAACGCCTGTTGGTGATGAAGATGATTCCCATTTGGGTGATTTTATTGAGGATAGGAATGCGTTATTACCAATTGATGCTGCTATCCAAGCTAATCTGCGAGATACGACAACACGCGTTCTTGCTTCATTAACACCACGAGAAGAACGTGTTTTGCGGATGCGTTTTGGAATAGGGATGAATACCGATCACACATTGGAAGAAGTGGGACAGCAGTTCTCAGTTACAAGAGAGCGTATTCGTCAGATTGAAGCAAAGGCACTTCGTAAATTGAAACATCCTAGCCGTTCACGAAAATTGCGCAGTTTTCTCGATTCTTAAATAAAGGAATTCGTGTGCATTTTAATAACTTCCTCCTTCTTCTTAATGAAGGGGGAGGTACGTCACGTTGTACTTGGATGCTTTCTTGAGAAAAACATAGGAAGAATTTGAACAATCTAGAAAGTTTGCGATGTTTAATGGTTCTCTTAGCTTTGGGGCTTTGTACTTCTCTGTCTCAAAAGAATAGATATAGGGCAAAGGGTGGTTATGAAGTAGAGAGAGGCTTTCAAGAAATGAATGATAAAAACATTCTCTTGTGTGTAGCGCGGTTCGTTTTTTAAGAAATAGAATCTATTAGGAATAAACTTATATTGCAACATACGGAATTTTTGATGAAAAATGGGTATTCTTTGCGGAATTTTTCTATCATTTTAGGTGACGCATTTTACTCTTTGTCAGTTTATAAAGAGATGTTTCAATAGGTTACGTTCATTTATATACGCTATTTTTTGAATATTCTCTTTTATTCAGATAGATTTTAAGAACATGGTGTAAAGTATACATTGAGTTAAATCTTTTTAAGAGACAAAAATAGATGAAATTATAGAAATTAAATGTTTCATTTTTTATAGATCGTCTTAATTAAAAAAGGTGTGTCTGAGTTTATGAGTGGAGAACTCCCCTTTTGGAAAGTAAAAAAATTAGAAGAGATTTCCATTTCTGAGTGGGAGAGCCTTTGTGATGGCTGTGGCCGTTGTTGTCTCCATAAAGTTGAGGACGACGATACGGGTGACCTTTATGCAACCAGTATTGCTTGTCGTCTTTTAGATGGGGAAACCTGCAGGTGTCGAGATTATGCTCATCGTAAATCAATTGTACCAGATTGTATATCGCTAGACATTCCGACAGTTAAAACAGCCCGTTGGCTTCCAGAAAGTTGTGCTTATAGATTAATTTATGAGGGAAAAGATCTTCATTGGTGGCATCCATTGGTATCAGGAGATTGTCAGACGGTACATACCGCGCGTATTTCTGCACGCGAACAGATAGAGGTTTACGAAGACGAATTATTATCTGAGGAAGATTATCTTTATCACATTACTGCTCTTCTACGTGAAGGCCAGTAATGTGATTTTTTATACAACAGTTGGTGACTTAGTCGATTGCAAAGACTACAGTGACGCTCACATTATAATTTAATTCACCACCTGCAAAATTTGTATTTGCGTAGCTTGCATCTGCTGCTCTACTCATGAGACGTGGTGCTGGATGGTAGTAATCATCCTTTTCATTGATTTCAATAATTTTTCCTAATTTTAAATCGGCAGCTTGTGCTATTGTTTGCGCTTTTTCAATGGCTTCAGTAATGGCTTTTTTACGTGCTTCTTGATAAAATGGCTTTGTATCTGCGTTGGTAAAAGTAATGCCGTTAACTGAATTAACACCTAGTGTCATCGCTTGATCAAAGATTTTACCAGCATTGGTAAGATCACGAATGCGCACGGTTAAAGAATTTGAAACATGATAGAGTTTTTCATTATTCTTTTTTTCGTGGTGTTTATCAGGAGTTGACTGATAAATGGATAAGCCTGATGTTTGCAAATCATTTGCTTGGATGCCATTGTTTTTAAAAGCTTTTATAATATCATTGATGGATTGATTATTGGAAGCTAATGCCTTTTGGGCAGTTTTGTCATAGGTAACAACGGCTAGATTAATAATGGCCATATCCGGTGCTGCTTGACTTTCTCCGGTTGCAGTCACTGTGATTGTTGCATTTTTTATTTTGTTTGCTTCAGCATGTACAGTCAATGAAGTGGTTAAGAGTGTGAATGCTAATATAGCTGTTTTAACCAGAGACCCCTTCAGTGGTTGAACTTTCTTTTTTATCATATCTATTCCTTTAATATTTATCAGTTTATTACTTTCTCATTTTTGAGAGTTTTTGTAAAGAAATTAGAGCACTAGAAAAAAAACCAATAGAAAAGAGAAAAAAAGAGAAAAAGATGGGTTATAATCTGGGTCAGCTCTTGTATCATAAGGCATTTTAGTTTAGAGAGAAACAACCTATTTGGGGCCTGTAGCTCAATTGGTTAGAGCCAGCGGCTCATAACCGCTTGGTTGGGGGTTCGAGTCCCTCCGGGCCCACCAATAGGGAAATGTCCAATAGAAAAATGGATAGCTTATATAAAAGTTTTGAGATTCTACCTTTTTCGTTTTTTATTTATTTTACTGTTTGTTCTAGAAGCCTTTAGTCGTTGTTTGTTGCAGTTTTTTCTCTCAGTCGCTTTAATATGATGGTATGGTTTCTTATTCTCATCAAAAAAATTCTCTCATTTGCAACATTGTAGCATTTGGATTAACTGATATGTGTCGCTATTTACTTTCTTAATTCATACTACTGTTTTGTACTTTTTCTGTATGGTGTTCTTCATAAAATAGAAGGCTAAAAGCTTTATTGGATAAGTTTATTTATACTTGTTCTGCAAATAAACAGATCTCAATAAAACCAATTTTAAAGATTGTACCTGTTCAGAACAAATGGCTCAAAAAACATTTAGTGTAAATTTGCTTTTTTCTAAGTGATGTTAATGTCTTTTAGATGCTTGAATAGCATCATCGTGATGAAAGGTTAGTATATAAGAGAATCTGATTTATAGACATTTATATGTATCATGGGGACAACGATGATAACATTTGTTGATATTTTATTTTTGAGAAATATTGTTCATAGTGACGGTGGCGTGTTCTCTGAAAAGAATTTCATTAATTGTTCTTTGAACAGTTAATTGAGTGATTGTTTCTATCGCTTTGCATCATCCAGATTCTATTGTAATAAGCATTTTATTATTCTGTAAGAAATGTTTTCTATGATATTGGAAAATTCGTTAAAATGCCGTTTTCTGTCTTTGTGTATTTTTTGCTTGATGTTTAAATTATAGAGTTTTCATGTGATTCGCATTATTATTGAAGAGCAGACGTCTTTTTTTGATTTTACTCTGATAAGGAATTGGCAATATTGCGGTAAACCTAGCACTTTTTTGTATTGTTAACATTTTTTCGTATTGATCATGTAGAGAGTTTTATCTTTGTTATGAGTTTTTTGCTCTTATGAAAAATTATTGGCAGGGAGAGTGTTTTTTTGGAAGAAGTATACTTCTTCTTCAAAGTCATACTTTGAAAAGATAATTCTTCATTTGCATAAGGAAATTTCTCTCTTGTTGTAAATCTGTATACAATTTACCTACAAAAATTGTGCGTGGTGATTCGTTTTATTTTTTAATAGTATCATTTTTGCTTATGATAGAGACTTATATTAGTATTTACGAGGTGCGTTTAGAGGGGAGGTTACCTGTAAACGTGTTACAGAGTTTTAGGTAGTGTGGCTCTGTTTATAAGAATTTATTCCTATAACATTGTTATATTCTTGCTTTGCAATATTGTTAAAAAAACATAGATGGTGCTATGTAGAATAAAATTGTGATGTATTTTTTTCAAAAAAGCTTTTTCGTGTTCTCTTATATAGAGTTCAGGAGTGTATTCAGGGATATTTTCACATTAGTTTTTATTGGTCCGAATCGCAAGATTTGCGTAACATTATTCGCGTTTTTGATAGATTATACCAATTTTCATAAGAAGGTCTGGATCGTGTGATGTTTTCTGTTTCACCATGGTACATGACTAATAGAACTTCATCTGATTTTGTAAAATAAGTTTGTACACAATTGCTTCCATACTGCCTATTGCAAATATTTTTTTCTAAGGTATGAGATATATTTAAACGCTTTAGCGTTATATAGTTTGACTACACGGAGTATGACTATGAAGAATGATAAAAAATTTGAAACAACTTTATCTGATATTATTGTGAAATGGGAGTCTTTATCAACGTCTCAAAAGCAAGCGATATTAGATAAAGTAGAAAATTCTAAAGATTCTGCTCATTCAACAGAACATTTAAGGCTTCAATCTTCTTTTTATCTCCAGACGAAATCAAAGTTATGAGTTTTAAATCTTCATCGGAGATGTTGAAACCAGTTATTACATATATGGCACTAGCATTTCCCAGTGTGTTCAAAATAGCCATGAGTTTATCTACAGAAGGCCTCTTTCCCCCATTTATCATTTGTTGGACGTAATTTTGTCCACAGCCTGCAGCTCTGCTTATTTCAATCATTGTTCGTCCGTCACTTTTTATTAATTCAACTAAGCGTTGGAACCAATCTTTTTCAGTCTTTGTCATTTTTAGACCTTTACATATTTACGCTATAGCGTTAATATTGCGTTGCGAATCCAGAATATATGATACAAGGAGCGTGAAAATATCCATGTGTAGCTCTTCGCTAAGGAAGCATATAGAGTTGTTTTTAACTAATAACAAAATGTCCCCATACACTTTCAGATTCGAATCAATAAAAATGGTTGCTTAGTTCCACGGTTGTGAAAAAGTAAATGTGTATACCAGAAAGGGCGATACACACTCGTATGTTTATGAGATTTCACTATGATAGTATACGTAGCAGCATTATAAATCAAGATATACCCCAACATCAGAATTTGTAAAAAAAATTCTGCGTTGAGGTAGTGTGTGAATATAACGAGGCTTTAGAGCTTTAAGAGATAGGATAGTGACTGTAGAAAAAATGTAAATTCATAGGCAAAGAATACTGATTTCTCCTTTATTGTAATAAATTAGATCACTATCAGATGGTATATCGTATATATGTATTAAAAAATTGGGAAATATCAAAAAAGTGATCTTGGATATTTTATTAAACGGGAAGGTAATCTGAGCTACAAAGGTGCTTGTTTGGTAGAATTGTACATTCGATCAATGCCCTTATGGGGATGAATATGTTTTGATGATGCTGCGGTTTATAATGAAGTCTGTGTTTATAATGATATTGTTATTTATAACAATGCATTAACATATGGTTGTGTAGTCATTCGTAAGAGTTCGCATGTTTATGAAAAATAAGAACTTTATCGTTATTTGAATATGAGTGGAGATGCATATGTTTACGCTAATGCGGTCTTTTTTGATCAAGTTTTAAAAGCTCAATGTATTGAATTTTATGGTGATACTCGTGATTGTAGAAAGGCTCGAGTTTATAATGATGCTTTAGTTTGTGATGATGTAAAGATTTGTGGGAAGGCAAAATTTTACAGAAATGCTGTGCTTTGTGACACTGAAGATTTTTGTAATGATAAAAAACTTTCATATATAGCTGCATTCCACATGGTGTAAAAAAAGAAGATAGGAACGATTTGGGCAAGGCTTGTATGATTGCATTGCGTCGTTAGTTTTTTTTGACGTTCCTTATTTTTTGTATTTTGTGTCAATAAATGTGTCGCAAATAATTGGTGTGAGTGTAGATTTAGCCGCTTTCAGAGATTTATTTGCGTCATTTATCAATGCTTTAATGGAGAAGATAAGAATGCCGAGAGTGATTGTTCACACTTGGAACATGCAATTTATTGCATTCTTTTTTTTAATTGAGGATGAAACAAATTGGTCAAGATGATCACTTGAGCGACAATTAAGGGAGATCCAAATGAGTGTAAACGAAATTTTATTGGGAGCAATGGTTGTTGTTTTGTTGTGCAGCGGGGCTATATTTCGATTTTCTTTATATTATCGCAGTCAAGTGAAAATTTTAAAAGAGGAATCTAGAAGAATAAAGCATGAGTTTTTAAGAGATTCTATGAAGATGACTGAAGAACGAGATAGAGCTATTAGAGAGCAAAGTATGGTGATTAAAAGACGTGACCAAGCAATTGAAAAACTGAAAAAACAAATTAAGCAATATGAAAAGAATGAAAAGAAATATAAAAAAATGCTTAAATTTGAAGATGATAAAGAGTGATTGTATTCATATTTTGCATTAAAGGGCATGGAAATGTGTTAGGAAGATTGGAATGAAGAGAGAGATAAACTTTAATGAAGCCAATTATGATACTGATGGAGAGATTGTATTGAAAGAGAATATTCAAGTTTACTCTGATTTTATGAAAACATTTAAGTTTATATGACAGAGCGTCGTTGGTCATAAAATAAGAGTTTATGATGATAAACCAATTTATAGGTATGCTAGTTATTAAAAAGCGCGTCTATATAATCCAGAAATTTTATATTATTGCTGGAACAATTTTGCATGTTCCTTTTAGATGTAAGGTGTAAATGCTACGATAGTTTCAGCTAATAGGTATAAAAAATTGCATGATAATAGAAAGAACGAGATATTTGTTTTTTATGAAGATGAAATGGATAAATCAGTTATGATTATTAGATACAGAAAAGAAATATTAAAAGATATTAATATCTTGTAGAGTAATTATATTTCATCATTGATGATTTATCTTCTCTTCATGTGCGTTTATTTTTATGAAAAATACAAGACTTAAGAGATTTTCTTTTTGATAAATGCTATAGAGATTTGAGTATGATTGAAAATAAACATATAATCTACAAGAATATGGATGTTATTTGTGAGTGTTAGAAATAACACAAAAACTTCCTCTCATTGAGGGAAAAACAGCCATCTTTCATTTGTCACAAAAGTAACTCAACATACCATTATACAAAATGAACGCTTATTTTAATGGTAAAGAATGTTAGGATTGTAGTTCTCTAACAAGAGCCTTATGTGTAATTTCTTTAATTTGTTCAATATTGATTAGGATATCTTGTTTTGTTGGATAACCTTTACTAGAAAAAGCAACTTTTTGTGCATCTCCTGAGATTAAACGCCAGTACCATTGATTGTGAACTCCTTGAAACACCTCAAAATACATGTTTCCCACCTCATAAAATAGCTGATAATTTTTAGGATAAATATTTAACTAATCCGTTTGTGAACATTAATGTATGTCTCTATAGGAAGCCGTCAATATATTCCCCTTAAATTTTCTGACCTTAAAAAATAATTTCTATGAGAGCTATTATTCTTTTAACAAGAAAAAATTTCTTGTCAATAAGATATGAATGAGAATTTTATACTATAAAATTATTTTTTTAATTTAAAGACACTATACTTTCATTTATAACGCAAATATTTTTATTGTCATTATAGAAACAAATTTTATAAATTATACAAAACCCCACCAGCACGGATAGAGTAAAAAATACTTTTCTCCATACTGGCAGAGTTTAATCACTTCTTGTTTTTTCTTTTGAAATAGACGTTTATTGATTAGCTATAACCTCTTTTTGGGATACGCTTCGAATGAGTAAATCAATGAATAAGCTAAGGGTATAAGAATTGGCCATTTTAGCTTTCATATCGATCAAAGAGGTTGCAGTTTTAGGGCTAAGACCGTTTGATGAACCTTGCCTTGATAAATATTGCTGCAATTTTTCATAAGAGCTATCGATTTTTTCTTGATTTAGTTTTTCATTACGATCACTGTTGGCAAGTGTTTCTTCAAGACCTTCAATTTTTTTAATAAAATAATTCCAGTCAAAATCACCTTTAGTATATTCGGTGTCAAACATTTTCCCTTGTCCAGTTAAAAGCCAATTAATATTGACACCATATAACGTGCGGTATGTTTGTAAGACACTAAGATTAGGTTCTCTCTCTCCACGCTCATAAAAAGCAATGGAATTTTTTGTCATGCTAAAACTTTTAGCTAAGGTTTCACGTGATGGATCGCCTAAAGCAAGACGTACATAACGTAAACGTTTTCCAAATATAGTTTTTGATTCAGTTTCAGGACGTGCCACGAATTATCTCCCTCGGTAAATCATCATGGTATAAATCATCAAATAATAAAAGCACACTATGTATTAATAATCTATGATATAATGTCAATATTATAGCTTTAATTTCTTTTTATTTTTTTATTTTCGTGGATAGAAAGCAATCTTTCACTTATTGTATTGACAATTGATATTCACTTCAAAACAAAATTCCTTGTTTGCTACATTTGTCTCTTGCTTTTTTTGAGAGAATTTTCATGTAACTTTACCATATATATTCTATACACCTCTGCATTAATAGATGCAACTTTAAAGAGATGCAAACTTTGGATTTGTACTGGGTGTGCTTTAGATGAAGTAGAAAATAAACTTTGAGGAATGATCATGGCCCTATTACGCTATTTTGGGTTTGCTTTTTTTTTCACGATTATTGGTGTCTTTTTAGGAGGGGTTATTGGTTGGTTTGAAACGGAAAGTATTACTGGTTTTCTTAAATATTTTTTTATTTGCGTTGTTTTAGGAATTTTGGAAATTTCTTTATCTTTTGATAATTCTATTATCAATGCCCGTGTTCTTAGTAGAATGAGTCCATTGTGGCGTCGTCGTTTTCTTATATGGGGCATTTTGATAGCTGTATTTGGGATGCGAATTGTTTTTCCATTATTGGTGGTTGTCGTTGCTGTTGGGATTAATCCAATTGCCGCAGTCAAATTAGCGATATGGGAACCACATCGATATGCTGAAGTTTTAACCGATGCGCATATGGGGATTGCTGCTTTTGGAGGAACTTTCCTTATGATGGTTGGCTTAAAATATTTTTTTGATTCTGAAAAAGAGGTGCATTGGCTTAATGTTATAGAGAGACCTGCTCAAAAGTTTGGGGCGCTTGTTGGAATTGATATTGCCATTGTTTTGATTTTGATCTTATTTGTTTCAGGTCAGATTGACGCAGAAAATAAAATAACTTTTTTATTGGCAGCTCTTTATGGACTTTTGACCTTTATCGGTGTTGAAGTTGTTGGTCATCTCTTGGATACTCCTCAAAAGACTTTAACAACAGTAGCTCACGGGGGGGTAGGGGCGTTTCTTTATTTAGAAGTTCTTGATGCTAGTTTTTCTTTCGATGGCGTGGTTGGTGCTTTTGCCTTTTCACACAACCTTTTTATTATTGCGATAGGTCTTGGTATCGGTGCATTTTACGTTCGTTCTATGACAATTATGTTGGTTGAATCAGGAACATTATTGCATTATCGTTATTTAGAGCATGGTGCTTTTTATGCAATTCTAGTTCTTGCAGTGATTATGTATTTGCAAACGATTATATCGGTTCCTGAAGTTTTAACAGGACTTGTGGGAATCTGTATTATTGGAATGGCATTATATTCTTCGATTCGTTATAAGCATCATCAATTGGATAAACATGTTGTATCTAAGTAATGGAGATTTCTTCCTTTTTCACGCTTTTGTTTATCGCATATCTTTGAATAAAAAGAGGTCTTTCATGCAAAATAAAATACTATTTTATTGCTTATTTGCGTTTTTAAAAAGTTGAATTCATTGCATGATATATTCATGAAGCCAATAATGTATAATCCCTAGGATACTTTTTGACCTAAATATAAGGCAGAAAGATGATGCTATACTTTTACCCGCTTTCAATATTATGACAAGTTCTTGCATTAATGGTTCATAAGAGGCCTTACTATTTTTTTGAATGATTTCTATTCATACATTGATTCTATTTGTAACGTGTAAGAGAATGATTTTGAAACAGGTTTGAAATGAGAGAATTTACGATACTCTGGACTCTTACTTAAATATGTGCAAAATAATTTATCCTTTATAAATCAGTGTATTATAATGGTAGATTAGAGAAGGATATTTTAAGAAACCATTAAAAGTTCTATACCAGCTTCGTTCATTGTTTTAAGCATAGTGTTTAGTGATCCGTTTACATCAATACCAGCACAGGCATTTAATGAAACACTGACTTTAAAACCGTATTGCATAGCGTGAAGAGCAGAAAATCCGACACAAAAATCAGTTGCTAAGCCACACATAATGAGCTTAGTAAAGCCATGTTCTTTGAGATAAACTTGTAAACCTGTTGGTGTTTTTTGATCATTTTCAAGAAAAGCAGAATAGCTATCCATTTTTTGGTTATAGCCTTTTCTAAGGATAAGCTGTGCCTTTTCTACTCTAAGAGATGGATGAAATTCTGCTCCTTGTGTTCCTCGTATGCAATGATCAGGCCAAAGTATTTGAGGACCATAGTCAAGAATGACTGTATCATAGGGCTTTTTTTCAGGATAGCAGGAAGCAAAGCTGCAATGGTTTTTGGGATGCCAGTCTTGGGTTAAGATAACGTGGTCAAAATGATTTATGAGATTATTGACGGCGGGTAAAATAGCATCACCTTGTGGTACGGCAAGTGCTCCACCTAATAAGAAGTCATTTTGAACATCAATGACGATTAAGGCTTTTTTTTCCATAAATATATTCCTATACGAGATGAGCTTTTATCGTATTTTTAAAAAGCTATATGTCGTCTTGAAGTTTTGAAATGAGTTGCTGGATATTGATATTATTTTTATAATTATCAAGCCAAAAGAGGGGGATGGATAAGTTTTTACAATTGGTTTTATAGTTTTTTACGAATTGTAACCACGTACCAATGGGAAGTGCACTGTATTCATTTGTTGCTATGTGTTGATGCAGAGCTTTCATGATCATTGGGCTTGGGACGTCAGATCCCATAAGGCGGCGGTCGTTTTGTAAACGTAATTTAAGCCATATCAAGGCAAGGGGTGAGGTCCATTGCTTTCCGTAGCAAAAAATCGATGAAAAAAGAGAAGGATTTTTTACTGCGTAATATAAAGCCCATAAAGCGAGAAAAGAAGGCGCATAGAGAATTGCTTTTCTTTGTGGTACCATATTACATTGATAAGTCGGTTTAATACGATAAAAATACAATGTTATATCTGGTATGGAAAAGAGAGGCAAGGTTTGATAACAGGTTTCAGGGACAGCTAAAAAGATTTGCTTTTTGCTCTTTAGGGGGATGTTTTTTTGCATTCAGGACCATACTGGGGCTTGTGAGATTAGAAAAAATGTACCAATATAAAGCGAAAAGCTTTTGATACGATGTAAGTGCTATTTACTGTACTGTTTCAAAAAGCAAAAGCAGTTTTTTTCAAAATCCTAATCTTTAATATCGCATAATATAAAGAGAAATTTATGGCACGTCAATTTATCTATCATATGGCTGGGCTTAACAAGTCTTACGGCAATAAAAAAGTTCTAGAAAATATTCATTTGTCTTTTTATCCAGATGCGAAGATCGGTATTTTAGGGCCGAATGGTGCAGGGAAGTCAACTATTTTACGTATTATGGCTGGGCTAGATAAAGAATATACGGGAGAAGCATGGATTTCTGAAGGAGCACGCTGTGGTTATCTACCACAAGAACCTTTGCTTGATGCGAGCAAAGATGTACGTGGTAATGTGATGGAAGGTGTTGCAGATAAACAGGAAATTCTTGAGCGTTATAACGAATTGATGATGAATTATAGCGAGGAAACGGCTGATGAAAGTGCACAGCTTCAGGACATTATTGACAGTCAGAATCTTTGGGATTTAGAAAGTCAAGTGGAAATGGCTATGGCTGCTCTTGGTTGTCCGCCAGCCGATGGGGATGTAACAAAACTTTCGGGTGGTGAGAAGCGGCGTGTTGCACTTTGTAAATTGCTTTTGTCAAAACCTGATTTATTACTTTTGGATGAACCGACAAACCATTTAGATGCTGAAACGACGGCTTGGCTTGAGAGGCATCTACGTGAATATCCAGGGGCCGTGCTTTTGATAACCCATGATCGTTATTTTCTCGACAATGTCACGGGTTGGATTTTAGAGTTAGATCGCGGTAGAGGTATCCCTTATGAAGGGAACTATTCTGCTTATTTGGGGGCTAAAGCCAAGCGTTTGGCTCAAGAAGGTCGTGAAGAGGCGGCGCGTCAACGTGCGTTATCCCGTGAGCAAGAATGGATCGCTTCTAGTCCAAAGGGGCGACAAGCAAAGTCAAAAGCTCGGATTAAGGCTTATGATGAGTTGGTTCAAGCCGCACGTGAGCGCCGTCCTGGAGAGGCGCAAATCATTATTCCTATTGGAGAAAGATTAGGACAAGTTGTTATTGAAGTTGATAATCTCTCTAAAGCTTATGGCGAACGTGTGTTGATTGATTCTCTTTCTTTTAAACTTCCTGCTGGGGGTATTGTTGGCGTTATTGGAGCCAATGGTATGGGAAAGTCGACCTTGTTTAAAATGTTGACGGGACAGGAACAGCCTGATTCAGGTCAAATACGTATCGGTGAAACAGTTCACATGAGTTATGTAGATCAGAGTCGCGATTCCTTGGTGGGGGATAAAACTGTTTGGGAGGAAATTTCTGGTGGAAATGACATTATTAAATTAGGCAAATATGAGATGAATAGCCGCGCTTATTGCGGGGCTTTTAATTTCAAGGGGGCAGATCAGCAGCAGAAGGTGGCAAATTTATCAGGAGGGCAGCGCAATCGCGTACATTTGGCGAAACTTCTAAAAGAGGGGGGGAATGTGCTTCTTCTTGATGAACCGACAAATGATCTTGACACTGAAACATTGGGTGCATTGGAAGATGCATTGGAAAATTTCGCTGGTTGTGCAGTTATCATATCGCATGATCGTATGTTTCTTGATCGATTGGCAACACATATTTTAGCCTTTGAAGGTGATGGTCATGTAGAATGGTTTGAAGGTAATTTTGCTGAATATGAGGCTGATAAAGTTCGTCGTCTTGGGGCGGAATCTCTTAATCCTAAGCATGCAAATTATAAACCTCTTACACGCTAGAATTTTTTTATCTCAACTTTGTTGGAATAATAGTGTATTTTATTGCGTTTGTTATTTCATAAATAAAGTGTGTGTACTCTGTGGGAGTTTTTATTCATTGAAAAGAGTAAGAGACACTTTATGAAATTATGACCTAAATAGGGTTATTCTACTCATGATATATAACCGGTTATTTTTTGTAAAACTGCAATGAAAAAGAGGGGATGAAGAGTATAGTACTATTTCTACGAATGCTCTGGTCATTGAGCATTATCATCTTTACTTAATAAAAATGCAAGCTGGCATTATTATGTTATTTTTTCTCAATAGTATGCAGTTCTTGTTTTGAGGTGGGCATAAAAGGTATTTTTATCCATCTGTCCCCTCCGTTTATGAGCTGTAAGAGAATGATTTGGATTGATTTATCATGAATAGATTTGAAATGAGAAAAATTTACGGTATTCCGGTTTTTTATTCAAGTTAAAAATGAATGAATTATTATTATAAATCAATGTATTCTCATTATAACGAGAAGCAGGGAGATAAGATCTGTTGGTTTTTTTACATTAGCTTATTTTTTTCATAGTATGATAAAATGACAAGAACAAAATAGATGAGAATATGCGCCTTATGCTTGACTTTTTTTCCTATAAACAAATGTTTATAGGAATGTTTAGGGGATGTTTATGAAAAAAAGTGCAAGTTTAGATGCAATGATTGTGCTGTTGAAAGCGGTCGCAGAAGTAAGCCATTTACGTGTTCTTAGGCTCTTACATCATGAAGATTTAACAATTCCTGATTTTATTTTTATTCTTGATCAGTCGCAAGCGTGTATATCACGATATTTACGTTTATTGTACGAAGCACGATTGATTGAGCGTTATCAGAAGGGGGATAGCCTTTATTTTAAGCTTTGTCATGATTTTTGGGGTAAAGACATTGTGATGGGTGTTCTTTCGGCTTTGCCAAAGAATGATGTGTTGTTAGCGCATGATTTAGAACGTTTGAAGGATGTTAAAAAGCAGCGTCAAAAAACGAGGAAGAAGCATTTCTTACAAAATGCATTGCAATGGGATGTATTACGGTCATCCTATATGGCAGATCATGGTGTAGAAAACGCTTTACTTGAAACCATTGGCGATAAACCATTTCAGACGATGCTGAATATTGGAAGAGGTGGAGACTCTATCTTAAAATTGTTTTCTAATCTTTATACGCATGCGGTTCAAGTCGTGCTTGATAGCAATGTTTTTCACTTGTCTGTTGGAGATACAACTTTTGATTTAGTTATTCTTCATTGGGTTTTACATTTTCTTGAAAATCCTGAAATATTTCTTCATGAGATATCAAGCGTTTTGCGTCCTCATGGCCGTTTATTGATTGTGGATTTTGGTTATCATGAAATTGAGCCTTCATATTCTGATCAAGTGCATATGCGTCTTGGATTTTCGGCTTTACAAATAGAACAATGGCTTAAAAATTCGGGACTTGTTCTAGAACAAACGGTTTGTCTTACTCCTATACAAAATGAAAACAATGAGGAGGGTATGGTTACGCTTTGGCTTGCTCGTGATCCGCGTTTATTGGTTGACGATATCAAAGATAAACAAGTAGATTTTGCATAAATCGCGTTTGTTAATGTGCTTTATTCTCTGATTTTTCTCAAGGAATAGCGTAAAGATAAAACTTTCTTCAATCATTGATAAGCTATTGTTTTTTACATTTGTATTATGTTTTTATATGGGAGTATTGGTGTTTTATAGCGGCGTGTAGGCTGTATAATGAAGCACCTTCTATAGAGTTAAGCCTATGAGGATCATTATTTAAGGTGTCTTGATATTATATTTTATTAGCCAATATATTGATTTTAAAAGATCATTGATTTTTTTAGACTCAATAAGAGGTTTAAATACAGGAATGTTGTTTCATTTCAATTTCCTGTTTCAGAATCCGAAAGAGTCTGTTTGTCTGCTACAAAAGAAGGTATTTATCTTAATGATACCGTTTGTAAAAGAAAATACATCTTTCATACATTTTCTAAATGTGAGAGCGGCTGCAATATGATATAATGCCGCACAATATAATATAGTGATGGCTCATACCTTCATAAATGTCAAAGATGGTGGTGCCCAATAGATTTTAAAATGTCTCTTTAAAACAGATTTTTAGATAAGAAGTACCTTAGAATTTTTAGTGAGGAGTGCAAAAAGATGCTCTAAAAAGACGAAAAAGTAAAAAGGTGAGACAATGCATGATTTTCATTATTTAAAATACAGCGTTATGAGCGTGTTTGAAAGTCGTAAAGGCAAATGAAAGGGATGGTAAAGATAGCAATAGTTTTTTATCTTTGGGCTTTTATGTTTCTTCCAAAATGAATGATGGCTTTTTAAGATCTCTCAAACAGATGTAAATATTTTTACTCTAATTGGGCATATAAAAGCTAGAACTTTTCACATGGCTCTCATTTGCTCTAATCTTTATTTCAAACATATTGCTATGTTTAGAGCAGGTGTTGATTTACAAGTAATAGAAAAAGTAAAAGCTTGGTAGATGACGCCATAAAATTACTCATAAATTGGTAATGATTGGAGTGATATTCTGAATTTTAAAAACATTTTGTACAACAACGGTTATAATAACGCATCTGGCTTTACGTTTATTTCTTTCTATAAGCATTCATATATGGTGTTCATCTATGTGTTTTGCATTATATTCATAAAAATAAGATTGGCGATGATCTATGGATAGTTCGTGGCTGAAAGTAGGAAAGAAAAGCGTGATATTACACTAAAGTTTCGTATCTCTTTATCATGAGAAGTTATGAAGGTTATTAAATAAGTCCATTGTTCTTGCCAAACGTATTTTCTTTCTTTTTATGTTTGCCGCTCATCTTATGACGCAGTCCGTGGGTATAGCGTAAAATTGATAGGGCACCATCGTCTTTAGTTTAAATGAAAGTTGTAAGCCGGCATTATCGTTTTATGTTTTTTATCCATATGCTTCTTCTTGTTTGTGATGTGCGATAGTATGGCTATTCATTGATTCAATAGACGAAGATTGAAAATAAGGGAACCTTACGTTCTTGAGATCTCTCATGTAAATTGTAAAATGATGAGTTATGATTGTAAATCAATGAATTGTTTACGTTAGAAGAACAGACTATAACAATTTTTGAGCATAGAAATTACTATGTGTATTATTTTACGGGATCATTTAAATGATAGAGATTAAGCAAAAATGTCTGCATTGATCTCGGTTTGTTATGTTAAGATGCGTTAGAGACTGTTGGTTATTGTAAAATGATTTATCGTGATTTGCAATGACTGTAGGGCGTGATTCGAAGCAAATACCGTTAGAGCTCTCATTTTTTCATACGATTAAGCTGTTTAAATTTTTCATTGATTGTTACATGAGGGATGTAACAATATTTTAATGATCATTTACAGAAATTTTTTATAAAAATAGATAAGATTTTATTTCTATAATTTATTGTTTTATATGAATAATTCATAGATTTCTTGCAAGAAAAAGTTTTTCATTTTTTACGGTTATTTGTGTAAGATTTTAAAAATCTACGTTTTTCTTTTTGTGGTGATTGTTGTTGGAAAAATGATTCTACTTTTACGTAGTTTGATTTTTATAGGGTGGATACGTAGAAATTACTGTTTTTTTTAATTATGATCATCAGAGTTATGAAAGAAACTATTTAAAAGTTATAATGATCGTAGATTCTAATTGGTGCTTCTAGAAATAAAATTGCTTCAAATTGGGTCATTTTGAACTTTTTTTGCCTAAATTTAAACATTTTTAAATAATTTATAATTCTTTTATGTTTTTTTGCGTAGAAGATGATAAGAATTTCTTGTTGTTTAAAGAATTTTATTCCATAGCAAGAATATTGCATCGGCTATCTTAGTGGTTGATGTGAGAGGACGATCGGGGAACCTCCTCCCCCCCCCCCCCGCGTGGATCCCCTAGATTGTCTGGCCTGACTGAGGATTTCCTCAGTCAGGCTTTTTATAATTATTTTAGGGGATGTGTAAGGTTTTATAGGGGGGAAGTGTAAGATCTGTTATTGTTTCGCCTATAGTACCTAAAGTTTTGTTAGGCGGATAGTGTTAGCGTATTCATTTTGAATAATTTGATTTTTCTTTATTGAGGCATTGTTGAATGCTATAAGGGAAATCATAAAAGGAATCTATGTTTGTATTCTGTGATCTTTAGGTAAGAGATAATGGAATCTTTTTCGCATCGTATTATTTTTGTTTTATTTGTATTTTTTATTTTTGGCGCTGTCTTTTTTGCTTCTCGAAGTAGTGTTGTTTATCAGTTTTTTTCCAGTCGCTCTTCTTTTTCTTCTCAGCAGCTTGATGTAACAGAGGAGGAGTTATTAGAGAGATTATCCGTATCTTTTCCAGATATTATCAAGCATCTTTCTAAGATGACCCCTCAACAGCAAGAGTTGTTTATTGCGCAGCTGCGTCGTGATGTAACTGCGCTTGCTGTTAAAAGTGGTCAGAGTCGTGAACAGGCTCAAAAATCTGGTGAAACTGTTGCTATGGCTCTCTCGAAAGCGATTTCTCGTCCTTCCATTGCTAATACTTATTTTTAGCTATTTTTTAATCGCGCTTTTGGGTTTTATTTTAAGGAGCAAGAGCTTTTCATTAAATCTTGAAAAGTGCGAGGAGATAATCAATTTTTAAGATAATTAACAAATTTATCTTACTCAAAAGGTAAGCAATCGGAGTATAATGGTAATGTTGCAATTATTACAGGAGAGATAGAAAGTCTATTAAGGGTATTGGTCAAGTTAATTGCATTATCAAGCGCTACAATGACAAAAGCAAAAGCGGTATTGACTATAATAAAACACATTAACTGCATTTTATATGTCAGTTATTTTTTATTTGATATGAGAAAATAAAAAATTTTTAAAGGATTTAAGCTTCCTTTGTTCTACGGATTTTAGGATATTTATCCACTTGTATTATTTCTAAAAATGAGGTGCAAGGCTAATAAGATGATAGTCTGTAACAAATAAAAAATATTTGAATGAAGATGAGAGGTCTATTTTTATTTTAAAAGGCTTTGGGGGTATTGAGCTTTCTAACATTTTTCAAAAAACAGACAAAAGTCATTGTTAAGCTTTGTTGTAGGGAAAAAGACAGATATATTTTTTAGTATATTGTTCTATAATGATAATTTATCATTTTCATCTTGAGTAAGAATCTTAAGAATTGTAAAATTCCCTCATTTTAAATTTATCCATGGTGAAAAAATTAAAATCAGTTTCTTGTACACCACAAGTAGGAGGCTTGTGTGGATAAAAGCTCTTTAAAAAAGGAATTAAAAAGCTTCTTTGAGACATCTTGAGAGCTAAAAGTCTATTGCAATATTTTGAATTGGTAAAGAGTATAATGGTTTTAGTATATTTATGAATTTTTTATGCGTAATGATGGGGGGATTTGTTGAGGTTTTATCGGACATAAAGAGTGTAGTGGGTGTTTATTAACCAGAAAGAAGTGTTGATAACGGTTTATATTTTTTGTGAAATTTTTTTGATATCGAGGATCTTCGATAAAGATGGTTTCGTCTCTATTGCTTTGTGGAATTGATCTCAATAAAAAATTTAATCATCGTATGTAAAAAATATCATATCTCTTTAAAGTGCTATTTTATAATATAAAAATCGATTGATACAATAGATATAGCAGAACTTGATAAAATATATCATTTTAGTTAATATGATATAAGTTGAGTTATAGTCTTTTAGTTTTTTTATTTGATGATATAGAGAAATCTATAATTTATGTATAAAGAGTTTTTCTTTTTATAAAGAATTTTATCTTGAAATTGTCTTAATATTTCCCTTTTCAAGCCGTTTTCTTGCTTTCTTTTTTTGTACAATACATTTGGAAATTATTTGCGGTTAGAATTTGAGAATTTTTGAGTGAGAGAAAGAAAATGCAATTTTTGAAAATCTTGTTAAATACAGCGTATGCTGTATTTTTTGTGTTTGATATAAGTTTGGCTCATAGTGTTTTAAATGTTGCAGAAACAAGAGAAGGCTTAGGGAGTGTTGCTTCTCAGATTTCTGCTCGTCCTTATGAGTTTCTTATTCAGAAACTTGCAAATAAATATAATGTTCCCGTTAATTTAGCACATGCTGTTGTAAAAGTTGAAAGTAATTATAAGGCACGTATAAAGGGGGCTGCTGGCGAAATAGGTTTGATGCAAATTAAACCCTCTACTGCACGAGGGTTGGGCTTTAGTGGTTCTGTACAAGATTTGTACGATCCTGCGACCAATCTTGAATATGGTATGCGTTATTTGGCACGGGCATATAAACTCAGTGGTGGAAGTACGTGTGGTACAATCCTGAAATATAACGCAGGCCATGCGGCAAAAAAAATGAATTCCATTTCAGCGAAATATTGCACAAAAGTAAAAACTTATCTGGCTTCATTAAAATAAAAACATCTGTTGAGAGAGGTTTGTCATAAAATATTTTAAGATGCTATTTCCACTGAGCAAAAAATGTTTTATAAACCTAGGATGTCAGTCGGCTGGGCAGCCGCGCTTGTCCAATGCTGAAATGCGGCAGGTGAGGAAAGTCCGGGCTCCATGGAAAAACGGTGCCGGGTAACACCCGGCAGGGGTGACCCTAGGGAAAGTGCCACAGAAAGTAAACCGCCTATTTTTATAGGTAAGGGTGAAAGGGTGGAGTAAGAGCCCACCGCGCATTCAGTAATGAATGTGGCAAGGTAAACCCCACCGGGAGCAAGACCAAATAGAAATGACGTGCAATTAATTTGCAGCCGATTTCCGGGCGAGTCATTCGGGTAGGTTGCACGAGGCGGATGGTAACATCCGTCCCAGATGAATGGTTGCCATGTAAAGTGTAAGCTTTACTATACAGAACCCGGCTTATAGGCCGACTGATATTTCATGATTATACGCGGTATTTTATAAGATCGATTCCATATGTGCTTTCATGGAGTCGGTGTGTTTGAAATGTATCTTTGAACAAAGAATATTAAAAAAAATTATAACATTTCTTTAAGCATAATGCGTTAGGATGCGTATCGGGATAACTTTAGCTTTTTGTTCATTGTGATTGATGTGAAAGTTGAAGGTTGAGTTATTCTGATATCAATTACCATGAGAGAGCTGTTGATTTGAAACAGCATAACTTCAAGACGGATTATTTTGATAAAGCAGGATCAAAGAGCTGAACGCCATATTCCAGTGTTGTTGCAGCCAGTTTTGGCTGGGCTTATGCCATTGGTTGGAGCAAAAGTGATTGATGGCACCTTTGGTGCTGGTGGTTATACGCGCGCTTTATTAAAGGAAGGGGCACAGGTGATTGCTCTTGATCGTGATCCTTATGCTATTAGTGCGGGACAATCGCTTGTTGATGAATTTTTTCCACGCCTTCGTTTGGTACACATGACATTTTCACAGCTCGATCGTGTCGTTGAAGAGAAGGTGGATGCGGTTATTTTGGATATTGGTGTCTCTTCAATGCAGCTTGATGAAGCAGAAAGAGGCTTTTCTTTTCAAAAAGATGGTCCCTTAGATATGCGAATGGCTCAGATTGGTTTTACAGCCAGTGATGTTGTCAATCATTTAAAGGCAAGGGATTTAGCGCGTATTTTTAAGATATTAGGAGAAGAGCGTTATGCGGGACGAATTGCACGGATGATTGAAAAGCGTCGTGTTGTTCAGCCTTTTTTACGTACGGGTGATTTGGCGTATGCTATCGAAGCGTTGGTAGGGCGTAAGCCGGGAGAGCGTATTCATCCTGCAACACGTGTATTTCAGGCTCTTCGTATCTATGTTAATGATGAAATTGGTGAATTGGCGCGTGGTTTATTTGCTGCTGAACGCGTTTTAAAAGCTGGAGGCCGTTTGGGGGTTGTCAGTTTTCATTCTCTTGAAGATCGTATGGTCAAAAGATTTTTTTCGGCTCGTTCTGGAGAATGTGGGAGATCACGCTATTTGCCTGAAATAAAGGCTGCTCCAGCAACATTTTTTCCGTTGTTTAAAGGTGGGATAACGGCAACCAAAGAGGAGTTACAAAAAAACCCTCGTTCACGTTCTGCGCGGTTGCGTATTGGTGTACGGACTGAGGCAGAGGCTCTTGCAGAAGATATGAAATTATTTGGTTTAGCAGAGATTGTCAGTTTTGAAGGCAGCAAGAAATGACAGTTTTTCGTACATTTGATATGATTTTAGTGATGATTATGATTTGTATGGCAGGTCTTACTTATAAGGTAAAATATGATGTTCAAAAACGAATGAACGAAATTCGTCATCTTGAGCATGAAATTGCTGCAGCAAAAAATACGGTGAGTTTGCTTCATGCTGAGTGGGCTGTGATGATCAAGCCTTCGCGCATGCAAAAACTTGCGAAACGTTATCAAAAAGAACTTGGATTAGAAGTTATACAGCCGCGTCAAATCGTAGAATTGAAGGACATTCCGGTACGGGTACATGATCCAATTGAAGAATTGATTAAACAAAATATTTTGGAAGATAATCAAGATATTTTGGCAAATCGGCGAGATTTTCAGATGAATGGTGTTGTCCAAAAAGGCGTGCAGTGATGAAGTCGACTTTTTTATTCTTACAGAAGAAAAAGCACTTTAAGAATTCGTTGAATAATCATAATGTTTCTGTTCGTCGTTCCTATTCCAGTCGTCCACGTTTGCTTTTTTCGTTGTTCTGCTTTTTAATTTTATATGGCATCATGGTGGCTTGCCTTATTTCTTATGGGTTGGAAGGTGGACAGATTGAAGAAGCAAAGGGGCCAGGAGTTCTTCAATTGATGGCACGGCCTGATATTGTTGATCGTAATGGTCGTTTATTGGCAACAGATATTAAAACTTATTCACTTTTTGCTGAGCCACGACGTATTATTGATGTGGATGAAACAATTGAATTGCTCTCAACAGTTTTGCCTGATCTTAATTGGCAGGAAACCTATAAGCGCTTAAAAAGAAAATCTGGTTTTTCTTGGATACAGCGTGGGTTAACACCAATGCAGAAGACACAAATTATGGCACTTGGTATTCCAGGAATTGGTTTTCGGACTGAAATTCGTCGTTTTTATCCCGATGGACCTGTAACTTCCCATATTCTCGGCATGGTGAATGTTGATAATCAAGGCATTGCAGGTATGGAAAAATATATTGATGATGCGGGTTTGAGTGCTCTGCGTGCTGCTGGTCTTGCCATGGAAGAATCATTAAAACAAGTTCAGCTTTCGATTGATGTACGACTTCAGGCAATTGTCCATGATGAACTTATTGAGGCTATGAAGCGTTATAAGGCAATTGCTGCAGGAGCGGTTATTTTAAATATACATACGGGAGAAGTTTTGGCTTTGGCATCACTACCAGATTTTGATCCTGGAAACCCTATTGAAGCTTTAAAAAGTGATCGTCTCAATCGGATGACGGCCGGAACATTTGAAATGGGATCGATTATTAAAAGTTTTACGACCGCCATGGCACTTGATTCCAATATTTTTCATTTAAACAGTATTATTGATGCTTCAAAGCCAATAAAGGCAAGTAGTGGATATATGATTCATGATTTTCACGGAAAAAATCGTCCCTTAACGTTATGGGAGGTTTTTGTTTATTCTTCCAATATTGGTTCTGCTAAAGAGGCATTGGCGATAGGGATTGATAAACATCGTGATTTTTTGCAAAAACTTGGGTTACTGGATCGACTCGTAACAGAGTTGCCTGAAGTTGCTCATCCTATTGTGCCACATCATTGGAAGGAGATCCATTCTATGACAATTTCTTTTGGGCATGGTATGGCAACAACACCTTTGCAAACAGCCGTTGCGGCGGCGGCTTTAATGAATGGTGGTTGGTTAATTCCACCGACATTTTTAAAACGACCAAAAGAACAAACTTTGCACCATGCAAAACGGGTTTTGCAAGCTAAAACAAGCCAAAATATGCGTTACCTTTATCAATTAAATAGTGATATTGGTTCTGGACGTAATGCAAAAGTAGAAGGTTATCGTGTAGGTGGTAAAACAGGAACTGCTGAGAAAGTTGAAAATGGAAAATATTCTAAAACAAAAAATTTCAATAGTTTTCTAGCTGCTTTTCCTATTGATGATCCTGCCTATGTTATTTTAACAATTATCGATGAACCAAAGCCAGAGGAGGGAACACGTTCAGCAACAGCGGCAATGAATGCTGGACCAATGCTTGCTAATATTGTTCGTCGCACGGCTAGTCTTCTTGGTGTAAAACCAGATTTTAAAAAAGAATATGAGCCTCTTTTAAGTAAAAAGAGCCATTCAAGTTTCGTTAAACAACGGTAAAATGAATATAAAGGTGCATCGTTATGTTGTTTGGAACAGTTTTTACAGAATGTCTTGAAGATCAGAATCTTTCCGCAATGAAAATAACAGGAATTAGTGCCGATTCTCGACAAGTTTTGCCAGGCTATGTTTTTGTCGCTGTTCAAGGAAAAAAAAGTGATGGAAGACACTATATAAATGATGCGATAAAGCGTGGCGCACGAGCAATCGTTACAGATTGTCATGCTGTTCTTGAGGATTTATCTGTTCCCATTTTACGTGTTTCTAATGTTCGTCATAGTTTAGCGTTGGCAGCTGCACGTTTTTACGGTTCTCAGCCTGAAACGGTCGTTGCTGTAACTGGTACAAGTGGTAAAACATCTGTTGTCTCTTTTCTTCGGCAAATTTGGACTCATGTTGGATTTTGTGCTGCGAGTATAGGAACAGTTGGTGTTGTTTCTCCTAAACGGAATGTTTATGGTTCTCTCACAACACCTGATCCGGTCGTTTTGCAACGGTTACTTTCTGAAATTTCTCATGAAGGTGTGACTCATGCAGCTCTTGAAGCTTCTTCGCATGGGCTTGATCAAAGACGTCTTGATGGAGTCCGTTTAACGGCTGGTGCCTTTACCAATTTAGGGCGAGATCACATGGACTATCACCGGTGTGTGGAGGATTATTTGCGGGCTAAAATGAGGTTGTTTGATACACTTTTGCCTGAATCTGCTCCTGCTTTGATTTTTGCTGATGATGTCTATTCACAAAGGGTTATTGATGTTGTTACACAAGCGCGCCGCCGTGTCTTGACAATTGGTCGTAAGGGGCAATTTATCACGATTAATCGTGTTGAACATCAACGCTTAAAACAGTGTATTGAGTGTCGTGTGGAAAACAATATCTATACATTTGATTTGCCTTTAGCTGGAGATTTTCAGGTAGCCAATGCGCTGATGGCAGCGGGGTTAGCAATTGCAACGGGTGCTTCACCTCGTAAGGTTTTTTCTGCGCTTGAAACTTTGCAGGGGGCACCTGGGCGGTTAGAGTTTGTGGGAAAGACAGAAAATAATGCGCCTGTTTATATTGATTATGCCCATAAACCAGAAGCTTTGGAGCAGGTTTTGCTTTCTGTTCGTCCTTTTACGCAAGGGCGTTTGGTTGTTGTTTTTGGTTGTGGAGGAGATCGTGATCAAGGAAAAAGACCTTTGATGGGCAAAATTGCAGCGGATAAAGCGGATATTGTTATTGTAACGGATGATAATCCTCGCACAGAAATGCCAGAAAAAATACGCAAGGATATTTTACAGGCTGTGCCAACAGCAATAGAGATAGCAGATCGCGGTGAGGCTATTTCTTATGCGGTGGAACTTTTGAAAGCTGGTGATACACTCATCATTGCTGGGAAAGGTCATGAGGATGGCCAAATTATAGGGCAGACAACTTATCCTTTTTCAGATCGTCTGAAAGCGATAGAAGCTCTAGAGGACCGAAAGAGATGACAGCTTTATGGGATAAGCAAGAACTTGTTGCTGCTGTTAAGGGTGTTGTAATGGGAAGTCTGCCAGAAACTTTTTCTGGGGTTTCCATTGATAGTCGTACTCTTGCGGAAGGTGATGTTTTTTTCTGCATTAAGGGGAATCATCTTGATGGTCATGATTTTGCTGCGCAAGCTTATGCACGAGGTGCAGGCGTTCTTATCGTTGCGGAACACCGTTTGAGAGATATGGAAAAGATAGCTGCTCCACTCATCGTTGTTCCTGATGTTTTGCAAGCTTTAGAAAAACTTGCACAAGCAGCACGCAAACGTTCAAGAGCTAAGATTATCGCGGTAACAGGATCAGTGGGAAAAACAACGACAAAAGAAGCTTTGAAACAAGCACTTGCAACGGCTGGGAATGTTCATGCGAATCTCGCTTCTTTAAACAATTGTTGGGGGGTTCCACTCACTTTAGCGCGGATGCCTATGGAGAGTGATTATGGTATTTTTGAAATTGGCATGAATCATAAAGATGAAATTCGCCCTCTGGTCAAACTGGTTTGTCCGCATATTGCTCTCATTACACATATTTGTGCAGGACATATGGGTTTTTTCAAAGATCTTGAAGAAATAGCAGAGGCAAAAGCTGAAATTTTTGAAGGATTGGATGAGGAAGGCATTGCCATTTTAAATGCGGATAGTGATTTTTTTTCTTATCTCGTTCAAAAAGCAAAGAAATGCGGTGTAAAAAAGATCTTAAGCTTTGGTGAGACTAAAGATGCTGATTATCAAGCGCATGATATACGTCTTCTAACCGATAGTTCTTCTATGATTGTGCGTATGGGGGGGCAGGATAGGGAGGTCCAAATTGGTGCTCCTGGGCGCCATATTGTGCAAAATAGTTTAGGGATTATTGCTACTTGTGATGCTATGGGGGTTGAGTTAGAGCCTGTTTTTCTTTCTTTTCGCCATTTTTCTTCTCAAAAGGGGCGAGGTGTTCGTTATCGACTGTCTTTATCAAATGGGGGTGAATTTTATCTCATTGATGAAAGCTATAATGCAAATCCTGCTTCTATGCGTGCTGCACTTGAGCTTCTTGCTACAGGACCTGTAGGGAAAGGGGGGCGGCGAATTGCTATTTTAGGGGATATGCTAGAGTTAGGGGAGTATAGTGAAAAGCTTCATCGTGATTTAATAAAACCAATACGTCTTTCTGGTGCTAATCCGGTTTTTCTATTTGGTGAGGCGATGAAATCTTTAGTCAGTGATTTGTCTGCTGGTGTTAAGGTTCATTATGCTGAAAATATTGAGAAAATTTTATCGCTTCTTTTAGCAGAAATTTCTTCTGGGGATCTGCTTATGGTTAAATCATCCAATAGCCTTTGTTCATCAAATATTGTGACTGCATTGCTTGATCGCTATAAAGCGGTTTCTTCATAGTTTTAAGAGGTTTTTTTATTCCATGATGCTATTTTTTTCTTCGTTTAGTGATTGGCTTCCAGGTGTGAATGTATTTCGTTATATTACTTTTCGCACGATAGCGGCTATGCTTACTTCGGGGCTTATCGTCTTTTTGTTTGGACCTAGCATCATTGCTTCTCTTAAATTGCGGCAGGGTAAGGGGCAACCGATTCGTGCTGATGGTCCTCAAACACATTTTAAAAAGGCTGGAACACCTACAATGGGTGGATTGATGATTTTAACCGGCATTGTGGTATCGGCATTTTTATGGGGTAATTTATCGAATATTTACTTTTGGGTATCGCTATTGGTTATGCTTTCTTTTGGGGGAATTGGATTTTATGACGATTATCTTAAGGTCACAAAACAAACAGACAAAGGATTTTCTGGGAAAGCACGGTTAAGCTTGGAGTTTTGTGTTGCGTCCATTGCGGCTTTTGCCATTCTGCAAATTGGCTCATCTGGATTAGCTTTGCCTTTTTTAAAAGATTACTTGATCAATTTGGGCTGGTTTTTTATTCCTTTTTCTGCTTTTGTCATTGTTGCGACGGGTAATGCGGTTAATTTGACGGATGGACTTGATGGGCTTGCTATCGTTCCTGTGATGGTTGCAGCCTTATCTTTTGCTCTGATCGCTTATCTTTCTGGTAATATGAATTTTGCTGATTATCTCCAAATCCATTATGTATCGGGAACAGGTGAACTGGCTGTTTTATTGGGAGCTGTTGTTGGGGCTGGGCTTGGCTTTTTGTGGTTTAATGCACCACCAGCTGCTATTTTTATGGGAGATACTGGTTCGTTGGCTCTTGGAGGACTCTTGGGGACTGTTGCGGTCGCTACGAAGCACGAAATTGTTTTGGCTCTTATTGGTGGGCTTTTTGTTGTGGAAGCTTTTTCGGTCGTTATTCAGGTTGGTTATTTCAAATTAACAAGAAAACGCGTGTTTCTTATGGCACCGATACATCATCATTTTGAGAAAAAAGGCTGGACTGAAAGCCAAGTGGTGATACGCTTTTGGATTATTTCAATTGTTCTTGCTCTTATTGGTCTTTCAACACTTAAATTACGGTGAGATTTTGATTTCTGTTGCGTGTTATAAAGGTCAAAAAGTTGCTCTGTTTGGATTAGGGACGTCGGGATTGGCGGCGGCACAAGCATTGATCAGTGGCGGTGCGGAAGTGGTGGCGTGGGATGATAATCCTATGAGTGTGCAAGCAGCTTTTCGGCAAAATATTCCAACAAGAGACCTTCACGATGAGGACTGGTCAGAATTTGTTGCATTGATTGTAGCTCCTGGAGTTTCTTTAAATTATCCTCAACCCCATTGGGTTGTTGAAAAAGCACGAAAAAAAAATATAGAAATTATCGGTGATATTGAGTTGTTTGTTCGTGCGCGCCATCATTTTTTACAGCATTATGGTTTGTGTGACCAAGATGTTCCTTTCATTGCAATTACGGGGACGAATGGGAAGTCAACCACAACATCTTTACTTGCGCATTTGTTGGAAAAAATGGGCTATGATGTGCAGATGGGGGGAAATATCGGAAAGGCAATATTAACCCTTAAGCCCTTTGTTAAAAAACGTATTTATGTGATTGAATGTTCATCGTTTCAAATTGATCTTACTCCCTCTCTTCAGCCGACCATTGGACTTTTATTAAATCTCACACCTGATCATATTGATCGACATGGAAGTTTTGCTTGTTATGTGCAAACCAAAAGGCAGCTGGTTGCTCAGGCTTCTCAGGCTTTTATTTCAGTTGATGATGCAGCTTGTCGGATTTTATATCAACAGTTACTTGATGAGGGGAAGCAAATTGAGGCAATTTCCAAAGATCATTCTGTTGAAAATGGTTTTTATGCAGAGGAAACGAAACTCTTTTCTGTTCGTCAAGGACAGCGCCATATGCTTGCAGATCTCGCGTCTATGGATGCTTTGCGCGGAAGTCATAATGCGCAAAACGCTCTTATGGCACTGGCAACGTTGCAGGCTTTAAAAATAACCGATCCCTTTATGAACAAGCATTTAGCAAGTTATAAAGGGTTGGATCATCGTATGCAGCAAGTGCGTAAAATGGGGGCAGTTTTGTTTATCAATGACAGCAAGGCGACTAATGCAGATGCAACAGCTCCTGCGCTTTCCACCTTTAATGATATTTTTTGGATTGTTGGGGGACAGGCAAAAAAGGGAGGAATTGAGTCTCTTAGAGAATTTTTTCCTAAAATTCGTAAAGCCTATTTGATTGGGAGCGCGGCGGAAGAATTTGCTCGCACTATTGGATCTGCTTTTCCCTTTTCTATGAGCTTAACTTTGAAAAATGCGGTGTGTGAAGCAGCTGTTGACGCAATAGGTTGTAAGGCAAAAGAGGTGACGGTTCTTTTGTCACCTGCTTGTGCAAGTTATGACCAATTTAAAAATTATGAAGAACGGGGCGAAGCATTTGTCTCTTTTGTGATGCAGTTACAATAAAAAGCATCAGTTATAAAAAAATATTTTTGCGTTAAGACTCCAGAATCTTTTTTTATGTAATTTAGTTTTTAAAGTGTTTGTTAAACAGGCGGGGGAACCATATCACTTTGAAACAATTTATAAAACGGATAAGGCAGATATCATGGTTACGCGCGCAGATAGAGATCCAATTGCTAATTGGTGGTGGACGATTGATCGCTCTATCTTTGCAGCTTGTTTAATTTTAATGGGGATCGGCATTATGCTGTCTTTTGCTGCCAGCCCCACGATTGCAAAAAAAATCGGAATTGCTGATAGTTTTTATTTTGTTCGGTGGCATATCATTTTCAGCATTTTAGCATTTTTTACGATGGTGACCATTTCTTTTTTTTCAATTCCTAATATTCGTCGTTTATGTGCTCTTTTGCTTATTGTAACGCTTGCTCTTATGGTTGCAACCTTATTTTGGGGTCCAGAATTAAAGGGAGCACGGCGATGGATTGTGCTCTTTGGTTTTTCTGTACAGGCTTCAGAGTTTATGAAGCCAGCTTTTGTGGTTATGTCCGCTTGGCTTTTTTCCGAACAGATACAGCGGAGGGGAATGCTGGGATACACGTTAGCGATTGTACTTTATGCCATTTGTTGTGTGCTTCTGGTTTTGCAGCCTGATATTGGACAAACACTTTTAATAAGTGCAACATGGGGGGGGCTGTTTTTTATTGCTGGTGTGCCTCTTACTATTATTTTTCTCTTTCTTATTTTAGGCGCTGTAGGAATTGTTTTAGCTTATCTTTTTCTGCATCATGTGCGTGAGCGTATCAATGGGTTTTTGACAGGTGAAGGAGATACCTTTCAAGTGGATGTAGGACGTGAGGCTATTTTGAATGGTGGTTGGTTTGGGCAAGGTCCTGGGGAGGGAACAGTAAAACGTATCATTCCTGATAGCCATACAGATTTTGTATTTTCCGTTGCTGCTGAAGAATATGGTATTATTCTTTGTTTATTCATTATGATGCTGTTTGGTTTTATCGTTATGCGTTCATTGTATATCGCCATGAATACACGTGATTCCTTTATACGTCTTGGTATTACTGGCATAGCAATGATGATTGGCTTTCAATCCGCTATTAATATGGCCGTTAATCTTCATTTAATTCCTCCCAAAGGCATGACATTGCCTTTTATTTCTTATGGTGGTTCATCGATGGTAGCGATTGCCTTTTCAATGGGCATGTTACTTAGTTTAACACGTCGTTGGCCAGAAGCGCGTCTTTCAGCTTTTTCTTCCTCTTCTGTCTTGGATACTCCTTATGAATGATAAAAAAGTTATTGTTTTGGTGGCTGGTGGTACAGGTGGACATCTTTTTCCTGCTGAAGCCCTTTCTGTTGAATTAAGGAAGCGTGGATATGATGTTCATTTAATAACAGATGAAAGAGCACGACCTTTTGTTCGGGGCTTTGATGAAGAGCATATTCATATCGTTTCATCGGCAACATTTACACGACGCCATCCTTTTGCTCTGATAAAGACGTTTTGGTCTTTGCTAAGGGGTATGGGGCAATCGTTGGCGTTGTTTTATAAATTACGTCCTGTTCTTGTTGGAGGATTTGGGGGTTATCCGAGCTTTCCTCCTCTTTTTATTGCTGCTTTAACGAGGCGTGTGACATTTATTCATGAACAAAATGCTGTTATGGGGCGTGCCAATCGGATGTTGGCAATTTTTGTGCGTGCAATCGCTGGTGGTTTGTTGTCGCCAAATGGCGCTTATGCTCATAAAATACTTTTGACGGGGAATCCTGTCCGTGAGGCTGTGTTGAAGGCGGCCAAAATTCCTTATCATTCTTCAGAGGGGGAAAAGCCATTTAATTTTTTGGTTTTTGGTGGTAGTCAAGGGGCTTCTGCTTTTTCACATATTGTTCCAGAAGCCATTGCTTTACTCGATGATAAAAACCGTAAACGTTTGCGAATTGTACAGCAAGTTCGGGGTGACGCTGGAGGATTGATCAAAATCTATCATGATATGGGCGTACAAGCAGAGGTTGCTCCTTTCTTTGATGATATGGCTGAACGTATGGCACATGCTCATTTTATTTTGTCGCGCGCTGGGGCTTCGTCCGTTTGTGAGATAGCGGTGATTGGTAGACCTGCTCTGCTTGTTCCCTATCCCCATGCTTTAGATCATGATCAGGCTGCCAATGCAGCTTTGCTTGCTCGTGTGGGGGGAGCGCAAATTATATCAGAAAAAGATTTAAATGCACAAAAGCTTTCTTCTCTTTTAATGCACGCTTGTTGTGCGCCCCATTTATTAGAAAAACAAGCGCTTGCTGCAAAAAAAGTTGGGCAACCCCATGCAACACGTTGCCTTGCTGATATGGCTGAATCCTTAATTGCAGGGCGATTGTTGTCAGATATAAAAGAGGAGCTTTTTAATGAAAATGCCACTTGATATAGGCGTTATCCATTTTATCGGAATCGGGGGAATCGGTATGAGTGGAATTGCGGAGGTTTTTTATAATCTTGGCTATAAAGTTCAAGGGTCAGATCAAGTTGAAAGTGCAAATGTTGAACGTTTGCGGAAAAAAGGAATTAACGTTCATATAGGTCATTGTGCTGAAAACTTAGGGAATGCAGAGGTTGTCGTTTTTTCTACTGCCGTTAAAAAAACAAATCCTGAGTATATTGCTGCAAAGGAAAGACATTTGCCGCTTGTCAGACGTGCAGAAATGCTGGCGGAGCTCATGCGATTTCGGCGTGCAATTGCGGTGGGTGGTACACATGGTAAAACAACAACCACATCAATGGTCGCAGCCCTTCTTGATGCTGGTCATTTTGATCCAGTGGTGATTAATGGCGGTATTATTAATGCTTATGGGACGAATTCTCGTACAGGAGATGGCGATTGGATGATTGTTGAAGCTGATGAAAGTGATGGTACATTTTTAAAGCTGCCTGCTGATATTGCTGTTGTTACCAATATTGACGCTGAGCATTTGGATCATTATGGAAATTTTGATGCTGTGCGTGAGGCTTTTCGGCAATTTGTAGAAAATGTTCCCTTTTATGGTTTTGCTGTTTTGTGCGTTGATCATCCAGAGGTTCAGTCTTTGGCGAGCCGTATTGATGATCGTTGGGTGATCACTTATGGTGCAAATCCACAAGCGGATGTTCGTTTTCTTAATCTTTCGATGGATGGTCAAAAAACATATTTTGATGTTCTTGTTCGCTCACGCAAAACAGGAAGAAAGATTGAGTTGAAAAATTTGCTTTTGCCCATGGCAGGGCAGCATAATGTTGCCAATGCAACGGCGGCGATTGCTATTGCGCATGAACTTGGCATTTCAAATGAAGCTATAAAAAGAGGCTTAGCAGAATTTGGCGGAGTAAAACGGCGTTTTACGCGAACAGGAAGTTGGCGTGGCATTGAAATATTTGATGATTATGGACATCATCCTGTCGAAATAAAAGCTGTTTTGCGTGCAGCCCGTGAGAGTGCAAAAGGGCGTGTTATTGCGATTGCACAACCCCATCGGTATTCACGATTGTATCATTTATTTGATGATTTTGCTACTTGTTTTAATGATGCCGATACAGTGTTGATTACGCCCGTTTATGCGGCTGGTGAAGAGCCTATTGTAGGGTTTGGTTCTCAAGAATTGGTAGAGCATATTAAAATGGCGGGTCATCGTGATGTGCGCTTGATACATGGTTTGGAAGATGTTGTGTCTCTTATCTCAAAATTTGCTCAGGCAGAGGATTATGTTGTTTTTCTTGGTGCTGGCAATATCACACAATGGGCTTGTGCGTTGCCTCATCAGTTAGCGGTATTGGATGGTCATGATAAATTTTCAGCACATTGATGGTGAGGCGCTATTGGCGCAATTGCAACCATTGTTGGGTGGTGTGAGAGGAAAACTTACACCTAATGTTGAGATGCGTAAGGTAACGTGGTTTCGCACGGGCGGATTGGCAGAGCTTTTTTATCAGCCTGTTGATGAAGAAGATTTGGCGCTCTTTCTTCAAAATTTGCCTGAATTTGTTCCTGTCACAATTGTCGGTATCGGTTCTAATCTTCTGGTGCGTGATGGGGGGGTTCCTGGTGTTGTAATTCGTCTTTCGCCAAAAAGTTTTGGGCAAGTGAAGCAGGTTTCTCCAAAAGGCTTTTTAGTTGGTGCTGGTGCGGCGGACAAACATTTAGCTGCTGCCGCTTTAGAAGCTGAGATTGCAGGTTTTCATTTTTATCATGGCATTCCTGGAGGTCTTGGAGGAGCTCTCAAAATGAACGCGGGTGCAAATGGTGTTGAAACCGCAGCACGTGTTGTTGAGGTTTATGCGTTGGATCGTAAAGGGCAACGTCATATCTTGAGTGTGAAAGATATGCATTATTCCTATCGCCAGTGTGATATTCCTGAAGGTTTTATTTTTACTGCTGCTTTATTGGAAGGGGAGCCTGGTAATAAAGATAATATTCGTGCTGCTATGGATGAAGTTGCCCTCCATAGGGAAACAGTGCAACCTATTCGTGAAAAGACCGGTGGATCAACTTTTAGAAACCCTGAGAATGGATCTGCTTGGCGCGTGATTGATGAAGCAGGGTGTCGTGGTTTACGGATTGGTGGCGCTCAAATGAGTGAAATGCACTGTAATTTTATGATTAATACAGGGCAAGCAACAGGATATGATCTTGAAGCATTGGGAGAAACAGTGCGTGCGCGTGTTTTTGCAAATTCAGCCCACCTTTTACAATGGGAAATAGAGCGTATTGGTCAATTTGAACGTGGTCGAAGTGTTTCTCCTTTTGATCCATTTCATTGATTTATTGTTCACTAAAAAGTGAAAATAAAAAATTGAGTCATTTCAAAGAGATAATAAAAAATTTCTATTAAGAATCAATAAATTAACAAAGAATCTCTTGCATCAGGCTTTTGAGTCTGATTCATTATGAAAAATGCTAGGTTATTGATTCGCAAGAATAAACTTTGTTTTTTTTCTGTATGTGGTGCTGATGTGTTCTATATAGACTACATATAGTATGCAAAAGAGGGTGATTTATTATGAAAGATAAACATATAGCTGTGTTAATGGGAGGTTTTTCTTCTGAACGGTCTGTAAGTTTATCTTCAGGGGCGGCTTGTGCTGATGTTTTAGAGGCGCAGGGGTATCGCGTGAGTCGCGTAGATGTTGACACTCATATTGCTTCTGTTCTTGAACAGTTGCAGCCCGATATTGCCTTTAATGCATTGCATGGTCCATTTGGTGAAGATGGACGGATTCAGGGGATTCTTGAATATTTAAAAATTCCTTATACCCATTCTGGCGTGATGGCATCTGCTTTGGCAATGGATAAGGGACGTGCAAAAATTATCGTTGCAAGTGTTGGTGTTTGTGTTGCGCCTTCTCGTATCATGAGCCGCTTTGCTATTGGGCAAGCACATCCTATGGAGCCGCCTTATGTGATTAAACCTGTGTGTGAAGGATCAAGTTTTGGTGTTGTCGTTGTACAGGGAAATGAATCTGCGCCGCCGCATAATATTGGGGGAGCTGAGTGGGGGTATGCCGATGAAGTGATGATTGAAAAATATATTCCTGGTCGTGAGTTGACTTGTGCTGTTTTGGGGAATGAAGTGCTGGATGTGTGTGAAATTCTTCCCGATAAACACTTTCCATTCTACGATTATGACTCAAAATATAAAACGGGTGGTTCTCTTCATATTTGTCCTGCACAACTTTCACTAAATATTTACCAAAGTGTGCAAAGAATGTCTTTAGCAGCCCATCAGGCGATAGGGTGTCGAGGTGTTAGCCGTTCTGATTTTCGTTTTGATGAAAAAACAGGAGAATTGGTTTGGCTTGAAATTAATACGCAACCCGGTATGACACCAACATCTCTTCTGCCTGATATTGCAAAAGTGAGCGGTCGTACTTATGGCGATATTGTTCAATGGATAGTGGAGGACGCATCATGTATGCGTTGAGTATTAATAAAACGAATATTCCGATGGAGGTGCTTTCAGTGCCGGCTTTGCCACGTCTTTATCGTCGTTTTCTTCGGTTTATGTTTGAGTTTGTTTTTGTCAATATTCATATTCCACGCCATTTTGGTTCTTTTGCTGTTGTATGGTTGTTCTTTGTTACGGCTTTTTATGGATTTTCATCCAGTGGTCAGATGGAAGTGATCGTAAAAACAATAATATCGGATATTGGTTTTGTGGTCGTGGATGTCGATATAAGTGGTAATAAACGCTTGGCAAAGCAAGATATTTTGAAAATTTTAGAACTTGATGTTGCCCCCTCTATATTCACTTTTGATGTTGAAAGAGCACGTGCCCTTTTGGAAAAACAGCCTTGGATTCAATCAGCTAATGTTCAGAAGATTTATCCTAATAGAATGCGCGTTTCCATCGTGGAACGTGAACCTTATGCTATTTGGCAACATGAGGGCATGGTCGATATTGTTGATAATACAGGTCGTGTCATTGTACCTTTTAAAGGGAAAATTGTTCGGAATTTGCCGCTTGTGGTTGGGCAGGGTGCACAAAATGCTGCTAAAGTGTTTATTCAAGCGCTGTCAGTTTATCCGGAAATATATAATCGTGTTCGTGCTTTCGTGCGGGTAGGTGATCGGCGTTGGGATCTTGTTTTGGATAACGGAGTGCGCGTTATGTTGCCTGAAAGTGGTGCACTTGAAAGGCTTTCCTCTCTTGTTTTGTCCGGTACAATGCAAGATCTTTTATCTCGCGATATTCTCAGTGTTGATTTACGTCTTGCTGATCGAATTACAGTTTCTTTATCAGATGAAACGTTGGAGCGTTATCATGCTACTGTAGCAGAAGAAGAACGTATCTTAAAAGCGCGAAAGGCAGGAAGCCTATGATGCTGCTTAGATCACATCATTTGAGGGGACGTAAAACACGTTTTTTAACGGTTCTTGATGTCGGTTCAAGTAAGATTGTTTGTCTTATTGCTTGTTTGCGTCCTTTGAAGCATGCGCACTATTTACATGGTCGTACACATTCTATGGAAATTCTAGGTTTTGGAGTGCAGCGTTCACGCGGTATTAAATCTGGTGTTGTGATGGATATGTTTGCAGCAGAGCAATCAATACGCTTGGCTGTTGATGCGGCAGAAAAAATGGCTGGTTTGGTGGTGGATTCAGTCATTGTGAATTTTTCCTCAAGTCGATTACAAAGTGCTTTGATTAATGGAATGGTCCATTTGAATGGTCGTGAAGTCACCAAGCGTGATATGCGTATGGCCTTTTCAGATGTTTCGCGTAAAGCTTTTGATGCTGAACGTCATGTTATGCATTCAGTTCCAGTTTCTTATGTATTGGATGGAGACAAAGGAATTTCTGATCCTATTGGCATGGCAGGGGAAACATTTGGTGTCGATGTGCATGTGGTAACAGCGGAAACGGCATCTTTGCGTAATTTAGAAACTTGTATTAATCGTGCACATTTGAGTGTTGAAGCAATGGTTGCTACTCCCTTTGCAAGTGGTCTTGCTGTCTTGATGAATGATGAGGCGCATTTAGGGGCTGCATGTATTGATTTTGGTGGTGGAACAACAACATTTTCAGTGTTTTTTGAGGGAAAATTTATTCATGCGGATGCTCTTGCTGTTGGGGGGCATCATGTCACTCTTGATGTTGCGCGCGGATTTTCTATGTCTTTAACAGAGGCGGAACGTTTAAAAGTTGTTTATGGTTCAGCACTTTTAACAAGTGCTGATGAGCGGCAAATGATTAATGTAGCAGAAATTGGGAGTGAACAGCGTGAAACTCAATATCCGCGCGCGGTTCTTGGGCGTATCATTCGTGCGCGTGTTGAAGAAATTTTAGAGATGGTTCGTGATTGTTTAAATCGTTCTGGTTTTGGTCACATCATTGGTAAACGTGTTATTTTGACGGGGGGAGCAAGCCAGTTAACAGGATTGCCAGAAATGGCACGTACTATATTAGGAAGAAATGTTCGTATCGGGCGGCCTTTAGGTATTTCGAGGCTTCCTTCTCTTGCAAAAGGGGCGGCGTTTACATCTGCTGTTGGATTGTTAATTTATCCGCAATTGGTGGGTTTTGAAGAAAAAACAATGCAGGCGGCAGGAAATCATTTATCGATGGGCACGCGTGGGTATTTTCAGCGTGTTGGTCAGTGGTTGCGTGAGAGTTTTTAGTTAAGTCTAGTTGGATAAATTTCATCGCTTTGGCTTGCGGTGTCTTATGAGAAGGAAAAGAAAATGACGATTAATCTGCATCGGCCAGATATCGCGGAATTGAAGCCACGCATTACCGTTTTTGGTGTTGGAGGTGGTGGCGGGAATGCCGTGAATAATATGATAAATGCTGGTCTTCAGGGAGTTGACTTTGTTGTTGCAAATACGGATGCACAGGCTTTGGCTATGTCAAAGGCTGAACGTGTTATCCAACTTGGGGCAGCAGTGACAGAAGGTTTGGGTGCTGGTGCTTTACCGGAAGTTGGACAAGCGGCGGCGGAGGAATGTATTGATGAAATTATTGATCATCTTGCAGACTCTCATATGGTTTTCATTACTGCTGGTATGGGAGGGGGAACTGGAACAGGGGCTGCTCCCGTTGTTGCTCGCGCGGCGCGTGAAAAAGGTATTTTGACTGTTGGTGTTGTGACAAAGCCGTTTCAGTTTGAAGGCGCACGTCGCATGAAAACGGCAGAGGCTGGTATTGAAGAATTACAAAAGTCTGTCGATACATTGATTGTTATTCCCAATCAAAATCTTTTCCGTATTGCAAATGATAAGACAACATTTGCTGATGCTTTTGCTATGGCTGACCAAGTGCTTTATTCTGGTGTTGCTTCCATTACGGATTTGATGATCAAAGAGGGTTTGATTAACCTTGATTTTGCTGATGTTCGTTCTGTTATGCACGAAATGGGGCGAGCCATGATGGGAACGGGTGAGGCATCTGGTGAAGGGCGTGCTTTGGCTGCTGCTGAAGCTGCTATCGCAAACCCATTGCTGGATGATACCTCTATGCGTGGGGCACGTGGTTTACTGATTTCTATTACAGGTGGTCGTGATATGACTCTCTTTGAGGTTGATGAAGCTGCTAATCGTATTCGTGAAGAAGTGGACGCTGATGCGAATGTGATTTTTGGCGCTATTGATGACGAGTCATTGGAAGGTGTTATTCGTGTTTCTGTGGTTGCGACCGGTATTGATCGTGAAGTTAGTGATGTGGTTCAGTCCTCTCATCCTCAGATTCAAAGGCCTGCTTCTTCAATACGCAAGAGCGATCCTGGAACGTCACACAGTTCTTTTCATGTTCAGTCATCGCCTCTGCGTTCTGAGTCAATGGTAGAAGTGATCGAATCACTTGAAATAGAAAAGGGTAAAACAACCGGAGAACAGTTCCGTCCCAAAAGTCAAATTTTTGCACATCCTGTAGAAGCAATGACGACACGAAATGCGACGAATGCTGTTGCGTATGGTTCAAATGCTGTTCAGGAACAGAAATTAAATGTGCCTCGTATGCAAGTAAGCCGCGGTTCTCAACAGGCGATGACGGCTCCCGTGAGTATGGAGGCAACAGCGCATGTTCTTGATGAGATGACAGGGGTTGTGAAGCAAACAGAAAAGCCAGTGCAACCAAAACAAATGCAACAGATGCAAGCGCGCGCTCCAATGCGTATGCCTGAGTTAAAGGATTTTCCTCCTGTTGCTCATGGACAAAGTCAAAGAACATTTGTGACTGATCAAGGTCCTCGTAATCTTTGGCAGCGTTTGAAACAGAGTTTGACACATCGTGAAGAAGCTGAGCCAGAAGCGAGGTTGGAGCCTGCTGTTAGATCGTCTCAGCAGAAAGAGTCTCATGTTTACAATAAAAATTCTCAGGCGCTTTCTCAAGATGCTTCTGTATATGTTCCACGTCGTTCTGGTGAGCTGCACCCGCAGGTACCACAAGATCAGCGTACTTTTATAAGTGAAGAAGATCAGTTGGAGATACCAGCATTTTTACGTCGTCAAGCAAATTAATTGATGAAAAATGAGGTAAAGTAAGAAATTTTATTGTTTCTTTAATGATCAGTCAAAAATTATACAGTAAATATATTGCTGTTTTTTGGATAAAATACTTTGTTTTTAAAAAAACCGCTTATTATAAGCGGTTTTTTTTATTATTTACTATGAATATTTTTTATAATTTTATAAATTTTGTTAAAAGATGTACAAGCAATTTAATAAAATGATATGATGAATTTGGTACCAAAATATCAGTCTACTCTTAAAAAAGCAGTAACATTTAAGGGGATTGGCGTTCACAGTGGCTGTTTGTCAGTGGTAAAGGTTTATCCAGCGGATGTTGGATGTGGTATTGTTTTTAAGCGTTGTGGATTAAACGGAACCGAGAAAATATTTCAAGCCCATGCATCGCAAACAGGAAAAACTGAATTATCAACAGTCCTTGGAGATGGAGATGTAAGGGTTGAAACAATTGAACATTTGATGGCAGCAATTGCTGCTTATAATTTGGATAATCTTATTATTGAAGTGTCACATAATGAGATTCCTATTTTGGATGGTTCAGCGTGGCTATATTGCCAAGCTTTTGAAGATGTTGGTATTGTACAGCAAAATGCGTTGCGTTCTTATTTCATTATAAAAAAGCCGGTGCGGGTTGAAGGAGCTCATGGTGTTGCAGAGCTTTTGCCATTCGATGGACGTCGTTTTGATATAACGATCTCTTTTCCTTCTTTTGCTATTGGTAAGCAACATTTCAGTTTTGATCTTACCACACAAGGGTTTCGAGATGAATTGTCACGGGCACGCACTTTTGGTTTTATCAAAGACGTGGAAAAATTAAGGCTTTCTGGAAAGGCGAGAGGTGCTTCTTTGGAAAATTCTCTTGTTATCGACCTTAATGATAAAATTTTAAATCCCGATGGTCCTTATTGGGAGAATGAATGTGTTCGGCACAAGATGCTTGATGCGATTGGTGATACTGCTTTGCTTGGGGCACCTTTTATTGGATTATTTCGTTCTTATTGTAGTGGACATAGAATTAATGCGCAATTGGTGAAGGCTGTTTTGGCAAACGAATCATATTATGAAAAAGCTTTTTAGAGAAAGAATAAAAGGAAATTGACAAGATTTTTTTATCGTTTATTTGATTTTTAAGGGGATGATTGACCTAAACTGCTAAATTGGTTATGTGGATTTTAAAGTGATATGCTATAAAAACTTTAATAAATTGTTTTTGCTACAAGGTGATATTCTCTGGAGGCCGGAAAATTATGGAAAAATTTCATGTGTGCATTGGAAATATGACATATAGAAAATCTAACATTGTACGCAAGATATTGGGGGTGGTACTTTTAGGAAGCACCTGTATGTTAGCGGGATGTCTCTTTAAAGAGAAAAATACTCTTGATCCATCTGCTTATGTTTTGAAAATAGATCCACCAGATGTTCTCTATAATCAGGCGCTTGCTAGCCTTGAAAGTGGGCGGCTTGGGGATGCATCGAAGAAGTTTTTGAAAATTGAAAAACAGTACGCTTATACAGACTGGGGGCGTAAGTCTCTTGTGATGGGTGCTTTTACTAATTATCGACTCGGAAAGTATGATGATTCAATTAGTATGGCTCAACGCTATATTACGCTTTATCCAGGGTCAACTGACTCGGCTTATGCGTACTATATTATTGGTCTTTCTTCTTTCCGTCGGATTCCCGATGTTACGCGTGATCAACGTGATACGAAACGCGCTATTGCTGCTATGCAGCTTCTTATAGAGCGCTATCCAAATTCTGAATATGTCAAGGATGCTAAGGATAAAATCCGTTTTGGGCGCGAACAGCTGGCTGGTAAAGAAATGCAGATCGGCCGTTATTATGAAGAGGGACGGCGCTATCTTGCGGCAAGTAGACGGTTTCGTACCGTGGTTGAAGAGTATTCCGATACAAATCAAATTGAAGAAGCACTTTTCCGCTTAACGGAAGTTAATCTTGCTCTCGGCTTAACGGCGGAAGCGCAAACAGCAGCAGCTATTTTAGGACGTAATTATCCCAAAAGTGAGTGGTATAAATTTTCTTATAATCTCTTGCAGAAGAATAAAATATCACCACGTGAGCATAAATCTTCTTGGATCTCAAATGCTTTAGGTGGTGACAAGAAGAGGGTACGTTGATTCTCTATGTTGGTACAGCTTTCGATTCATAATATTGTTTTGATCGAAACGCTCGATATTCATTTTACAGCGGGGTTGACGGTTTTAACTGGAGAAACGGGTGCGGGGAAGTCTATTCTCCTTGATGCTTTATCACTTGCTCTAGGGGGGCGGGGTGATGCTTCGCTTGTGCGTCATGGGGCTGACCGCGGGCAGGTCACAGCTGTTTTTGATGTGTCTGTTTCACATCCTGCACGTCAACTTATTCGTGAGAATGGTCTTGATGACGAGGGTGATATTATTTTACGACGTGTGCAATCAAGTGATGGACGTAGCCGTGTTTTTATCAATGATCAGGTGTCTAGTGTTGCATTGATGCGAAGTGTTGGCCGTTTGCTGGTTGAAATCCATGGACAACATGATGATCGTGCGCTTGTTGATGTTGCTACACATCGCCAATTATTAGATGCCTTTGGTGGTCTTGAAGATGAAGTGGAAAATTTGCGTCAGTGTTATCACACATGGCGTGAATTTGAGGAGCGTTTGCAACGGCAGCGTCTTAAAGTAGAGAGTGCTGTACGGGAGGTTGATTATCTTCGTGCGTGTGTAGAAGAGCTTGAAAAGCTTGATTTTAAAGTTGGTGAAGAGGAAGCTCTTTCTCTTCGTCGTGCTGATATGCTTAAATTAGAAAAAATAGCGACAGATATTAAAGAAGCGGATGATCTTTTAACGGGTCAAAAATCACCAATCCCAGTGCTTTCTAATTTGGTGAGGCGTTTGGAGCGGAAAATTCCTGAGGCGCAAGAACTTATTGCACCAGTGGTGAAATCTATTGATGAGGCATTGCATGCACTTGCAACAGCACAAGAAGGTATTGAGACGGCAATACGAGCATTAGATTTTGAACCTGATGAATTGGAACGGATAGAAGAGCGTCTTTTTGCTCTTCGGGGTTTTGCTCGTAAATATCAAGTTTCTGCGGATGAATTGGTTCAGTTGCGTGATAAAATGGATGCTGAACTGGCTGATTTTGAAGAGGCTCAGACCATATTGACACGTTTTGAAGATGAGGCAGAGCAGGCAAAGAAAAATTATGATACATTGGCGCAAGCCTTAACAATAAAGCGTCGGGAGACAGCAAAGCATTTATCTGAAAGTGTTATGGCTGAGTTGCCGGCATTGAAGTTAGAGAGGGCTGAATTTATTGTTGAAATGCAAAGTGATGCTGAAAGGCGGAGTGCAGAGGGGTGTGATCGTATTGAATATTGGGTTCGAACAAATCCTGGAACACGAGCTGGACCGATGCTTAGTGTGGCTTCTGGCGGTGAATTGTCTCGTTTTTTGTTGGCATTAAAAGTTGTTTTGTCTGATCGAGGATCAGCACCGACGCTGATCTTTGATGAAATTGATACAGGTGTTGGGGGGGCTGTTGCAGCGGCTATTGGACAACGGTTGCAACGCTTATCAGAACGTGTTCAGGTTTTCGCTATTACGCATGCTCCACAGGTTGCATCGAAAGCGCATGGTCATTTTCTTATTTCAAAAATTGAGAGTCATGATAAAGGACGCTTTGTTACTGCGATTCATAAAATGGAAGAGCATGAACGTGCAGAAGAAATTGCTCGTATGTTGGCAGGAGAACAGATTACTGAAGAAGCACGTGCAGCGGCTCAAAAGCTTCTCGCATAAAGGTAATTAGCCAGCGATAAAAATACTGGAAAGCTTGTGTTTATTGAGATTCATTTGATGAGGATGCGTGTGGAAGTCCTTATGGCAGTAACTCGTAATTTGGAATAGATTTTATGAACAAAGATGCAGTTAAAAATCTCACAGCTGTTGAAGCAGAAAGTGAATTAGAGTGGTTGGCAAAAGAAATTGCACGTCATGATGTGCTTTATAATCGTGATGATCAGCCTGAAATTTCTGATGCAGAATATGATGCGTTGCGCCGGCGTAATGCAGAAATTGAAGCTCTTTTTCCAGAGCTTATACGTATTGATTCTCCTTCACATAAAATTGGGGCACCAATTTCTGAAAAGTTTGAAAAATCTGTTCATGCACAGCCTATGCTTTCACTTGATAATGCGTTTAGCTCTGAAGATGTTAGTGAATTTATTGAGCGTATTCGTCGTTTTTTACGATTTCCAGAAACACAAATGTTGGAAATAACAGCGGAGCCCAAAATTGATGGTTTATCTTTGTCTTTGCGCTACGAAAAGGGGCGGCTTGTGCGTGCGGCAACGCGTGGGGATGGAACTGTCGGTGAAAATGTGACGGCAAATGCCCGAACAATTGCTGATATTCCACAAGTTTTGCAAGGTGATTTTCCTGATATCATTGAGGTTCGCGGTGAGGTTTATATGGGGCGGGAAGATTTCCAAGCTCTTAATATAAGCCAACAAGAGAAGGGAAAGTTAACCTTCGCCAACCCTCGAAATGCGGCGGCTGGTTCTCTCCGTCAGCTTGATTCACGGATAACCGCTAGCAGAAAGCTTCAATTTTTTGCTTATGCTTGTGGTGAGGTGAGTGAAATATTGGCAGAAAGTCAAATGGAGATGATGAAAAAGCTAAAAGAGTATGGCTTTGTTATCAATCCATTAACAAAAGTCTTTAAGACTGTAGAAGACATTATTTGCTATTATCACGATATCGAAGAATGCCGTCATTCTTTAAGCTATGATATTGATGGTATTGTTTATAAGGTTAATGATTTGATGCTCCAAAAGCGTTTGGGGTTTGTTGCTCGTTCGCCGCGTTGGGCAATAGCGCATAAATTTCCAGCAGAAAAAGCAATGGCGCTTTTGGAAGATATTGACATTCAGGTCGGTCGTACGGGAGCTTTGACGCCTGTTGCACGCCTTACACCTGTTACTGTTGGTGGGGTGGTGGTGACCAATGCCAGTTTGCATAATGAGGATTATATTAAGGGAATTGGTCATAAAGGAGAGCCCATTCGTGAAGGGCGTGATATCCGTGTAGGCGATACCGTGATTGTACAACGCGCTGGTGATGTGATTCCTCAAATTGTTGATATTGTTGCTGCAAAGCGTCCAAAAAATGCTTCTACTTTTGTGTTTCCTCATCTGTGTCCCGTGTGTGGGAGTCATGCTGTTCGCGAAGAAGGAGAAGCCGTGCGTCGATGCACCGGTGGGCTTATTTGTCCTGCACAAGCGATTGAACGTATTCGTCATTTTGTTTCACGCAATGCCTTTGATATTGAAGGACTTGGGAAAAAACAAGTGGAATTCTTTTTCCATGTTCAAGATGAGGCGCTTTGTATTCATACACCAGCCGATATTTTTACGTTACAACGGCGCCAAGAAAGGTCTTTGATACGTTTAGAAAATATGGAAGGTTTTGGTATTGTTTCAGTTCGGAAACTGTATGATGCCATTAATGCGCGCCGAGAAATTCCTTTAAGCCGTTTTTTGTTTGCATTAGGAATTCGCCATGTGGGAGAGGTCAATGCACGTCGTCTTGCCCGTGCTTATCAAAATTATACAGCTTTTGAAACTGCGGCTATGGAAGCACTTATGCCGTGTGAGCAGGAAAATAAAGAAGGAAATGAGGCTTGGATGGAGCTTACCAATATTGAAGGAATTGGACCACAGGTAGGGAGTGCAATTGTTGATTTTTATCAAGAAGCACATAACCGCGAGGTTTTGTCTGTTTTGCTTGAAGAAGTAACACCTCTTGATGAGGCAACTATCATGACAGATTCTTCACCAATAGCGGAGAAGATCATTGTTTTTACAGGAACTTTGGCGCATATGTCACGCGATGAAGCAAAAGCATTGGCAGAGCGATTAGGGGCTAAAACATCTGGTTCACTTTCTAAAAAAACAGATCTTCTTGTTGCAGGACTTGGAGCGGGCTCAAAATTAGCTAAAGCTGAAGAATTAGGTGTTGAGGTTATCGATGAAGAGGCTTGGCTACAGCTGATTGAGGGGCATAATGTTTAGAGGATGTTTTCTAGAAGATGCATATGCTGTTTGTGTGGTTATCTTTCTTACATTTGGGGGAGATGGAATCAAAAAGGAGATAAAGGGGCTATTTTTTGCAAACATAGAACGCCATATACTTTGATATTTATTACGTTATTTAAAATAATTAACGTTGAACTTAAATATTAAACTTAAACTATTATGATGAAGAATATACAAGGTTATTATTAGTAAAATTTATAAATTATCATTGTGAAGCAAGGTAAAAATTGTAAATAAATATGCAGAATTTTTGAATCCAAACAGCGTAATAAGCTGGTTATAATAGGTGTTTTAGAAATACGATGCGAAGGATTACAAAATATAACGAGAGTTTCCATATAAAGAAACTAGGGATATGGTAGTGTCTAGATGGTAATACCCAAAATAAGCATTACCACGTGCAGGCGTATCTCACTCTGCTTCACCTAGGTCAGTGTTTGCCATATCAGAAAAAACGTGAAGTATCTTGTAGAAATATTTTTTGTATTTCCTGACGCAAGTACATATTTTTCTCTAAAAAAAGACGGTGATGTTTTTGTAGAAAGGGTAAAAGTTATAGGTTGCTTGATTTAAAGGGGCATTGTTGCCTCTTTTGCCCATTTTTTATCTTCTTCGTTCAAGTAAGGTGCATTAACCTGATAAACATGTGCATGGTAATCATTAAGCCATTGTCGTTCTTCTTGTGTCAAAAGCTCTGGAAGGATTAACCGTCGATCAATGGGGCAATGTGTGAGTGTTTCGAACGAGAGCATTTCTATATCTCCACCATCAATTTTTTGTGCTGCCTGCACAATCATCAAATTTTCAAGACGGATACCAAAAGCGCCTTCGCGGTAATAGCCTGGTTCGTTTGAAAGAATCATACCGGGGATGAGTTCTTGGCACCCTTTGCGGGAAATATTTTGCGGTCCTTCATGGACAGAAAGATAAGATCCAACACCATGACCCGTGCCATGGGCATAATCAAAACCAGCTTTCCATAATGCAATGCGTGCAAGAGCATCAATGTCTTGTCCACGTGTGCCTTTTGGAAATCTGATAGTTGAAAGCGCAATCATGCCTTTGAGGACAAGCGTAAAACAGCGTTTTTCTTCTTCTCCAATATTGCCGATTGCTACGGTGCGTGTGACATCAGTCGTGCCATCACGATATTGTCCACCTGAATCAACAAGATAAAGTTCACCGGCTTTGAGTTGTTTATTTGTTTGCGTTGTTACACGATAATGAATAATGGCACCATTTGCTCCTGTTGCTGAGATTGTATCAAAAGAAAGATCTTCAAGTTTTTCTCCCATTTCTTTTGCTGTATTTATGCGAAATTCTTCTAATTTTTGAGCAGCAGAAATTTCATTTATTGACCCTGGTATTTGTTTATCTAACCAAGAAAAAAAACGGGTTAGGGCAACACCATCGCGTAGATGCGCTTTGCGTGCGCCATTGAGTTCTGTGTCATTTTTAATGGCACGTGGTAGAGCAGCAGGGTCGGTAAGCGTGATGAAAGAGCTGTTTTCTTCTTTAATGATAGTGCGTAATTTTTCGCATGTTAGTTGTGGATCTAAGGCAAACACTGTCCCTTTTTGAATATACTCTTTGATCTTGGGAACAAGCTGTTCTGGTTCATATAATTTTGCATAACGTTCCAGATATTGTTTCTGTTCTACACCAAGTTTTTTGCTGTTAATGAATAAGGCTGGTGTTTCATTAAGTGGAATGAGAGCAAAACAAAGGGAAAAAGGTGTATTGGAAACATCATTGCCCCGTATATTAAATGTCCATGCAATGGAAGAGGGGTCTGTAAAAATAAAGGCATCTGCATTGGCTTTTTGTATATATCTGCAAATCAATGCCAACTTTTCATCTGAACTGCATCCTGCATATTTGAGAGGATGAACTGATAGGGCAGATTGCGGTAATTTTGGTTGATCATGCCAGAGCAAATCAATGGGATTATGTTGAACTTCTACAAGTGTCCCGCCGGCTTTATTTTCTAATGCGTTTTTCAATATATCGATAGCAGTAATGGTGTGAAGCCATGGGTCAAAGCCAATAGAAAGTTTTTTTCCATTTGTTTCAAGCCATTGTGAAGGAGGGAAGATTATTAGATCTTCATAATCAAAAATATGAGGATCAGTTTGTTGGCGGACTTGAAGTTTATAGCGTCCATCTGTGAATATAATGGCTTTGTTTTTTAAAATGAGGGCAATCCCAGCTGAACCAGTAAAGCCGGTTAGCCAGCTAAGACGTTGAGCATGAGGGGGGACATATTCTCCTTGATGTTCATCGCACCGTGGAACAAGAAAACCATCGAGCCCAAGGCGATCAAGTTCTTTACGAAGGGAGGCAATGCGTTTTGCAGCATGCGTGGGATTTGTTGTCGCCTCAAAAGATTGATACATAACAACGTCCTTTTCATTTATTTTAGATGTATCGTTACCCATCCTTGCCGGTGGTATGTTTCGATATGCTTCAGTCCTTGTTTTATATAAATATCTAAAACATGGGCGTGTTGCTCTTCAAGAATTCCAGAGAGTATAAGTGATCCTCCTTTTTTAAGAGCTTTTACCATTTCTTGCGCAAGTTCAATGAGAGGATTGGCAAGAATATTGGCAACAATGAGATCAAAAGGGGCTCGTGTTGCAATGTGTTCATGCATAAAACCTGTTGCAGTAACCGCTGTAATATACTCTTTTACGCCATTAAGCTCGATATTATGTTGTGCAACTTGAATAGCAATAGGATCAATATCGGAGGCGAGAATAGTAATGGGCTTGAGCATTGCTATGCCAATGGCTAAGACTCCACTGCCAGTTCCAAGATCAAGGGCATTTTGTGGATTTTCGTGTTTCATTACTTTGGCAATCATTTCCAAACAACCGGCTGTTGTTCCATGATGCCCAGTTCCAAAGGCTTGATTCGCTTCAATTTCAATAGGGAGAACATTTGCTGGAATGGTGTTTCGGTGGTGACTTCCATGAAGGAAAAAAGGACCTGCATGTATAGGTTTTAGTCCCTCTAGGCTTTTTTGTACCCAATCAATATTGGGTAAAACTTCTATATTAATTTTATCAAAATCTATAGAGAGAACGCTTGCAAAACGTTTCAATGCGTGCTCCTGATTGTCTTGATCAACATATAGAGAAAGTTCATATATAGCATTTTTTTCGTCTATCTCTACAAGAGCAAGAGGATATCCTTCTTCGTCAAAAGCTGTTTCTATGAGGGTATAAAATTGCTCTGCTTCATTTTTAGAAGCAGTACAATAGAGGCGAATTTGTTGCGACATGCTGTTCTTTCTTTTGATCGGCTTTTTTAGTTTAAGATAAGTTTTTTTAACCGTTCAATGGCGATTTCATCTTTTAATTCGCTATCGCTTTCTTTCGTATCATAACGGATAACACCTGCTAACTTTCCGCCTTTTTTGAGTAAAAAAATTGCTGCCGTATGGTTATAAGTATAGTTTCCATCTTCCCCAGGGACTTTTTCAGCAACAATGTTGAAAGAATTGACCATTTTATGAACTTTATCAGGAGCTCCGCTAATGCCAATGATTTTATTGTTAAAATTACTGAGATAATTATGGAGTATTTCTGGTGTATCACGTTCGGGGTCAACAGTCACAAACCATATTCCTAACTTATCCGCTTGTGGTCCAAGGGCTGTAAGCCATCGATCAAGATTCATCAGTGTGGTAGGGCAGCTTTCAGGACACATTGTAAAACCGAAGAAAATTATTGAAGGCTTATTTCGAATATCAGCTTCGGTAATCGTTTTTCCATTTGAATCAGTGAGCGTAAAGTTATCACCTAAAGGCTTATTTATAAATGCATCATAAATAAAAATCCCCGTAAGAAATATAACTGTTAGCCCTAAAATGCGGAGTACATTTTTCATAGTTTGTCTCTTTTAAAAGTGTCAAAAAATTCTAGCATTGGCTGGTTTGTTTTGCAATGTTTGTTTCACGGTTGATTTTATTGGTTTGGTTGGTATGTCTTTCCATATCTATTGATGAAACAATTGATGGAAGGCAATAATGAATATTGAAAACGATCTTCGATTTCATGAAAGTAAACCTCGTATCCATACGACAGCACGGCTGCATGGTTGTAAATTAGGGCGCTATGTGGAAATTAATGAGCGGGTAGTTTTGCGTGATGTAATAGTTGGAGATTTTTCTTATTTAGAACGTAACAGTGAGGCTATTTACAGCGATATTGGTCGTTTTTGTTCTATTGCATCTCATGTACGGATGAATGCGTTGGAGCATCCTATGGAGCGTGTTTCAACGCATAAAATAACCTATCGTCCAAACGAATATTTTCGTTATATGGCATTAGATAGTGGTTTTCGTGAAAGGCGTTGTGCAAAACGTGTTATTATTGGGCATGATGTGTGGATTGGACATGGTGCGGTTATTATGCCTGGAGTGACAATTGGTCATGGCGCTATCATTGGTGCGAACGCTGTTATAACGAAAGATGTTATGCCTTATACGATTGTCGTTGGGGTGCCTGCTAAGCGATTGCGGATGCGGTTTCCCAATCATGTGATAGAATGCCTTTTAGATATGGCTTGGTGGGATTGGCCACTTGATAAAATTCACGACGCATTGCCTGATATGCAAAATCTGCCCATTGAAGCCTTTGTTCGCAAATGGAAATGATAGTCAGAATAAAACAAAATGATCTCTTGGAAAAACGGATCATGGTTTGCTTGTAATTAAGCTTTGTTTACAAAATTATCTAGTACACGCTTTTCTCCGGCTTTTTCGAACATTATTGTCAATTTATGATCGTCTATTGCTGTAATATAACCATAACCAAATTTTATGTGAAAAATCCGATCATTGACAGAAAAATCTGATGGTGTATGAGAGATTGATTGCGTGATAACTTTTCCTTCAATATTCTTGTTTTTTTGTGCACGCTTTTGTCTTGGTGTTGCATAGTCATTATAAAAAGAATCGTGATATTGAAAGGAAGATTTTCCATAACCACCATAAGATGTTTCCATTTCTACAACTTCTATATGCTCTGCTGGTAATTCATCTAGAAAACGAGAGGGGAGAGCAGGTTGCCAAAATCCATGAATTCTTCGATTAGATACAAACCAGATATGCAAATATTTTTTTGCTCTTGTTAGACCTACGTAAGCAAGGCGCCGTTCTTCTTCTAATCCTGAACGTCCACCTTCATCTAATGAGCGCTGGTGGGGAAAGAGTCCTTCTTCCCAACCTGGAAGAAAAACTGTTTCAAATTCAAGCCCTTTGGCTGAATGAAGTGTCATGATGTTGACTGCATCCATATTTTCATTATTTTCCGTTTCCATAACGAGTGCAACATGTTCCAAAAAACTTTGAAGATTTTCAAATTGTTCCATGGAACGAATCATTTCTTTAAGATTTTCTAGTCGTGTAGGAGCCTCTGGTGAGCGATCTTCTAACCACATGGTTGTATAACCAGAATCATCAAGGATGATTTCGGCAAGTTCTCTATGAGGAGTGTCTTGAAGCATATTTTGCCAGCGGCGGAAGTTTTCAATAAGGCTTCGTAACGCACTGCGTGCCTTAGGCTTTAATTCATCTGTTTCAATGATGTCAGCGGCAGCAGAAAAAAGAGGAACAGCACGTGCACGTGCACTCTCATAAAGAATGCGCAGGGTTGCATCTCCTATGCCGCGTTTGGGTGTATTAATAACACGCTCAAAAGCTAAATCATCAGTGGGTTGGACAACAACGCGTAAATAAGCCATGGCATCACGTATTTCCATTCGCTCATAAAAACGAGGACCACCAATGACGCGATAATTAAGGCCAAGTGTTACAAAGCGATCTTCAAATTCACGCATTTGAAATGATGCGCGTACCAATATAGCCATATGATTTAATGCATGACCGGTTTGTTGTGCGCGTTCGATTTCTTCTCCGATTGCTCGTGCTTCTTCTGCCGAATCCCATGCTGAATGAATTTTTACCTTTTCTTCCTCACTCTTTATTTGAGCAGAAAAAAGGACTTTTCCCAGTCTTTCTTCATTATGCGCAATGAGATGGGAGGCGGTTTTGAGAATATGGGATGTTGAGCGGTAATTGCGTTCTAGACGAATAATTTTAGCAGAAGGAAAATCTTTTTCAAAACGTAATATGTTTTCGACTTTTGCACCACGCCATCCATAAATAGATTGATCATCATCGCCAACACAACAAAGATTAACATGTTGACCTTGAGGATGTTGGGCTAAAAGGCGAAGCCAAAGATATTGTGCTGTATTTGTATCTTGATATTCATCGACAAGAATATAACGAAATTGAGAATGATATTCGCGAAGAATATCTGAATTATGTTGGAAAATAGAGATAGAATGAAGTAGAAGGTCACCAAAATCACAAGCATTAAGATCTTTTAATCGATTTTGATAACTGTGATAAAGTTCGCGCCCCATGCCGTTACCAAAGGAATGAGCATCACTTTTTGAGATATGTTTTGGTGAAAGTCCTTGATTTTTCCAGGAATCAATCATCATGGCAAGGTTTCGTGCGGGCCAACGCTTATCGTCTAATCCTTCAGCTTGAATAAGCTGTTTTAAAAGTCGAAGAACATCATCGCTATCAAGAATTGTAAAGTTTCTTTTTAAATCAACAAGCTCTGCGTGACGGCGTAAAATTTTAGCTCCAGTGGAATGAAAGGTTCCAAGCCAAGGCATACCTTCAACAACTTCTCCAATAAGTTCACCAATCCGTATTTTCATTTCACGGGCTGCTTTGTTGGTGAAAGTGACAGCAAGTATTTGCTGAGGAGAGGCAAGTCCAGAGCGTAAAATGTGAGAAATACGGGTTGTTAAAACGCGCGTTTTTCCTGTACCAGCACCTGCAAGAACTAAAAGAGGTCCCTCAGTATTCATAACAGCTTGTTGCTGTTCTGGATTGAGTTGTTCTAAATAGTCTGTGTTATATGACTTTTGTTCTTTTAGAGTATGGGAGAAAAAACCAGAGCTCTTCTTATCATGGTCTGGAGGGGAATCTTCTTCAAAGGAAGGTATGTTGTGATCAGAAAAATTACTCATTATCTCTCTTTTGTAGTCTTTTTTTCATTGAAGTTCTAGATTAAAAAAACTTCTCTTAAAAAGTCACAACAGTTTCAGTTGAACAGACAGAAAGAGAACGTAAAAAATAAGCACAAACATTAAAGGCGTTGGGTGAGAACGCTTTGAAGGGCATAAACGCGTAACGAGGCCGAGAGATTTACTTGTTGTGGTCTTTTGCTATCAATATCAGTGATAATAAAGGCTAAAGATTGTCCTTTTTGGCGAGCTATATCTTTTAGAATATCTAAAAATGGTGGTTCTAAAGAGACGCTTGTTGCGTGCCCATCAACGCGAACAGATATTTTTCGTGGAATAACTTTTGACCAATCGATAGAATTATTTTCGTGCATTTTTCTACCTTTATTCGTCATTTCGTAAACGATTTTGATCAAGAAATTTTTGCGTTTTTAAAGATTTTTGTTGCTCAAAAAGTTTTTCAGTTTTTGTTCGACCAAAACGATAACGATTTTGCTCAGCGCAAAGAGCTTTTTCTGTACGCTTTTTTTGTTTTCGAAATTGGCGAAGGTTAATTAATTCAGGCATGAGAAAGTTTATTTTTTCCGAAAAGAATCTAAAGAGACAACATCAGCACTTTGTTTTGTATCATTATTTGAAGGTTCTTTATTGGTACTGAGATTTTGTTCTTTTGTGAGCGTATTTTCTTTTTTTTGTTTGTTTGAGAGAGTAATGGGTGCAGATAAGGTGTTTTCTGAATTTTCACTTTCTCCAGAGGTCAGACTTGAGGGTAGATCAAATGCTGCTTCAAATGCTGCTACAGGATCATAAAAGACCTGAACGGAAGTAAAAGGAATTACCAGTTTTTCCGTTATTTCCCTGAAAGAGAGGGTTACTTCGAAGGCTGTTTCTGAAACACTGAGATCTCTAAACTGATGTTGCAAGACGATTGTCATTTGTTCAGGATAGCGATTTTTTAGCCGAGGAGAAATTTTAACGCCTGGGGCATTTGTCAAAAAAGTTATAAAAAAATGATGATTTCCCGGAAGACCTGCTTTGGCAACTTCCGATAAAACTTTACGGATAACTCCACGAAGCGCATCCTGAACGAGAATATCGTAACGGATTTGATCTTTAACCATCGAAGTTTATTCCTTTTATTTCACGTAGCAGAATGGATTGTATTGATATTGTGTAATAGAATGTATTTTAAAACTAGCAATATTTTGTCTACTATGTACCTCAATGAATCGAAAAAACACGAAAATCTATGGTAAATAATGTCTGATAATGTCTGAAAGATCAATCAATAACATTTAAAAAAGTGAAGGCTTCTGTTGCCAGGTGCCTTCGAACCCCGCTTAAACCTGCGACGGTTTAAGACTCAATTTGAAACATTCACACCACCTTAAGCGGCGAGACGTGCTTCCGCATAGTTGTCATTTGCAACTACTCATTTAGCCCGATAACGGTGGTACAATGCCGAGTAAAAGAGCGATCTTTACACCCTTGTCGATCCTATTTCGCCCCCACCAAAATATAACTTTGGTTTTTTATATTTTGGTGGAGGCGCCGGGTACCGCCCCCGGGTCCAATAGGTTTATTTCACCGTCCATTTATTACCATAGCTGGTAAACCAGCCCTCTAAATATAGATGAAGAACAGTCTTAGGAAAAGGGGGGGTTGTTAATATTTTTAATCCTCTAATTATTTATGGAGCTATACGAGGCGGCTATAAAGTATAGACCGCTCATTTTTGGAGAGGAGATGATGCAAAATGACAAATAATTTAGCAGATATTAAACTATATGATTCAAATCCCGATGAAGCAGCAATAGAACGACTTAGCCGTCGTTTAGCTTTAGTGATGAAAAAGCAGGATGCAGCGCTTGTTGCTACATCGGATCCAAAAGAGTTAGAACGTGTTGAAAAATGGGTTCAAGATGTTTTAGAAGCCGATGAGAAGAGTGCTAAAATGGCTGTTTCAAAAGTGGCTGAGATGATGTCTGGAGAGCGTAGAAAAAGTCGACTGACTTTTTATTATCTAGTTGCTAAGCACCTTAATGCACTTCATAAAATTTAAACAATATTAAATTTGCGATAATGATAAAAAAGCCCAATCTCTTGGGCTTTTTCGTTGATAAAAAGGGTTAATGTTTTTCATCTTCTTGGAGGTAGCCTCCTTTACGCATACTCGGGACAAAGAGAAGAGCAATGAATGCCATGATCATCACGACGGTTATATAAAAATAAAAGAGTGATTCATGACCGTACTTTTTTAATCCAAGCGCAACGTATTCAGCAGAACCACCAAATAAGGCGTTGCCAATGGCATGAGAGATGCTAACGCCTAATGCGCGTATTGAAGAGGGAAACATTGCTGATTTGACGACACCAGAGATGGATGTATACATGCTCATAATGAAGAGCAAGCCAATAATGACGGAAAAGGCAATCCATATACTATGCGTATTACCGATTATCCAGAGTCCAGGAAATGTAAAGATGACAGAGAGTATACTCCAAATGATAAGTAAAGTTTTTGTTCCAATTTTATCGGCTATGATACCAGCTATGGGTTGGAATAGGATGAAAATAAATAGTACAGCTGTCATAATCGTTGTTGCGGTATGTTTATCAAAGCCGGTGGTTGTGATCAGATATTTTTGCATATAAGTCGTAAAGGTGTAAAATGTGAGTGATCCTCCTGATGCAAAGCATGCAATTACGACAACGGCTTTTGTATGCTTGGTGAGAAGTTCCTTAAGACTGCCAGAGTGTTTGTGAGAGCGGCTTTCTTTCGTGGTTGTTTCGTGGAGAGAACGACGCAGATAAATCGCAATCACTGCCCCGAAACCACCAATCACAAAAGGAATGCGCCATCCCCATGCTTTTAACTGATCTTCAGAGAGATAAGATGCTAGAATAAATATAATGAAGCTGGCAAGAAGTTGACCTGTAATAAGGGTGGCTGATTGGAAAGAAGCAAAAAGCCCACGATGTTTTTTGAGAGCAACTTCGCTCATATAAGTGGCTGCTGTACCATATTCACCACCTGCTGAAAGTCCTTGCATCATCCGAGCTAAAAGTAAAAGGATTGCTGATGTTACTCCTAAGGTTTCATAGGTGGGAAGTATGGCGATGAAAAAAGAGCCACCACACATCATAAAAATGGATATAAGCATCGAGCGTTTACGTCCATAACGATCGGCGACAAACCCTAAAAACCAAGCTCCAATAGGGCGCATAAGAAAGCCAATAAAAAACACACCTGCGGTTTTTAACAGTGGCGTAATCGTATCACCATCGGAGGGAAAGAATTGTGATGCAAAATAAATTGATGCAAATGAGTACACGTAAAAATCATACCATTCTACGAGATTTCCTGATGCGCTTGCTATAATAGCAAAAACACGTTTTCTTGCATCCTGTGATGCTGAAGTTGTTTCATTTTTCATGAATTGTTCCCCTTTTGGATTTATAGTTCATATTTTCTAAACATAATTGTTTATGATTTCCAGAAAAATTCAATGGTATTATAACAATTTCTTAGGGAAACTCTTTAAGATGATTTATTAGAGTTATGTTGTCATTCGTTTTAAGATTTTTACTTGTGTTGTAGAATAAAAAGTTATCACATTGCATTTAAAGGGAGAGAACATTGAAAAGTAGATCAAGATACCTTTAAACTTGATGAGAAGAATGCAATATTGGCATCATACCGGAAGATTATAGAAGAGATGGTCTTTATGAGCAGAAAGCCCAAAAACTGAAGACATTTCATAAAGCTTAAGTTAATGTAAAAGGGGATTTTGTGTCCTTAATTATCTTATTGTATCATAACACATCATCATTTAGGAGGGGGAGGTAAGCCTCAGATAAGGTTTTCCGTATGAGGTGTTTTTTAGATATCGTGATAATATTTAGGGTAGGGCTTGCCTATAGAATCTTATCAAGTAAATTATATAAAGAGGGCAGTAACTATAGACAGCTTAAGAGAAACTGAGTTGTTTGTAAGACGAATGCGGGGCAGCATTTTTGTTCTTTATTAGGATGGATAGGAGATCAAAAAAAGCCCAATTTCTTGGGCTTTTTTATCCAGAAAATAAGTTTAATGAAGTCTATCGTCCTTATCGAGATATCCTCCTTTATCTATATCGGGCATAAGAAGAATAGAGATGAGTGCAATGACCATCATACCAACGATGTAAAAAAAGAAAACAGATTCGTATCCCATATTTTTTAATCCAAGCGCTACATATTCAGCAGAACCGCCAAAGAGTGCGTTGCCAATGGCAAAAGCAAATCCAACACCAATTGCTCGGATTGAAGCAGGGAACAATTCTGCTTTTATGATACCAGCAATGGACGTATAAAAACTCATAACACAGAGTATTCCAATAATAATTAAGAGTGCTGTCCATGGATTATGGGCATTACCGATCATTTTAAGTACAGGAATGGTGCAGATAATGGATAATGCCCCCCAACTAATGAGTGAAGCTCTTGCTCCAATTTTATCGGCTAGGGAACCAAAAAGGGGTTGGAGTAGCACAAAAACAAAGAGGGCTGCAGTCATAATCGTTGTTGCGGTTTGTTTATCAAAATCAGTGGTTGTGATCAGATATTTTTGCATATAAGTGGTGTATGTATAAAATGTGAGAGATCCACCAGCTGTAAAGCCAACAACCAAAAAGAAAGCTTTTTTATGATTACGAAAAAGTTCTTTAAGACTACCAGCGTGTTGTTCAGAGCGGCTTTTGAGGGTTGTTGTTTCATGAAGCAAGCTACGCAGATAAATTGCAACGATTGCTCCAAAGCCACCAATGACAAAGGGAATACGCCATCCCCATGCTTTTAACTGATCCTCGTTAAGGTAAATGGCTAAAATAAATATTATAAAACTTGCCAGAAGTTGACCTGAGATCGTTGTTGCATATTGAAAAGAAGCAAAGAGACCACGACGATTTTTGGGCGCAACTTCACTCATATACGTTGCTGCTGTACCATATTCACCGCCAACGGAAAGCCCTTGAAACATACGGACTAAAAGGAGAAGAAATGCTGCTGTTATTCCCAAGGTTTTATAAGTGGGAAGTATGGCAATGAGAAAAGAGCCACCACACATCATAAAAACAGAAATAAGCATTGAGCGTTTACGTCCATAACGATCCGCAATGTATCCAAAGAGCCATGCTCCAATTGGACGCATAAGAAAGCCAATAAAAAAGATTCCTGCCGTTTTTAACAGTTGTGTAACAATATCTTCATCTTCAGGAAAAAATTGTGATGCAAAATAAACCGATGCAAAGGAGTAAGCATAAAAGTCGTACCATTCTACCAGATTTCCTGATGCGCTGGATATAATAGCAAAAATACGTTTCCTTGTATCATGTGGATCTAACGTTGTTTGATTATTCATGAAGTATTCCCCTTTTAGATTTATAACTTTTCTTCTTTTTAAAGTTGTTTACGATGTGCATTATAAAAACGCTATTGTAGCATGATAATTTTTTAGGGAAACATAAAGATTTTTTCTAGAGCTATCAGTGATGTTGTGGGCTCATGGTGTTGTTATATTGCGTAAATCATACGCTTTTTACTATCCTTAAGGAAATATTATTTTTTGTTTGATTGTGAATTATTTGCATATGCAGAGTATTTATGAAGATATGATACTCTTTAGTTTATATGCTTGATGTTGTTTCGTAAAATAATGTTATTGACTATTGCATGCGAGGTTGGTGTATCATTTAAAATACTTTTTAGGAATGATCTTAAGTGTTAAGGAGGAGTACAATATTAAGAGTTCGCCAATAGTATAATAATAGCGGCTTGCACTTTTATTAAGTGTAAAGAGAGTAATGCCTATGTTTATATTTTACGGGGCTTTTACGTTATGTCATTCACGGGTACCGTTGTGAAATGGAGTTGGGTACATTGAGAAATGTTTCTCAAAAAAGTGTGCGAATTCATAATATAATTGTATTTTCTATTTTTCATGAAAGGATTTGTGTTGCATGAGGGGTACCATTAAGAACGTATTAAACAAAATCATGAGTGTAGTCTTTATTATTGATAAAATCTCTTGAAAGATAATCACTTTTCTTCGACTTTGAGTGGAAATGGGAATATTAAAATAAATCAAACGTTTTTTATCTTTAGTGAACTAAATTCAGAAAAAGAAGTATTTATTACATCATAATATGAAGCCATTTATTTTTATAAGCGGCGTGTGCAGGAGGGAACATTGCTTCTTTAGAGTGTTTGAAGGGATAAAAAATTGTGAGCTTTAAACTTCTATCGGAAAGAATATAAAAAAGCCCAGAATACTGGGCTTTTTTGTTAAAATCCTTGTTTGTTAACATTAAAGGTTAATGAATATCGTCTCCTTGTAAATACCCTTTTTTGCGAGCATCTGGCATTAAGAGAACAGAAATGAATGCAATAATCATCATGCCGGTTATATAAAAATAGAAGACAGATTCATATCCAAGATCTTTTAATCCAAGCGCGACATATTCAGCAGAACCGCCAAACAGTGCGTTGGCAATAGCATAAGAGAGCCCAACTCCTATTGCTCGTACTGAAGCGGGAAACATTTCTGATTTTACAATGCCAGAGATAGATGTATAAAAGCTCATAATGCAGAGCATTCCAGTAATGACTGATAAAGCAATCCATGTACTATCAGTATTACCAATCATATTAAGTCCAGGAATAGTAAAGATAATAGATAAGACACTCCAAATAAGGAGAGAAGTTCTTGTTCCAATTTTATCTGCGAGAGAACCAAAGAGGGGTTGGAGTAACATGAAAACAAAGAGTGCAGCTGTCATGATTGTTGTGGCTGTATGTTTATCAAAGCCAGTGGTTGTGATCAGATATTTCTGCATGTAAGTCGTATAGGTGTAGAATGTGAGCGATCCTCCAGCTGTAAAGCCAATAACCAGAAAGAAAGCTTTTCGGTGGTTGCTCAGAAGTCCCCGAATACTACCAGCTTGTGCACTAGAACGACTTTCTTTGGTTGTTGTCTCATGGAGTGTGCGGCGTAGATAAATCGCAACAATTGCGCCGCATCCACCAATGGCAAATGGAATACGCCAGCCCCACGCTTTTAGCTGATCTTCGGTGAGATAAAGCGCTAAAATGAATATAACGAGACTGGCTAGAAGTTGACCTCCAATCAGTGTGGTATATTGGAAAGAGCTAAAAAATCCGCGGCGATTTTTGAGGGCGATTTCGCTCATATAAGTTGCTGTTGTACCATATTCACCACCGACAGAAAGCCCCTGAAGCATTCTGAGTAAAAGTAAAAGAATTCCTGCTGCCATTCCAATGGTTTCATAGGTAGGAAGTAGGGCGATTAAGAACGAACCACCACACATCATAAAAACAGAGATAAGCATTGAGCGTTTGCGTCCGTAACGATCGGCAATGAAGCCAAAAAGCCATCCGCCGATTGGGCGCATAAGAAAACCAATAGCAAAAACACCCGCCGCTTTTAAAAGTTGCGTAACGTCATTGCCATCTGAGGGAAAGAATTGTGATGCAAAATAAATAGATGTAAAGGAATAAACATAAAAGTCATACCATTCTACTAGATTACCTGATGCACTGGACACGATAGCCCAGATACGTTTTCTTGTATCATGTGGTTTTAAAGCTTCTTGTTTTTCCATAGTCGATCCCTTTATTTGATGTTCATCCATCTTTGTTCATTTATGTTATTTTCTTAGAAGCTGTCTATAGTATTTTATCTTTTGCATCAAAAATTTAGTTAGATCATGATAATTTCTTGTGTAAGATGTTTTTGGAAAAAGATTTGAATTATGTTTGTACGGATTTTACAGTTTTTATTTTCTATAATAAGAAGAATCGGACATAATACCCTCATGAAATCATATCTTGCTCTTTTATCTCATGTTTTAAATCAGGGTATTGATCGGACAGATCGAACGGGTGTTGGCACGCGATCTATCTTTGGGTATCAGATGCGCTTTGATTTACAAGCAGGATTTCCGTTGTTGACAACAAAGAAGCTACACTTACGTTCAATTATTTATGAACTTTTGTGGTTTCTTAAAGGCGATACAAATATTGCTTGGTTGAAAGAGCATGGTGTGTCAATTTGGGACGAGTGGGCTGATGAAAAGGGAAATCTTGGTCCTGTTTATGGTTATCAGTGGCGTTCTTGGCCTGCTCCTGATGGACGCCATATTGATCAAATTAACAATCTTTTAACGATGATTAAGGAAACGCCAGATTCTCGTCGCTTGATTGTATCAGCTTGGAATCCTGCATTAATAGAGGAAATGGCGTTGCCTCCGTGTCATTGTCTTTTTCAATTTTACATTGCTGAGGGGAAATTATCCTGTCAACTTTATCAGCGTTCGGCGGATATTTTCTTAGGTGTTCCGTTCAATATTGCGTCTTACGCATTGTTAACAATGATGATTGCGCAAGTAAGCGGTCTTAAAGTAGGGGATTTTATTCATACTTTGGGGGATGTTCATCTTTATTCTAATCATTTTGAACAGGCACAATATCAATTGTCTCGTATACCAAATACTTTGCCATCTATGCGCATAAATCCAGCGGTAACAGATCTTTTTTCTTTTAAATTTGAGGATTTTGAATTGCTTAATTATAAAGCACATCCCCATATTAAAGCGCCGGTAGCAATATGACGATTTCCATTTGTTTTATTGCTGCTGTTGCAGAAAATGGTGTTATCGGTCGTGAAGGTGCAATGCCGTGGCATTTATCAACGGATTTGCAACGCTTTAAAGCTTTGACATTGGGTAAGCCCATTATTATGGGGCGAAAAACTTGGGATTCTATCGGAAGGCCTTTACCAGGGCGTACAAATATCGTCATTACGCGTGATTGTACCTTTTGTGCTGAAGGGGCTGTTGTTGCTCACTCTTTATCGCAAGCTTGTTTTTTTGCAACAAATGTTGCTTCTCAAAATAATATAGAGGAAATTTTTATTATTGGTGGTGGTGAAATTTTTCAACAAGGGTTGCATATGGCTGATAAAATATTCCTTACAGAAGTTTTAGCTTCTATAGAAGGTGATAGTTTTTTTCCTGTTTTTGATAAAGAAAAGTGGACTATTGTGCAAACACAAGATATTCCAAAAGGGGATAAAGATAGTCATCCGACACGTTTTGTTGTTTATGAGCGGAAATAATTTTTTGTAATATAAAGCGGAAGGGGTTATCAGTTGTATTGTAATGAGGTAAGAGGCACCCTATAAGATCAAGCAAATGGTTGGTATTCGAGTAGTGGTAATCAGTTAAAGAGGTGATAATGCCCTGGACAAATCAAAATGGTGGTGGCCCATGGAGTGGCGATAAAACCAAAAACAGTGGTGATAAAAAAACACCCGCTAAGAATCTTTTTGGTTCTGGTGGCGGTAATGGTGGCGAAAATGGTCCCAATCTTAATGATATTTTGCGCAAAGGACAGGATCAGTTTAAACAATTTAGTAGAGGAGGAACTTTTGTTTTGTTCCTTCTGTTTGCTGTGTGTTTTTTGCTCTATCAGTCACTTTATATTGTCCAACAAAATGAGCAAGCAGTGGAATTGCGTTTTGGCATCCCTAAAGAAGGCATCATTGGTGATGGATTGCATTTTCATTTTTGGCCAATTGAGACCTATATGAAAGTACCTTTAACGGAAAAAACAATCGCGATTGGTGGGAAGCCTGGTCAGGTGCAACAAAGTGATGGTTTAATGCTTTCGAGTGATCAGAATATCGTGAATGTTAATTTTTCCGTTTACTATCGGATTTCATATCCTAGTCAATTTTTATTCAATGTGAATGATCAAGAAGGAACAGTTCGCCAAGTTGCTGAGAGTGCAATGCGTGAGGTCATTGGTTCGCGGCCGGTTGATGATGTTTTACGTGACAAGAAAGAAGAAGTTGCTAATGACGTTAGAAAGATTATCCAGTTGACTGTAGATAAATATCAACTTGGTGTTGAAATAAGCCGTGTGTCTATCAGTGAAGCTGCTCCTCCGACAAAGGTTGCTGCTGCGTTTAATTCTGTTCAGCAGGCGGAGCAGGAACGTGGAAGAATGATTGAAGAGGGGAATCGTGTACGTTTTACGAAAATTGGTTTAGCAAATGGTGAAGCTTCACGCACACGGGAAATCGCAAAAGGTGAAAAGGCACAAATGGTTGAAGAGGCAACAGGGCGTGCTGAACGGTTTCAGGCCATAGCTCGTGAGGCTGCGATTTCACCAGAAGCTGCGCGCTACCGTCTCTATATGGAGACGATGGGGCGGATTCTTTCTTCACCCAATAAGCTGGTTCTTGATCAGGCAAATTCTCCAGCCGTGCCTTATTTACCTTTGAACGAATTGTTGCGTAGCAAGTCGTCGGAAAAAGTAAAGGCAACATCAGCGCGTCCTGCGTTACTCTTAGATTCTCGTATTTCTGGAGGAGATTAATTATGCAGCAATCTCGCTTTTTGTTTGTTTTTAGTGCTATAGTGTTTGTTTTGATGATTTTGTGGATGTCCGTATTTATCGTCTATCCTCGTCAACAAGTAGCAATTAAGCGTTTTGGACAAATTGTTCAGGTGGAATCTAATCCTGGAATCTATTTCAAGGCGCCCTTTATCGATAAGATGATCATTGTTGATAATCGGTTATTGCGTTACGATGTTCCTACACAATCTGTACAGGTTCGTGGTGGTGCGTATTATGAAGTGGATGCGTTCTTTATTTACCGTATTACAGATCCTAAGTTGTTCTTACAGCGCATTGCTTCTGGGCGTCCACAAATTGCGGCACGTGAAAACCTTGCACCACGGTTTATTGACGCTTTGCGTGCTGTTTATGGTAAGCGAGAATTTAAAGCAGCCTTATCGGATGAACGAGGCGCGATGATGGCTGAAGTACAGAAGCAATTTTCTGTAGATGCAGGTTCGTTGGGTATTACCATTGTTGATGTGCGTATTCGTAAAACCGACTTGACTGATGCTGTTTCAGAAGATGTTTATCGGCAAATGGCAGCTGAACGTGAAGCTGCTGCGGAAAATATCCGTGCTCGTGGTCAACAAGAGCGAGATCGTATTGTAGCAGAAGCTAATCGTGAATATGAGGAAATTGTAGCAGCGGCAAAGCGTGATGCTGAAATTACCCGTGGTGAAGGTCAAGCTGAAAGTATTCGTCTTTTATTGAATGCGAGGGAGGCTAATCCGTCCTTTTATGATTTTTGGTTGGCGATGGAACAATACAAGAATTTAGAGAAAACACCGATGGTGATTTCTCCAAATGAGGATTTCTTTTTCTATTTTCGTAATCCGCCGCAGGCAAATAAAGCATTCTTACCGACAATGAATACTGGCATTAGTAAAACTGATCCAAAATCGGGAGAGAATAGATAAAATAATGGATTGCAGATACGAGATTTTACATGAAAAGAATGATCTGTGACCATTTTCTTTTATGGTAAAAGTGGTAGAGAGTATCGAGCCGTGCTGGTTTTATGTAGATAAATTTAGTGGGGCTCTTTGCATCTTTGATTAAAGGCATGTCATGGATAGAAGTGTCGTGAGTAAAAATACGTTTTTGAAGTCTTGTATCACAAGAGTTGTTTTTTGTGTGACTTTGTTTCTATCAGGGGCAGGTTTGTCTTGGGGAGCAGAGACAAGCAAGGCATTGCTTTCTATTCCTGATTTAGCTTCTGAGCTTTTGGAAACAGTTGTGAATATTTCCACGGCACAGACTGTTGAAGGAACAGAACAGGATGAAAATACCTCGGTACCCGTTATCCCAAAAGATTCATTGCTGGAGGAATATTTTAGTGATTTTTTTACACCCAAGGATGCTCAAAAAGATAGTCAATTTCAAAAGGTGCGTTCTTTAGGGTCTGGTTTTGTGATTGATGCGCAAAAGGGGATTATTGTTACAAATTATCATGTTATTGTTGATGCTGATGATATTGAAGTTAATTTTACGGATGGTACAAAACTAAAGGCAAAGCTTCTTGGAAAGGATAGCAAAACTGATTTGGCGTTGCTTCAAGTCGATGCAGGAAGTAAAAAATTAAAAGCTGTGCGTTTTGGTGACTCAGAAAAAGCACGTATTGGTGATTGGGTTATGGCTATTGGTAATCCTTATGGTTTTGGTGGAAGTGTGACGGTTGGTATTATTTCTGCCCGTAACCGTGATCTTAATGCTGGTCCCTATGATAATTTTATTCAAACAGATGCAGCAATTAATCGGGGCAATTCTGGTGGGCCGTTGTTTGATAGAAATGGTGAAGTCATTGGCATTAATACAGCAATTGTTTCACCTTCGGGAGGATCTATCGGTATTGGATTTGCTATTCCATCGGATATGGCTCTTTCTGTTATTAATCAATTGCGTGATTTTGGAGAAATAAGACGCGGTTGGTTGGCTATTCGTATTCAGCCCGTAACAGAGGATATTGCAAAAAGTTTAAAATTGGACAATGCTGTAGGGGCATTGGTGGCTGGTAAAATAGAACAGACGGAAGAAAATAATGTAGATAATAGCCAGTTACAAACTGGAGATGTCATTCTTTCTTTTGGTAATTCCAAAATTAAGCATGCACGTGATTTGCCGCGTTTAGTTGCAGAAAGTTCAGAAGGAAAGGTGGTGGATGTTACTGTTTTACGGAATGGGCAAGAAGAAACAGTACAAGTTAAGCTTGGACGTTTGATTGAAACAGATCCAAATGAAGATACAGAAGAAGAAGTTGATGATAAAAAAAATCAAGATCTGTCGAAAAACGTGACAATGCAATTTATGGGAATGACATTATCTGAATTGACAGAGGATTTGCGTCATCGTTATTCAATTTCAGATAAACTTCGAGGACTAGTGGTGACATCTGTTGCACAAAATAGCGCAGCGGATAAAAAGCGTATTCGCGTTGGTGAAGTGATTGTTGATATCAATCAGAGTTCTGTCACAACAATTGATGAGGCTAAAAAACGTATTCATAAATTACGTGAAGCTGGACGCAAAAATGCTCTATTTATTGTAGCGCGTCCAGATGGAGAGTTACGGTTCGTAACGATCCTAATGGATTGATATTTGAAAAATTCATTTTTTGTTTTTATCAGCTTTAGTATATGGGATATTTTGCAAGCTAGGCATGTGATGTCCAATATTTCTCAAATTCATTTCACGATAGAGAGTATGGGGTGTGCAATATAAAATCCATTGGGCAGCTCTATTTTTGCGTTAAATAAAAGTACAAATTGGTGCCTTCATAGTATTTTCCAGTTCTCAATATTATAACAACCTAGACTTTGAAAATGCTGCATAAGAGATATTGCTACGCCTTTCTTAAGTCTATTTTTATCTTTGCTTGTGATGCGCAAGTAAATGGTATTGCTATGATGTTTTATGAGAAGAGAAAAAATGAGGAAATCATATGATATTGGGGATGCTCATTCAAATTGCAAAATGCTGTTATAAATAGTGTTTTATTCAATGGGACTTTCAGCGCTTTGTGATTATACTTTGTGTGCTATAGTTAACGTTTTTTCACTTCAATTTGAAAAAGTTATCTTGGAGAAAAATTATATTATATTCAATCAATTATATATATATTTGTACCTTTCTTAGTGATAGATAAAAAAATAATTATAAAAAAGAGAGCGTCAAGAAGACAGTTTTTGAGGCGCTTATTATAAACCAGCGTAGCAGGCTGTTTTTATAGGACAAAATAAAGCGATTATATAGGTTAAGCTCAGTATTATATTTATGAAGGATGACAAAGAGTTTGTTTTTTATGGCCTAATGGACAGAATGATTATGGCTGTAGTTTATTATTGAACTATGATAGCAAAAATGCTTGGAAATTCTTTTGGTGTAGTTATTAAGTCCATTTGTTCTTTTTTATAAGTTTCATAGGATTTTCTTTGTATTAAAGAGAACTTGTGTTCGTATTTTTGTTTGAAGTATTTACTCTATGATAATGGAGAGAAAATACAGTGGCTTTGGGGGTGTCTGTATGTTGCAATAAGTTATTGATTGGGAGAAATTGCTATTCATGGCACAAAGAACAATTACATTGATAGCAGGGCCAACGGCAAGTGGGAAGTCAGAACTTGCCTTGCAAATGGCAAAAGAAAAGAATGCTCTCATTATTAATACTGATTCAATGCAGGTTTATGATGTTTTAAATATTTTAACGGCACGGCCGAGGGAGGCTGATACCGCGATTGTTCCACATTATCTTTATGGTCATGTGAGCCCTACTTTGAATTATTCAGTAGGGCAATGGTTATGTGATGTCGAGAAGCTATTGGCTACTTTTTCTTTAAGATCAGTTATTTTTGTTGGTGGAACAGGACTTTATTTTCGTGCTCTTTTAGAGGGGATTTCGGAAATCCCTCATGTTCCAGATGTTGTGCGGCAGAAGTGGCGTTTGCTGCTTGATAAAGAGGGACCTGAAAGTCTTTATCGCCAGTTGTTGCAGATTGATGCTGTTGTTGCTGAAAAAATTTCTTCGCACGATAGACAGCGTATTGTCCGTGCTTTGGAAGTTTACGATGCAACTGGTAAGACGCTCAGTTGGTGGCAGAAACAAAAAACAACACCTCTCATTGCACCGAATTTTACCGAAAAAATTCTTCTCATGCCACCACGTCCTCTGCTTTATGAACGTATTCATAAACGCTTGGATTCTATGATTGAAAGAGGAGCTTTAGAAGAAGTGATGATCATGAAGAATCTTAAGCTTTCTCCTTCATTACCAGCAATGAAGGCTATTGGTATACCTGAATTTATAGCTTATTTGGATGGATATAGAAGCTTTGAGAATGCTCTTGAAGCGGTGAAAACACAAACGAGGAGATATGCAAAAAGACAAATGACATGGTTTCGTAATCAATTTGATGAAGAATGGATGCTTACTTTTTGATAAAAGAGCTGGAGCCTTGCAAAGAAACTTTCGAAAGATAAAAGATAATTCGTAAAAAAGAAATTTTTTAGAAAATATAATTTTTTATTGACGAATGGTATCAATGGAATTAAAAATCTGTCTACAAGGAATTTTTTATATATTTTATACGTTGGAATAATGGGGGGTAATCATACAGTATGTGTTGTGTAATGGGCTCCTTTGGGGGCTTTTTTTATGGGCTCCGTTAGGGGCTTTTTTATTGTCCTATAAAGTAGGTGAGTGGGAAAAATGAGAAATGATCCAAGAAAGCAAGAGAGTGCAGATGGAAAAATAATGTCGGGTGCTGAAATAGTGATTCAGGCTCTTATAGATCAAGGCGTTGAACATATTTTTGGTTATCCTGGTGGGGCTGTTTTGCCTATTTTTGATGTTCTTTATCACCAAGATACACTCCAGCATATTTTGGTGCGCCATGAACAAGCTGCAGGGCATGCGGCTGAAGGCTATGCACGCAGTACTGGAAAGGTAGGGGTTATGCTTGTGACTTCTGGTCCAGGGGCAACGAATGCTGTGACACCTTTGCAAGATGCTCTTATGGATTCTATACCTCTTGTTTGTTTTTCTGGTCAGGTAGCGACAACGATCATTGGAACAAATGGCTTTCAAGAAGCTGATACGGTTGGTATTACAAAGCCCTGTACGAAGCGTAACTGGCTGGTTAAAAACGTCAATGATCTTGCAGAAATTATTCATGAAGCTTTTTTTCTTGCTCAATCAGGTCGTCCTGGGCCGGTTTTGATTGATATTCCTAAGGATGTTCAATTTGCTTCAGGACTTTATAGAGCCCCTCAAGTTCAGGATCCTTTGCATTCTTCTCTATCGTTGAAAGAGAATACTAAGGCTATTGAATCTGCTGTTTCTCTTTTAGTTGAAGCAAAACGTCCTATTATTTATTCTGGTGGTGGTGTTATTTCATCGGGGATGGAAGCTATACAGCTTTTACGTAATTTGGTTCAATTGGGAGATTTTCCGATTACATCAACACTCATGGGACTTGGTTCTTATCCTGCTTCCGGTAAAAATTGGCTTGGAATGCTTGGAATGCATGGAACCTATGAGGCTAATATGGCCATGCATGATTGTGATGTTATGTTAGCTGTTGGAGCACGATTTGATGATCGTATCACGGGGCGCCTTGATGCATTTGCACCTCATGCGCGTATTATTCATATTGATATTGATCCTTCTTCCATCAATAAAATTGTAAAAGCAGAAGTTCCACTTATTGGCGATGTGGCGCATGTTTTGGCAGATATAATGCAACATTTGCATATACATCAATCAAAGTTCGATAAAGAAAGTCGTAAAACATGGTGGATGCAAATTAATCGCTGGAAAGCTCGTAATTCATTGGCATATATGGAAAAAAAAGATGTTATCATGCCACAATATGCTCTTGAACGGCTATATGCTCTTACCAAAGATGCCTGTCCTTATATTACAACGGATGTTGGACAGCATCAGATGTGGGCAGCGCAGTATTATCACTTTGATGAGCCAAAACATTGGATGACTTCTGGTGGTCTTGGAACGATGGGGTATGGTCTTCCTGCTGCTATCGGTGTTCAAATAGCACATCCTGATGCGCTTGTTTTGTGTATTTCTGGTGATGCCTCTATTCAGATGAATATTCAAGAGCTTGCAACAGCAATCCAGCATGACACACCGGTGAAAATTTTTATTTTAAATAATCAGTATATGGGGATGGTTCGCCAGTGGCAGCAATTGCTGCATGGTAATCGTCTTTCTCATTCTTATACGGAATCTATGCCTGACTTTGTGAAATTGGCTCAAGCTTATGGAGCCGTAGGAATTCATTGTTCAAAACCCGATGAACTTGATGATAAAATTCAGCAAATGATTGACTGTGATAAGCCTGTTCTTTTTGATTGTCGTGTTTATCATTTAGAAAACTGTTTTCCTATGATCCCATCGGGATGTGCTCATAATGAGATGTTATTACCCGATGAGGCAAACGAAGAAGCTATTGCAAATGCTGTTTCTTCCGATGGAAAGATTCTTGTATAAAATGAATATATTAATAAAATAGTGAAGGATGGTGATGATGAAGTCTTTGGAGTCTTCATCTCTGTCTCTTCTTTGTTTAAAGACATAGGGTGTATTATTATTTGTTCATCTAAAAAATTTTATAAGTTGTGTGTCCAATTATGTTTGAATTTGTTTGTACGCGATGTTTGTTTTTTAATTCATATGTTCACATTAATGGCTATTTCGTTGCATTTTTAGATAATACATTGCAGATAAAATAGTTAAATAAATTATGGATCCACTCATGCCCCAAATTAATATTAAAAATCCAAAAACGACTGCAATCATGCAAAACAAGTCAGGAAAAAATCGTCCTTTTCTACAATGATCACTTCACGTTGCTAAAATAATTCTTCCTAAGGCATCAGAAGCCTGTGAAATAAAAAACAAATAAGCACTTTTATCTAAAGACAGGTGATCGATTCTATAAAAATAAATCGTTATAAAAATGGTTAAACCATATTGAGCGATCACAAGTGAAACGCCTGAAAAATAATATTCTTCATATGCGGCGCAGCCAACATCGCAAGACGAGACCCTACATTTGCATAGAACGAAATTCTTGCCTTGCTTTTTGGAACGATAGCGACAACTTTTGCTGGTGCGTGATAAAAAATAATAAAGATACATCCCCCTAAAAAAGAAACGATGGCACCGACCAAAAACGCATCTTTTATGCCATAGACAAGCGCACTCGCAGGAAGAACCATCCCAGCTAATGCCCCACCTAATGGTAGCCCCGCTTGCCTTATTCCCATTGCAAATCCGCGTTGCGATTGTGGAAACCATGCAGAAACAGATTTAGCGCCACCAGGTTGAGCAGAACTATAAAATCCCCCTACAATGAGCAAACAAACCAAAAGGGAAATATAGTTATCTGTGATTGCTCCCAACAAAAGAGCGACAGAAACGCCGACCGCTCCAACTCCAACAATATAGCGCTCGTTAAACTTGTCTAGTAATTCACCAGCTATGAGTAACCCAATAATAGGTAGGAACTGCGCTGCTGAAGACAGCAAACCTATTTGAGAGTCACTAAGCGAGAAATCCTTCTTAAAAAATTCAGCTAAAGGACCAATCCCTTGAACAAAGAAGCAAGCTGATGCTTGAGCGATAGTGGCAACAAGCAATATAATCCATCTATAATAATTCTTTTCTATAAATTTATTATTGCTCACTCAGCCCCCCTCCAATTAAAGTGTATTCCAATAAAGTAGCCTTTTTTTAATAATGATTGCAACAATAAATGAGGTATTTTATGCTGATTACATAAAAATCTGTCAATACGATTGGTCTTAATGTGAAAGCTAAGGAATATGCTTCATTTAAGGAAATAAGCTATTATGTGTCGTGCAAATTTGATACGCTAGCGATATAAGATAAATTTTACAAACATTGGCTCAGCCAGCATCAAGCGCTCTTTATAAAAGAAGCTATATTTTGGCAAGCTTTTTCAAAATAATTCTCAAAGCTTTCTTCAGTCACATAGCCCAGATGCGGTGTGCAAAGAACTCTATCTGATTGCAATAATTTGCTCTCATATACTGGCTCGCTGTCATAAACATCCAGTGCAAAGTAAGTTGAATTTTCCAAACTGAGTATTTTTTCTATCGCCCCTTTTTCAACCAAAGCTGAACGCGCTGTGTTAACAAAAATAGCATGTGGTTTCATGTTCAATAGATCATCTAATTTTATGATTTCTCTGGTTTTATCGCTTAAACGTAAATGGACGGATATAACGTCAGGACGTGTAAAAAATTCATCTTTTGAATGCGTAAAATGATAACCTAAATTTTTTGCTTCTTGCGTTGAACGCTCACTCCCATAAACCAAAATGGACATGCCAAAAGCTTGAGCATATTGAGCAACCATTTTACCAATACGCCCAAACCCGAATATTCCAAGAGTAGCCCCTTTCATTTGGTTGCCAAATGTTGTTTGCCATCGTCCTTTTTTCATATCAGATACAGATTTACAGAGTTTTCTACGCGCAGACATAATTAAGAGCCATGCAAATTCAGCAGCAGAAGTTGGATCTCCACCACCGTCTAATATTTCAATTCCTAAGTCTCTACAAGCTTCTATATCAATATGTGAACCTATAGGGCCTGTTTGGCAGATTAATTTTAAATTTGGCAGTTTCAGGAGAAGATTTCTATCAACTATAGTCCGCTCTCTGATTAAGATCAGAATATCTATCTCTTTGAGCCTATCTTCTAAATCACATTCTTGAGCTAAATTATTTATAACCAGCACTTCATGCGATTTCATTAATTTTGTAATAGACTGTAATGTTAGGGTAGCTTTTTGATAGTCATCTGGAATTAATATTTTCAATTTAAACCTCCTGTTTTATTCATCAATATTTGAGTTCATTATTTCATTTCTAAAACAACCAAAAAGCAATATCACCACTGATATTTTGACATAACGCCAAGCCTATTAACAAATTATCCCCCTTGATTTCATTGTTATTTCTAGCAACGGTAACAAATAATAATTAAATCAAAAAGTTATATTTGTAGTAAGGGATTAGGTGCTTATTGATTCTATTATGTTTTTTTATCTCTATCCCTAACTTTTTTGGAGCTTTTGTATCGATTCAAGGGAGAGTTTTTTGCGATCTGCGCTCTTGGTATAAAGAGATGCCATACTGTCATTTGTCCAGCCAAAGAGTGCTTTCAATTGTGATACTGTTGCTCCAGAATTTGCTGCGCGTGTTGCTGCTAATTTTCTTAAGCCATGCGCTGATTTTTTGATACCTGCTTGGGTACAAGCATTATAAAATGTAATTCCGAAGCTTTTTTTGGGTATTTTTTTCCCGCGTTTACCACAAATGAATGTTTCTTCTCCAATAGGACCAACTTCAAGCGTTTTGGCTAATTCTGGCAAAATTGGGAGAAAGACATCTGTTTTAAATTGGCTCTTTTCTGTTTTGATGTGAATGATATTATCTTTGACGTCTTTCCAGCCAATGCGGACCGCATCACCACGACGCAGACCCGTATATAAAAGAACATCAATCCAAACGCGTTCATGGGTACCATGTGACCAGCGTTGGTAATATTTTTCAACATCTTCTTCTGTCCAAACGGGAAAGCCCTCTTTATTTTTAAGAGGAGGTTTTTTGACGCCTAAAGTTGGATTATTTTCCAAAAGTCCTTGTTCAATTGCCCATTTAAAAAGCCCATTTAGGGATTGTAGAAAGTCTCTAGCCATTGCTGGTGTTTCTTTGCGCCGTTCAACACCGGCTATGATATGTTTCTTTTCGATTGCTTGGTATGAAATGTGACCTATAGTATCGCACACTTTCATAAGAGTGTATTCTCTTTGTTTCTTTGTGGCTTTAGCGAGGTTATGCCAATTGGAGCTATTAAAATACTGTTTAAGGAGCCATGCGAATGAACCTTCGACTAGCTTACCAGTTTTTGATTTAGGAAGTATAAGCCCTTGTAACTCGGCAAGTGCGCTTTTGTAGTTATCAACAAACTCTTG
>NZ_JBHILQ010000070.1:0-2357 GCF_042193395.1 Bartonella sp. TT29SHDZB
GCGCATCAAAAGTGTTAAGCACAAACTTGATAAAACGGGTGGTTACACCACAAAAATAGAGTGCGAACTTTTTGATGAAGCCCAAGAAGACACAGCTGGAAACGTTGCAAACATCACACCAGACAAGGACGATACCCTTGATCCAAACGCTCCACCAAACGCATGCGACGAAGGTGAAGGCGTTATCCATATGGATGAAGAAGGCATCAATTAGCAAAAATATCAAAAAATTATCAGAAGAAACTTGACAATGTGGCAACAATATGAATAATCGAATCAGGTGCCTCAAAAACACCTTAAAACATCTAGCGGATTGGTTGCCGAAATAATCAATCTTCTGAACATTAAAGATTTTGACTCATTATATGCCGTGGCATATAAAGGTCTTGTCGGGTGTGGTTATGCTATACAATACCCTTTTGGGAAAGGCATAACGACGGACTAGATGCCGTGTTTTTGAGCACCCGGCACTCTCTATTGAGTGTCAATCAAAAACTTTAACATCTAGGAGTTCATCATGAACACTCTTATAAAAATATCAGAACAAATAATTGGACAGGAAACAGTTCAAACTGTTAACGCTCGAGAATTACACGCATTTTTAGAAGTAAAAACCAGTTTTAAAGATTGGATTATCAGACGTATTCAAGATTGTAAATTTAAAGAAGAGCATGACTTTTGCTCTTTTTTGAGCGAAAGTTCAGGTGGACGTCCTTCTAAAGATTATGCTCTCACCTTAGACATGGCTAAACATCTTTCGATGATAGAGCGTAATGATAAAGGGCATGAAGCGCGTCAATACTTTATCAAATGTGAACGGCTTTTGAAACAAGTAGCAACACCACAAGTTGACTACTCCAAACCCGAAGCATTACTTGGTGTTTTGAATCACTTACAAAGTCAAATTGAGCAGAAAGATCATGTTATTGCCGAATTGGCTCCAAAAGCAGAAGCTTTAGATGGTTTAAAACGCTCTGATGGTCTGTTTGGTCTTATTGAAGCAGCAAAGATGTTGGAGGTACGACCAAAGGATTTAACGGATTACTTGCGTAAACATGATTGGGTCTATCGACGGGCTCCAGGGGCGCCTCTGTTACCTTATCAGGATAAAATCAAGAAAGGATTTATGGATTGTCCCGCTATTACCATTCAAAGACCGGATGGGACAGAAAAGGTGCTGCCTTCAACAAAAATCACATCTAGAGGATTGGCATGTTTGAGAGAACAAATCCATGGGGGTGTGCAATGAATAGCAGTGTCGACTTCTTATGCGATTTGTGGCTGTCGTTGTTTAAGCTTTCTAATCATCGAGGCATTGGAGATGAGGACTGCAATGCTATAGTTGAGGTTATGGAATCGGTCGTAGATGCTCTGGTTTTAAAGCTTCAAGATGACGTGCCCAATATTACAAAAATCTTGGCAATTTTGACAGATTTTGGAGCTTCAGAACTTCCACATCGTATGGATTCTTTGTTGCGAACTTATGAACAAAATTTGGAGCCTCCCATTAAAAAGGTTGCTTAAATACCTCCCTTCCCCATCTTTAAAGGTGGGGAGTGAACACTAAAGTTACACGTGTGGAACTGGTCGTTCAAGAGGCTGTACAGCCAAACGAAACCCCATGGTACGCAGTAAAGCATTCAAGCTGCGGAACTCTGGATTACCTTTCTCTGAAAGTGTACGGTAAAGTTGTGTTGGGTTCAAGTTGGCTGCTTTAGCTACAGCTTGAACACCACCATAAGCTTTGGCCATTTGGCGTAGAGTTACAAGCAGTTCACCCTGATCACCATCTGCTAGGATTGCATCAAGGGTAGCCGCTGCCAACTCAGGATCATCACGGAATATTTCTGCCATTGCATCATCATGGTTACGGTCTTTCATTTTTGCACTCCTTTAATCTTCACGGTTTTGCCAATCACGCCAGCAAGCACATGCACGAGTGATATCAGTCTCTTGTGTTTTTTTGCTGCCACCGCATAATAGCAACAATACGGTCTTTCCAGATTGGACATAATAAACTCGGTAGCCAGGACCAACATTAATACGCAATTCATGGACACCCTCACGAAGCGGCTTGAAATCGCCAAAGTTCCCCTGCTCTAAACGATTAAGGCGGCGAATAATTGCAGTTTTAGCCTGCATGTCACGGAGCTTTCGCAGCCAATCAGCTATCAAGTCTTTGCCATCAGAAGTAAGGTAGTGACGTATTTCAAACATGATGTTATATTCGTTTATAAACGAATGTTTGTCAAGAGAGAAATTAAAAGTTGAGAAAAAATCTTCTTTTGTTCCAATGAAAAAGCGACATGAAGCTTAACCAAGCTATCTTTCCGAATGAGAAAGATGTCAATTTTTTT
>NZ_JBHILQ010000071.1:0-2315 GCF_042193395.1 Bartonella sp. TT29SHDZB
TTTTCATCTTACTCATCTTGTCGGTAATTTCTTCTAACAAGACAGAAGTGGATTTGAGTTTTCCAGAAGTGTTTTTGACAGAAATGCCAAGTGCTTCAAAGCCCATCATGCCTCTTTTTTGTCCGGCATATGCTTGTGCTGAACGCCTATTTAAAACCGCTAAGGATTGTTGAAAAAGTTCGGCAGAAGTGCCTGAATTATCGGCTGCATCACCCCATAATTGAAGTGATGCAACACTCATATTTAAATGGTGTGATGCGTGATAAAGACTATCGCCCAGATGCATGGTTTTCATGGTGAGGGCGGCTACACTTGCCACAAGACCCCCACCAGCAAGTCCTAAGACACCGGTAAAAACAGAAGCACGACTTGCCGCCACTCCAAGAGCACTTTGAACGCCATGAAGGCTTTTTGTCATGTTTTTGACAGCAGCAGAAAAGCGCGGAATACCCAAACTATGTGAGAGTGTTTTTGACAATGTATCGAATTTTTTTTGAAGATGTTTGAGAGGTGCGGTGAGTTTGTCTTCAAGAGACAATTTTACCTTTGCATCAGCAACTTTTTCACTCATTTTGTCTTATACCTTTCTGCTGCTTGTTTTCGCCAGAATATGAGTTCTTGCGGTTCCATTTCCATCATGTCTGAAAGGGACCAATGAAAAACAATGGCGATATCGGCTATGAGTTTAGCAGCGGTTTCCCAGTCGAGGTGTCCCGCCGCTTGATAAAAGACTCCAAAATCTCTCCAATGCTCGACAAGTCATTAATATCGAGTTCTCCAACCGCTTCATGTGCCCATCCAGAAAGGCGTGCGATCATAGCAATTGTTTGCTCTATGCCTTCTTTTTTATCGATTGCTTGCACATCTTTTGTTTTGGGGCGCTGTAAGGTAATTGTGGTATGCTCTTTTCCTTCAAAGGTAATCGGTACAAGTAATTTATGTGTAATGCTTGTTTGGACTGTCATTTTATAATCCTATATTTTCTCTATGGTCTGCGAGTTGATTGACGCCATTGAATTTTCTCACCAAGTTGAGGACATCTATCTCAACGATTTCAACGTCCTTCTGGACATATTTGAAATATTGCAATGTGAATGTAGCCGTAGAAGTTGCTTTGCTGCCCGGTTGCCATTCTGCCATTTCAAAGCCTTTGCATAGTCCTCTCATGGTAATGACAACACCTTCTGCTGGTGTGCCTTGCGCTTGCATTGAACTGCGCAATGAAATGTCGACATCAGTGCGCCCCAACAGTGCCATCAACTCTGGAGAGCAATCAGAAATGGTCATGCTAAGTGTGAGGGTTTCAAGACCAAGGTCAACTTCAATAGAGCTATCCATGCCTCCGCCGCGATAGCTTTCAACAACCAAATTCAAATTCGGTAATGTTACGCTTTCACATTTTGCTTGATAGGGAATGCCGTCGACAAAAATGTTAAAATATTTCAAAACTCTTGGTAAAACGGGGATAGCCATTAAAAAATCTCCTCTAAATAATCATTCACAATGCGTGAACGGAATGTGATGTGTTCTGCTGGTGTTGTTGGTGTGAATTCGACATTGAAATAGACTCTGCCGCCTTCAATGGCGCTTGCTGTGTTAAGCTCTAGATCAGGCGTACAGCGCCCACCAAGAATGGCGCCTTGTGCTTTCAAATCACGCAAATAGGCATTGACGCTTTCACTGACATCATTCATGTAGGTTTTTTTGATATTGCGGTCGACAGCCCATAGATGTCCGCGCAAAATGGCATCATTGATCATATCTGCGGTGCGTACTACGGATAAGAAAGCAAATTTTGTATCACTTGAAAGGGTGCGATTACCCCAGAGGCGATAACCATTTTCGCGGATAATTGTTGTGATGTTTTGTTCATTAAGAAGGTTGGCACGGCTGGATCTGTCCCCAATGGAAAAATCAATGGGGCGTGCAATACCAACAATGCCATTGATCACTTTGTTTGAAGGAGAATGCCAAAAACCGTGTGTAAAATCAGTTTTAGCAATGACACCAGCAACCGCTGCACTTGCTGGCTGTTCTACAATTTTTCCATCACGATTTACCTTTACAAACGGATCAACGATAATAGCGCGCTTTGAATCAAAATCCTTTGCTGCGCTAAGGGCTGCTTCATCTGTTGTGTTGGGTGCATCAAGCACCACAATGGCGCGCAAACGTTCAGCAATGCCAATGAGTTCTGCTGCGACGGGGTTGGCAGTTGCATCAGTTCCATTCTCTTCAATATTCACACTGGAAGGGCGTTGATGTGTAAAGCCTGGAGCGATGAGAATGCGTGGTGTTTGTCCCACAATGGATTG
>NZ_JBHILQ010000072.1:0-2289 GCF_042193395.1 Bartonella sp. TT29SHDZB
AATCGTTTGTTTCTAAATTTTCAAAATCAATTTCTCTTTTTGATAAAATAATATTTTTATTTTTTTTGTTATTGTTATTGTTATTGTTATTGTTAATGTTATTGTTATATATATAGGCATCATTAAGCATCGCTTTAGCATCATGCTTAGCATGCTTAGCATCATTAAGCATCGTTTTAGCATCATTAAGCATTGCTTTAGCATCGTTTTTATCAGTATTTTCAGTAACTTGAGCATCATCACAAGCATCACAAGTATAAGTTGTATGTTTATCCCATCTTGCCTGCGCTGCTTTCTTTGCTCTCTCCGATAATCTCTTTGATCGTGATGCTTTTGATACCTTTTCTAAACTCTCATGAGAGTTAGTAAGCTCTTCCTCAACATCTAAATTCCACAAGCGACCATCTGCTAAACGAATGAAATATCCTTCTTCAAGCAAAACATTCAGTGCCGCTTCAAACTTCTTCACTGAATAACCCGTGTAATTAGATAAAACTTTAATATTATAAAAAAGAGGTTCACCAGTATGCAACATACGTAACCGTAATCGCATATAGATATTGCCCTCTACAGCAGGCAAATAATCAACAACTATTGCCCACTTGTCTGCAAAAAGCCTCGTCCATGGTAATTTAATGGACATACCCCAATTCCCTTTCTTTAACTAAATATAAAATTGCTAAAGCATCTGCTTCATTATCATCACATGGCTTGTGTCCTTTAAGACACATTGCCTTAATCATCTCTTCTTTCGACGCATTCCCCTTGCCTGTCGTCGCTTTCTTAATCGTACTTACTGGTATCCCCTCATACGGTATCTGATGCTGTTCACACCACGCCGTTAACGTTGCTAACAAACCACCGTAAACATGCGCTGCATCTGTACCTTTATGACGCCTCACCTCTTCAAAATACACCGCGTCAATTTGACCTGCTGTCTGCTTTATTTCTGATAGCCATTGTTTAAAACGCAAATAACGCATTCCACCGCCTTCAAAACGGCGCGATTGAAAATTCACGGTACCACTGAACATGTCACCACTTGCACCACGTATCGCCCACCCCGTTTTGGTACCTAGATCAAAACAAAGAATCGTGTTAATCACCGCTCCTCTCCATACAAAACGTATTTTATAAAATTACTGTTTTCCCAAAGCGGAGGAGAAAGAGATATGAGAAATATGCAAGAAAATTTTGTAGAATTAACTGACATTACAATTAACATGAACAATAAATTGAATAACATTGAAACAGAACTCGCAACATTCAAAAGACAAAGTATATTGAAAAAAGACCTTCCCCAAATGATAAGAAATTCCTTAGAAACTTTGTGGACAGAAAACATAGCAGAAGGTTTAGGACCAAAGATGAAAGTTGAGATCTTTAATCTTAAACCTGAAGATCTATCACCAGAAGGTATTCTCATAGAATTTTCCATCAAAAACCCCACAGACCGACCAATGAAAATGAACTATATACGAATAGATGAAAATAGCCCTTTCGAATTCGTTCAAGCATTCTATCCAACTCCTTATCCATACTCTCAAAGCTCTCCAAGAAGCATTCTTAAAACATCTCCCAAATGTATCGATTTAATAACTCCCGTTACAACAAATCCTGTCATCCAAAACAACGTATTAGAAAGAGGAATTGACCTATTTACAGTGAATGGTGGGTATAGTTTTCGATGGGAATTAAAAATTCGCTCCATAGAAACAGAAAATCATGATAAACTATCCGTTCCGATCTTTATCTTAGAACATACTTCATCATATGACCCACATAAAACACTTGAAGTTCGCTTTTGGCCCAGCTTTTTTCGAAAATTAAGTCATCAACGATGATAATCTTATAAGATTGGGAATTAGGTTTTACTTATCTTCTCACCTATTAAGGTGAGAAGATAAAAGTATTTATTAGTTTGTTCTTTTTCATGAATCATAACCTCCAAAGGTTCCTATAACTCTTCTTTCTTGTACTTTCTTTTTCAACTCTTCAATTGACATATTTAACTTTACAATTAATATATCTTTTTCCTTCAGTTCTGTTTTGAGCTCTTGTTCTCTATTGCGATAGAGCAAAACAAAAAAGAACATAGCGATAACACAAAAGAACATAACCGCATTGGTAGTAAAAAACGTAATAATTGCTACTAAACTCATCTTTCTCTCCTCACTTACCCTTCTTCTTACTCTTCTTATTCTTATGAGGTGGCGCTTTTACTGCTTCATCACGCTGTTTAAGCTCTTGTGTTAGTCTTTCAACTTCCTCGTCGCGTGATTGAACATC
>NZ_JBHILQ010000073.1:0-2270 GCF_042193395.1 Bartonella sp. TT29SHDZB
GCCTTATAAACGGGCTTACCGGCTAAATTATTTAAAGCAATTGTTGTCGCCCCAACATTCTTGCCTTTCGCTTTAAAACAAACTGATATCCCATTCTTATACTCTAAAAATGCCGATTGGCTTTGAAGTCTTATCACACTCGTCTTTTGCTTATTATCAACCGTCACAATCCCTTCAAGAACACCCCCCGTATCCGATAAATACTCACTTACCCGTTGCATCATAAAACGAGCGCTATTATTAACCGTGTTAGGGTGCTGTCCCTCTGACCAATTAATTAAAGCATCAGCACCACCATTCTCAGATGCCGTTAAAGACCAATCATAAATCGTGGACATCTGAACCTCACGTCTTGATTCCAAACACAACACTCATATTAATCGGGCGCGTCTCACTTACACCTGAACTTGCCAAGGCAACATCACGCATATGAAGGTGGGAATGGGGAAAGGCAAGCTTATGGTGCACGCGTATATCCTCTGCCCGCACACCCAAACGTTCAGCAAGCTTCAACCTTTGCTGGTCATTCAACACATACCCCCAGATGATCGTCATATCACCATGCCAACTCTCTTCCTGATTTTCATCATTCAAAATCGTAAAGGATTGACCACTATGATCATGCTTTCTTATTGCGTCATTCTGTAAAGTGCCAAGATAACGAAAGCGGTCTATCTCGCGGTCATCATCAACACCTCGTAAAAAAACACCACGCAAATCGGGAACGTTAAACTTGTTCCAAGTATCAGCTCCACCCCACCTGATCCCTATCGCTTCATAAAGAGCAGGATAATCACTGCGCGAATAAGCCTTTCCATCACATGGCAACCAACCATCCGGCAAAACTTGCATCCCAAAAATCCCTATCGTCCCTGTCGGATAAATGGGAATAACCGGTTCTGGTGATAAAGAGAGAGGCGTAGGATTTAAAACTTGCCAAGCATGATCCCTATAAACCAAGCTATAAATGCATCCCCTTTGAAGCTCACCTCCAGATAATGCACGGATACCTAATTCCGTTGCCTTATAAACCGGCTTACCGGCTAAATCATTCAAGGCAATTGCGGTTTTCCCAACATTCTTGCCCTTTGCTTTAAAACAAACTGATATCCCATTCTTATACTCTAAAAATGCCGATTGGCTTTGAAGTCTTATCAACGTCGTCTGTTGTTCAGCATCAACCGTAAAACTGCTTTCAATCACACCACTCGTATCGGATAAATATTCACGCACACGCTGCATCATCACACGAGCACTATTATTCAGACTACTAGGACGTTGTCCTTTTGACCAATCTATTAAATCATCACAATAGGCATTCAAGGAGGCATTTAAAGACCAATCATAGATCGTCGACATCTTACACCTCATGTCTTAATCGCAAAAAGAACACTCACATTTACTGGACGCGTCTCGCCTTCACCAGTGCTCTCCAAAACAACCTCTTGGCTCTCATCAAGAGTATAAGAACTTACAATGTAGCCTCCTAAATTCTCACGCTCTATACCCATAAAATTCGCTAGAGAGCTCCCCCCAAACAAGCCTAGACGATAGCCCAATACATCTGTCGTATTCCCATCCCAAAAGTTTTCGTTGCTGGTAAAATGAGACATCGAAAGGCTCTGTCCTTGATGTTGGTGAGACTCGATTAAATCTGTTTGCACACTTGCAAAAGAACGCCCCTCATCAATATTGCGCCCTCCATCAACACCCCGTAAAAACATCCCTCGAAAATCCGGAACATTAAATGTCGTAACGCCATCCCCCTCTCCCCAAACCGTTCCTATCGTCTCAAATAAATCACGATAATCACGACGCAAATAAGCCTTCCCATCGCAAATTAACCAATCCTTTGGAATCCCGCGCATTCCAAACGTTCCTATAAAACCCGTGGGATAAAGACTGCTTTCTTCTTCTAAAGGGATAGAGGTAGGATTAACAAGATGCCAATGATCTCCATTATAAAACAATGTATAAATGCACCCTTGTTGGATTTCGCCCCCTGATAAAAGCGATAAACCCGTTTCCGTTGCCTTATAAACCGGCTTGCCATCTAAAGCATTTAAGACAATCGTGGTCGCTCCAACATTCTTACCCATAGCCATAAAGCGCAAAACGATACCATTCTTATACTCTAAAAACTGTGAGCTGCTTGCAACTCGTATCACACTCGTTTGTTGGACATGATCATTTGTAACAATGCCTTCAAGCTCTCCACCCGTGTCTGACAAGTATTCCTTTACGCGCTGCATCATCACACGGGCGCTCGT
>NZ_JBHILQ010000074.1:0-2262 GCF_042193395.1 Bartonella sp. TT29SHDZB
TGTGGCTTCTAAATAGCCTTTGAGTAAACCAGCTTTCCTCCGGTCTCTGAACACTGCCATGGCATGGTGAAAGCAGAGGAGATCGAGGCTCATATCCTCTAGCTCTACAACAACATGTTTTTCTGGTATCTTCATGGAATTTGTCCCACTTGGATTTGTCCCACTTGGATTTGTCCCACTTGGATTTGTCCCACTTGGATTTGTCCCTCTTGGTATTGTCCTTGTGGTTTTCCGCCATTAAAAAAGGGCAAGAGCGTAATGGAATAGCGGATGCGCTGAGATTGACCAGAGCGACTGATATAGTCGTGGTCTTTTGTGATACTGGTGATTACTACGGGTCCATGGAGAAGGACACTATAGGTGGTATCATTGATCCAACGAAGCATCTGGACCGGCTTTGCTCTTCGGATAGTTGTGGTGATGGCATCAATGGCTACACGATCACCAAACTCTTCTGGAAACAACACCCCATGAATGGTTTTGGGATCATTGCCATAGCCAGTAAATTGCAAACTGGGTGCCTTTCCAAAACGCTCCATACAAACCCATGAGGCAAAAAACTCTTCTTCAAAGGATTGGAAATTTAGCCAGTCCACGTAAAAGAGATGTGGTCCTAACATCATCAAAGGATCTCTCATAGACGCCCTCCCCTCATTCTGTCCCGCCATGCAATGCATTGGCGCGTGCCCGTTGCAAAGCATGGGCAACCGCACGACCAGTGGCCATGGGTTCACGCGCCCCATTAACATGCACTGTGACATTTTGATTGTGTGTGATGGGGGAACGGTCTTTGTCTCTTTGCTCTCTGGCAGATGAATTTACAGGAGAAGCCCCCGCAAATTGCACGATGGGTTGGATGGCTGTTTTACCCCCCAAAAAACTTGGCAAAAACTCTCTTACATCAATGGAACCAATCCACCCCTTAATGCGGCTAGGCAAAGATTTACAAAAATCGCTCAACTTTGTGATAGGTGCCATAAAGCCATCGACAATCGAATTAGCCAGATCTTCGCCCGCTTGTTCCATACCAGCCTTGGCTCTCTCCGAGAGCTTTTCCTGTGTAAAAAAACTCTTCAACCATTGCCAAAAGTTGGAAAAGCTTTGTTTAACGCCCTCCCACAAATTGCCAAACCACTCGGCAACAGAGGAAAGCTCTTGTTTAAACTTTTGCCAAACTTGAGAGAGATCAAAAGCATTGGCGATTATATTTTTCCAACGCGTAATGGTGGTGGTATCAGCACCAAAAAAGCGCATGACGGCTTCAAAGGCACGCCCAAAAGCCCGAGATACCCCCCGTGCAAAACCTTTGACAAATGAAGAAAAACGATCCCAATATTTCCACAAAGCAAAACCAGCAGCCAATATGACCGCCACAACAGCAGCAATGACCGCCCCGATCGGGGTAAAAATACCCCCCACAACAGAGGCAATACCAGCTCCAACCACTTCGATCACTGTCCCGATCCAACCAAAAGAGGCAGCAAATGCACTTCCTGAGACAGCAATCCCCCGTAAAGCCCCTACCAGTAAAGTTATGGGGCGAAGAAGACGCAGCGCACTTCCACCAAAGCTTGCTGCTATTAAACCCAGCGAGCGCCCTGCAGCCAATAGCCCTCGCCAGCTTGCAGCAACACCACGACTAACAGCACCCATCTTGATAAAAGAGCCCATCAATTGAAGAAGCCCAAGGCGTGTGCCAGCCATGGTAAAGCGCAACACGCGCAGAGCAATATTAAAAGCCATCAGAGCGGCAATGGTTTTGATAATGGCGCTTGTTAAAGTTGGGTGCGCATTCGCCCACGCCATAAGCCCATTAGTAAAATTACCAACAGTTTCCATGAGACTGTTGAGAGGAGGCAGAAGCACTTCACCAATGCTAATCCCCAGAGCCACAATACGGTTTTGTAAGAGTTCAAATTGCCGCATGGCACCGGTTGCTTGTTTGTCTGCTTCTTGTTCTACCGAACCTTTAAAGACTTGTGGATCTTTCACATAATCTAAAGCTTGCCCTAACAATTCGGGGTTGCCCACCAATTTGGCAAAATCACCAGTAAAATCGCGCCCAGCAATGGCAATCAGAGAACGCATGCCCTGTTCGGATTTCGCTAAAACATCAAAAAAGCGTACCAAGGTACCGGTGGCATCTTTGTCCAGATCTTGCATGAATTTTTCGCGAGAAAGCCCGATATTGGCAAAAGCATCTTCAATATGTTTGCCTCCTGCCTGAATACGGGCACTCATGGCATTAAAACCACGCGCGGC
>NZ_JBHILQ010000075.1:0-2248 GCF_042193395.1 Bartonella sp. TT29SHDZB
ACATTTTATACTAAAAACCAAAAGTAAAATTTAAAAGCACTTGGTATTCAATTAGGTAGGTATCAAAATGAAAAAAATTGAAAAAAATAAAAAATACGTATTGACATTAAGGAAAGGTTCGTTTAGAAAGGTCGACAAGTGCTAAAAACACTTGTGATAAGCGGATAAACCACGATAAGGTTTTTCCCATCTTCAAAATACTGACTTTCTTTTATGCTATCATTGGCATATAACGGTTATGTCGGGTGTAGCTATGCCATACAATACCCTTCGCGAGGGAAAAGCATAGCGGCGGACTTATCACCGTGTTTTTAGCACCCGACGCCCTTATGGGCTGTTAATTAAAAACTTCATTGATAAGGATTACTAGCATGAACGCTACAGTTAAAAATCAAAAAACATCTCCAAAATATCAACTCACCAATCAAACAATTCTTCGTGAGGGTAAAAAACTTTATCGCATTAAGGCGTTAAGAGATTTTGGTGATGTTAAAGCTGGTCAACTTGGTGGCTATATTGAATCTGAAGAAAATCTTTCCCATGATGGTAATTGCTGGGTCTATGATAATGCTATGGTTATCCAAGCAAGCGTTTCCGAAAACGCCAAAATACGCAATAATGCTTGTGTTGTGAATTATGCTAAGGTTTATGGTAATGCTGTGATTAGTGATAAGGCATGGGTTTTGAATGATAAGGCACATGTTTATGACAATGCAGTCATTAATGGCAATGCAAAAATTGGGGGCTACGTTTATGGTAATGCCGTTGTGAGTGATAATGCCGTTATTACAGAGGGGGCTTTTATTTACGATAACGCCCGTGTTTATGAAAATGCCCATGTGAGTGGGCTTGTGTTTAATGATGCCCATGTTTATGGGAAATCACGCCTTGCTGCGTGGTCAAAAGCTTATGGAAATGCTCATGTTTTTGATAAAGCTATAGTTTATGATGGTAGCAATATTTATGACAATGCCAAGGTTTCTGGCTCGGCGCGTGTTGGTCCCTGTGCAAAAATTCATAATAATGCTCATGTGAGTGGCAAGGCACAAATTTGCCAATTTACAACGATTTATGGCAATGCCGTGGTTAATGGCAATCAAAAAATTTCTGAAGATATTTGTGGTGATGATAAAGCAGCGTAAATAACGGGGCGGGCGGTGCGGGGGCGCCTCCTTATAACCATTTCATTTAAAAATTTGTTTGAATATTAGATTAGGGAGCTACCTATGACCACTAAAAATGTATCTAAAAAATATGAAATTATAGACGAAATAAAAAAAGTTTACGATGCAGAAACCCGTCAACCTAGATACTTTTATCGCATACGCGCATTAAGGGATTTCGATGATGTCAAGGCTGGTGACCTTGGTGGTTTTATTGAGAAGGAAGATAACCTCTCTCATGATGGGAATTGCTGGGTGTATGATGATGCTATTGCAGCATATGATGCTGTCGTTAGTGAAAATGCTAAAATACGTAATGAAGCCGTTGTTGCTCAAAATGCTAAAGTTTATGGTAACGTTGTCGTGAGTGATAAAGCCAAGGTTTATGGTCGTGATACCCATGTTTATGGCAATGCTAAGATTTTTGATAATGCTAGTATTAGTGGTACCATGTGGTTTCGTGGCAAGGGGTGGGTTTATGGCAAGTGTGTGGTTAATGGCAATGCCAAGGTTTATGATCATGCTAAGGTTTGTGGTCAAGTTTGTGATAATGCCGTGGTTTATGGGAAAGCTTTTATTAGTATAGAGGCAAAAATTTATGACAATGCCAAGGTTTGGCACAGTGCTTATGTGAAGGGCTTTGTTTATGGCAATGCAAAAGTATCAGGGTCTTCTTGTGTATACGAAGGTTCTCATATTTTTGATCATGCTAGGGTTTATGGTAAAGCGCTTGTCTACAAAGATGTCAAGATTTATGGCAATGCCCGTGTTTATGAGAATGCTCGTATTTATGAAAAAGCAGAAATTTATGATGATGCGTGTGTTTCTAATAGGTCTATTATTGAAGAGGGTGTAAAAATCTCTGGCAACGCTGTTATTAAAGGCAATAAAAAAATTTATAAAGATACTGATGGTAGTGAACAAAGCACAAACAAAGCAGCGTAAATAACGGGGCGGGGGGCTGCTTTATAGCAAAAAAGCCGCGTCCTTTAAGACACGGCTTTTATGATCAAAACAGCTAGCGATCTAAATAAACGATTAAAATAACCAATCGAAATATAAAAGAACATCTTTTTATTGCACAA
>NZ_JBHILQ010000076.1:0-2142 GCF_042193395.1 Bartonella sp. TT29SHDZB
GTATCAAGAGGTCTGTAAATGCTTCTGTCATAAGCAGATGACTGATCTTGATTATCATCATTTTTGCCATCTAAAAGCTTTAACTCGCCTTTGTACTGAGGCAATATGACTTCTGTTACATAGCGATCAACACCGTTTTTATCTTGCCATTTACGAGTTTGTAGTCGCCCCTCGATATAAACTTTACTGCCTTTATTGAGATATTGAAGTGCTATTTTTGCAAGATGTGGATTAAACACCACAATGGAATGCCATTCGGTTTTGTCTATTCTCTTATTGGTTGCCTTGTCTGTATAGCTCTCAGACGTTGCCATTCGAAAATTGACCACCTCGATACCAGATGACATTGTTTTGCTTTCTGGATTGGCACCTAAATGACCAATTAAAATCACTTTATTAAGCATGTTTGTAAGTCCCATTAAATGATGTAAAAATCATAACATGTTTTATATGTTTTTACAATATTTTCAGTTATCTAATAACAATTATTTAATGTTTTACATTATGTGCTAAATCACTAAAGCGTGTAAAATCGGATTGAAATGCAAGGGGAACGATTCCTGTCGGACCATGGCGTTGTTTTGCTATAATAACCTCGGCTTTACCCTTGGCTTGCTCCATTGCCTCTTGCCATTTGCTATACTCAGCAGTGCCTTCTTTTGGTTCTTCATTTTTGAGATAATATTCTTCACGATAAACGAACAGAACAATGTCGGCATCTTGCTCGATTGAACCAGATTCACGTAAATCGGATAATTGTGGACGTTTATCGGTTCGGTTTTCAACTTGACGTGAAAGTTGTGACAGAGCAATGATGGGAATATTGAGTTCTTTTGCAAGTGCTTTTAATCCGGTGGTAATGGCTGTAATTTCTTGAACGCGGTTTTCTAATGAACGCTTTGAACCACTTGTCATGAGTTGGATATAATCGATAATCAAGACATCTAGACCATGTTGTCGTTTAAGACGCCTTGCACGGGCGGACAATTGTGCAAGGGATACACCACCCGTTTGATCAATATAAAGAGGGATTGTTTGTAAGGAGCGCATTGCGTGAATGATGTTGGTAAATTGCTCTTCTGAGATATTACCACGGCGCATATCAGAAGAAGAAACCTTTATTTGCTCTGAGATAATACGAGTTGCAAGCTGTTCAGATGACATTTCAAGTGAGAAGAAACCTACAATACCCCCTTCATTGGCTTGGCTGTTATCATGACGCTTGCAAGCATTGGCAATATTAAAAGCAATATTGGTAGCCAGAGAGGTCTTCCCCATAGCAGGGCGCCCCGCAAGGATAATCAAATCAGATGCTTGTAACCCTCCCATTTTCTCATCAAGTGTTTTGATATGGGTAGCTATCCCTGAGAGCCTTGAGGAACGCTTTTTCGCTGCACTTGCCATGTTAAGTGCTTTTGCAATGGCTGTATTAAAGTTTTCAAACCCACCCCCGTATTTTCCCTTTTCTGCCAATTCAAACAACTGATTTTCAACAGTTTCAATTTGTTGTGATGTTGTAAGTTCTACAGAAACATCATAAGCTCTATTCACAACTTGAGTGCCAAGGTTAATTAAAGAGCGTCGGATAAACAGATCATAAATGACGCTTCCATAATCTTTAGTATTAATGATTGTGACTGCCTCGGTAGCTAAACGCACCACGTAATTATATACAGTGATGTCACCAATTTTCGCATCATTTTCAACAAAGGGCTTAATAGTAATGGGATCTGCAACTCTTCCCTTTTGAATAATTTGTGAGATGATATCAAAAAGCCTTTGATGCAACGGTTCAAAAAAGTGCTCTGCTTTTAAAAAATCAGAAACGCTATCAAGAGCATTATTATTGATAATGATAGCACCCAGCAAAGCTTTCTCTGCTTCAATATTATGGGGAAGTTGACGAAAAGAAGATTGTTCTTCTGTTTGAAAAGAAGGTAATTTAACAGCGCTCATTTTATTCATTATGATTTAAATTGATTTGATAAATGATAATTATAAATCACTGAATCTACAGTGTGAATCCCATTTTTATTTTACTTAACAGCTTGCGTTTTGATACGTTTTGTGCAATAAAAAGATGTTCTTTTATATTTCGATTGGTTATTTTAATCGTTTATTTAGATCGCTAGCTGTTTTGAT
>NZ_JBHILQ010000077.1:0-2029 GCF_042193395.1 Bartonella sp. TT29SHDZB
GTTCACGCGTTTTCTATTTTAATATATCACGAGGCTATTAATGGCTGGCTTTATCAATAAACTCACGGGCTTTTTTAAAATTTCTCGTCAACACAATCCCCATTTTGAAGCGGCAAGCAAAAGCCGCCGTATGGGTGGTTTTGACCCCGCAAAAAAACATATTAATAAAGCGATTGAAGAATGCGGTGATACCATTGTTGCCCGTTCAAGATGGCTTTATGACAATGAATCTCTTTATGGGTCTGCAACAGAAGAATGGGTCTCTGCGGCTGTTAGTGATGGGATTAAACCCTATCCTCGTATTGAAGGTTTTCAAGAAGAAAAGAAAAAGCTTTTAGACTTATGGTGGCAATGGGTTGATGAAGCAGACTATGATGAAGATGCCAATTTTTATGGACTTCAAGCAACCATTGCACGAGAGGTCTTTTTAACTGGTGAATATTTTGTAAGACTACATTATGTTGACCTCTACGGGCGCTCTGGTGTACCACTTCAATTACAAGTTTATCCCACCGAAATGTTAGACCTTACTTACAATGGACCGGCTGATATTGAAGGCAATTACATTCGTATGGGGATTGAATTTAATGCCAGTGGCAAGCGTGTTGCTTATCATTTCTGGGAACATCACCCCTATGATGATGTCCCTGCAAATATAGCATTTGAGAGCCAAGAGCGCGTGCGCGTCCCTGCTGAAATGGTCCTTCACATCAAAGAGCGCCGTATCGCAGGACAATTGCGCGGTTCTCCAAAAATAACGCGCGCTATGACAAAGATCTTTCAACTCGAATCCTATGACGACGCAGAACTCGATAGAAAAAGGACGGCGGCTCTTTTCGCGGCGTTTGTCAAGGACAATTCACCAAACGTCGAAAAATTATCCGATAATCGTGATAAAAACAACGTTGAAGAAGAATACAAAGCACCTGTCATTGCGCCCGGTGCATCTCTTTATTTAGGAGAGAATAAAGAAGTTACATTCTCAAATCCTGTTGAGGTTGGAGGTTCTTATGAGGCTTTTCAATTTCGCAATATCTTGAAAATTTGTGCAGCACTTAATATGCCTTATGCCGTTGTGACTGGAGACGTTACGCGCGGCAATTTTTCCAATGTGCGTACCTCTATCATTCAGTTTAGACGGCACGTCAAACAATGGCGTGAACATATCATTGCCTTTCAGTTTAACCGCATTGTGTGGGAGCGTTTTGTTGAAATGGCAGTGCTTTCTGGATGCGTCAATTTGCCAGGGTGGGAAGAAAATCCCTTGCCATGGCTTCAATGTGAAAGCTTTGCACCCCCGCTTGAAATGATTGATCCAAACAAGGATATCTCAGCGGAAAAAGAAGAAATTCGTGCAGGCTTGAAAACACGACGCATGGCACTTGCCGAGCGTGGCTTTGATATCGACAGCATTCATGCCGAACTTGAAGAAGAGCACACAGACGCTCGTGCGCGCGGCTTATCTTTTGACACGGATATGGCAGCGCCTTCTGGTAGCAATCAAGTGATTGATACAGCAGATTCAGAACCTTCTGAGACTTATGAAAGTAACCAAGGCAGTGAGGCACATAAAAATGGTGAATAATCTTGATATGCCGTTTTTGGCATCACGGCTTTTTGGGGTTCCACATATGCTTGCCTCGACAAAACTTGATGTCATTCTCAATGCTCTTGCACCGCGTCTTTTTGAGGGAGAAAAGTTTCCCATTGAAGCTTATTCGCAAGAGAATACAGAAGCTTTAAGACCCCCTGAAACTTATGTAGTACAAAACAATGTTGCCATAATACCGGTTCATGGCACGCTTGTGCGCCGTGGTGCATGGCTTGGGGCTTTATCGGGGCTAACCTCTTATGAAGGTTTAAGGGCTTCTTTTCGTGAAGCCATTGCACAACATGATGTTCGCGCTGTTTTATTTGATATTGACAGCGGCGGTGGAGAAGCCGGCGGTGTGTTTGATTTGGTTGAAGAGTTTCAAACACTCTCAAAACAATACGACAAGCCCATTTGGGCACATGCCAATGAGTTTGC
>NZ_JBHILQ010000008.1:0-1004 GCF_042193395.1 Bartonella sp. TT29SHDZB
TGAGGCGGTATTCGTTGAGGGGAAGGATGCACTCGTTGAGGGCTAGAGTGCATCCTCTCATGGATTGGATACTGCCTTTATGAGGGTTTAAGGCGGTCTCCGTTGAGGGGAAGGATGCACTCTTTTGAGGGCTAGAGTGCATCCTCTCCATGGATTGAATGCACTCTTTGGAGGCTAAAGCGCATCCATAGGGAAAGGCATATTCCATAAGAAACAGAGATAACTAAAGATTTGTTTTTAGATTTTTATTGATAGGTTGCTGTATTTGCGAGGGCTATTCATTCTTTATTCTCAATATTTAAGATGATTATGTGATAAGGGTTGTTCGTCAATACAATCGTAAAAGACACTGAGCATTTTTATAAAAATTGAGATATTTTTGTGTTTTTTTATTGTTTTTTTTGTGTTTGCACAAGATATGCACGGCTTTTCAACAGTTTGTTTTTTTTTAGCTTTGCTAATGGCGTTGGCTAAACACTTCAATTGTTTTAACTGCTTCAATACCGCCTTAAAAAAACAGTGCTTTATAATATGACAAAATAAGCTGTATAACTTTTGATTCTTACGCGATGCTAGAAAAAGGGGAATGTTAGGAGAGATGTTGTCTATATTCTTAGTTTATCTCTTAAGGTAGGAAGATTAACATATTTTCCGAATCTATTTTTATTGGGCCGAATCTATTTTTATTCGGTTTGACGGTTAAAGAGCAATAGCTGAATGGAATCACACTTGTCTCATGTTTTTATTCTCACGCTTTAGATTTTTCTCATGGGGATTTTATTTTCTCATGGGGGGATTTTATTTTCTCATGGGGGGATTTTGTTTTCTCATGGGGGGATTTTGTTTTCTCATGGGGGGATTTTGTTTTCTCATGGGGGGGATTTTATTTTCTCATGGGGTTTTACGCGACTCACGTAAAATAGAATGTTCTAAATAGAATATATTTGTGTTGCACATTTACGTACTTGTTTAAAAACATTATGTTATCTTATCATCACAATTAT
>NZ_JBHILQ010000008.1:1104-9753 GCF_042193395.1 Bartonella sp. TT29SHDZB
ATTGATGAATGGGGATATTGATGAATGGGGATATTGATGAATGGGGATATTGATGAATGGGGATATTGATGAATGGGGATATTGATGAATGGGATAATGGAGAAATCTCTTGTGAAGTGGATAAGCCCTTCTTTCAAAATCTCATAAGGGGAAAGCCTGCACTATCATACTATTCGCGCCTCATGTGATGACAGCCTTTGGCTCTTGAGCGTGTTCATAAGAGGTATTTTGATTCTTTATCTTGCTAGTGTTTTATTTCATATGTCTCTCATGTTTGTAATGTGGAAACGACAAGGTGTTGATTGATGCAACATGAAATAAATTTAAAATGAGAGAATCCCTATGATATCTGGGTCTCTTAATTTTATATGGATAACGGGATATGGTGATTATAAATCAATGTATTATCGTGATACATCAACCTGTTGGGGGGCGATAAAGAAAGTTATCTTATAGTTAAGTCATTGTGTTATGTCGTAAAACACTGTCATGTGAGGTTTGGTGATATGAAGCAAGCTTCCTTGGATAAACTTGTTTGGATATGTTTTAGTGTTTTTTTAAGGGCGTGGTGAATCTTTAAGACAGAGCAAGCCTCTGTTGCGCCTTGAGTTTAGCGGAAAACCCTGAATGGAAGCCAAGAGTGAATGGAAAACCACGAGTGAAGTGTATCCAAGCTGTTTGTAGATCAGATTGGGGTAAGAATCTTTGTTCTTTGAGAATGAAACGCAAGTCAATTTGATAAAAGAATGATTTATTTTGCGGGTAGACCTTATGGAGGAATATAATAAAGCTCATAAGGAAGTGATTTAAGACAATACAGTTATAAAAAAGTACAGTCATAAAAAAAGTCCCCTGTTGCAATCAGAGGACTAAAAAGCAGGAGAATTTTAACATTGACTCGCAGAACGTGTCAAAAAAGAATAAATTTAAAAGGCCGTACTAAATACAAAAAAACATACTTACAGAACCTAACGCGTTATAATTAGCAGAGAATTGAAAAGATAGCAATATAAAAATACTTTTACAAAAAAGAAAATTTTGTCATTTTGCATTAAAACTTGATGAATACTTTTTTCAATGGAATATTTATTTTGAGACTCGATATTAATTAAACTATATTTAAAGATGTTATGATGCATGCAAGCATCTTGAACAAAACTTATTCTTCAGTCAAAAACGAATTAAGAGCACCTCATGATTATAGGACTGGTGTGGGGGAAGGATTTTTGTTTTGTGAGGCTGGGGTTTTGTGAGGTTGCAGTTTTGTGAGGCTGGGGTTTTGTGAGGCTGCGGTTTTGTGAGGCTGGGGTTTTGTGAGGCTGGGGTTTTGTGAGGTTGCGGTTTTGTGAGGTTGCAGTTTTGTGAGGCTGGGGTTTTGTGAGGTTGCGGTTTTGTGAGGCTGGGGTTTTGTGAGGCTACATTCTTTGGAGGGTGAGGGGCGGAGGGTTGCTCAATGCTTGAGCCCGTGTGGGGGAGGTTTCTTTAGAGAGGGTGACCAACATAGAAGGCCGCTTAAAATGGCGAGGAGGGGGGATTATTCAAAATGTTTATGGTTTGCATATCCCCAATGAAATGCGAGCAAGTCTAAACAATCTCGTAAATGATCGGCAAGGGAGTTTTGTTTGCGTTTTGAAGGACTTAATTCTTTTATCGCTTGTCCATGGCCGATAACGCGTTCAAGCAGTGAATAGCCAAGAATACCCAGTTGAACTTTAATGGTTCTTAAATGATTGGAGGCTTCTATTTGACGTTCAATGGGGTGTATGTACCCTTGGCTACAGGAAACCTTTTCACGGGTGTAGTCAAGGCTCATGTGGAGATCGGCTTGGCTTTGACGCCAGTAAAAATAAAAACGTTCTGCCGCTTTATATTGGGCTTTGCTGAGATGTCCTTTCGCATATAAAAGGGCAATGGGATGGCTTTGTGCATTGGCAATGGCTTTAATCGTGAGCGGGTTGCTGGAACTTTCTGGATGATTGGGTTTAAAATAAGGATTACGCGTTTCAACAGGGATTTCTTGCGTCTTTAAATGACCAATGTGCTTTTCTTGATTTTGATGATCAAGCGGGCAGGTTTGCATATTTTTTTTCTGCTTATGGGGCATAGCATCTCCTTAAAAATTTTAATTTTGCTTCTCGTTTTTAAAAAATGTTGCTTGCTCTAGGCAAAAGAGGGGGATGAGAGGAAGACATGTGTTGGAGTGTACCGTGTGGGTATGTGCTCTTGGGGGTGACTTGGACTGTTGCGCTTGTGTGTGGGAGCCCCATGGATTTGGCTCTTGAAAAGAGGGGTGTTTTGTCGCATGGTGGATTTTCCTTGAATGACTTGATGAGGGAGGTGAGTGATGGCGCGCGGGCTTTTGTCTCTGAAAGGATTGGTGTTTAGCTGCATTGTGGCCTATGTCTCTGTGGCTGTGTATGTGGAAATGAAGGCGTTGGGGATGACGTGGGGCGTATTTTTACGGGCTGTGGCGTTTTATGGCATTCCCGGTATTTTCCTTATGTTGGGTTATGAAGTAATGCAGCGGCGGGGTGTAACGAAGGGTTTGTTCCTCAAGATGGTGTTGTTGAGCTTCATTTTGGCTGCTGTCTCTGATTTTATTTATAAGCAAGCTGAGCATTTGGGTTTGGCTCAGGTGTGGTTTTCAAACAAGTGGGTGTTTTATGTCCTTTTGGGCTTTGTCCTTGCTCTTATTTATAGAGGGGCAAGGCGTCTTGGGTTTAGGCTTTCATTCTTTGAAAAGGATTGATCTTTTGCTGCATTTTTGGCATGGTCTCTGATTTTTATTGATGAAGGAGCGGGGCGTATGGTGGTTGCGCGGGACATGTTTTTAAAGGGGCTGGCGTTTTGCTGCGTTGTTGGCATGGTCCTTGGTTTTGCTTATGAAGATGCGGGGCGACCGGCTATTACGTGGGAGGTGTTTTGGCAGGGGGTGGAGCTTTCTTGTATTGCTGGAGCTGTCCTTTGTTTTATTGTTGTGGGAGCAAACAGTAGAACTGTATCGTGGGGCGTGTTTTTGAAGGGGGTGGTGTTTTGCGCCATTGCTGTAGTGGTTCTTGGCTTTGCTTATAAGGGAGCGAAGCGTTTTGATATATCATGGGAATTTTTAGTGATAGGAGCGGTGTTTGTTGCATTGCTGGCGCTGTCCTTGGTTTTGCTTATGAGGGTGCGGGGTAAATGGATATCGCGTGGGGTGTGGTGCTTCAAGTGGGTGGTGTTTTCTTGCATTATTGGCACTGTCGTTGGGTTGGCACATGTGGGAGTAAAGCATATGGGCTGGAGCACGCTTTGGTTCTTGAACGATGGGGGGTTCTTGAACGATGGGGTGTTTGTGAGCAGTGTTGGATTCGTTCCTTTGTTTGTTTTGGAGGGGGTACGGTGTGTGCGTGTACTGTTGGGGTGGTACTTAAAAAAATGAGCATTTTTCTTTTCCACGGGCATGGTCTTTGATGTTCTTTCTGTGAGGGGTATTTGATGTCGAACGATTTGATGTTTTGGCAGTGGTTGGGGTTTTTCTGCCCTTTGGCGCTCGCCTTTGTTTCTATTTATGTGGGAATAAGGTTTTTCGGGTTTACAAGGAAGGACTTTTTTAAGGGTGGGGTGCTTGCATTCTTTGTTGGCGTGACCTCTGATTTTGTTTATGCGAAAGCTGAGCATTTTGGTTTGGCTCAGGTGTGGTTTTCAAACAAGTGGGTTTTTAACATTCTTTTTGGCGTTGTCTTTGGTCTTATCCTTGGGCTTATTTGTCTAGGGGCAAAGCGTCTTGGGTTTAGGCTTTCATTCTTTGTAAAGGATTGATCTTTTGCTGCATTTTGGGCATGGTCTTTGGTTTTGCTTATGAGGGTGCGGGGTGTATGGTGGTTGCATGGGACATGTTTTTTAAGGGGCTGGTGTTTGGTGGCGTTGTTGGATTGGCGTATAACGGAGCCAAGCATATGGGGGCACTGGTTTTTGATCTTTAACAATGGGGTGTTTGTGAGCAGTGTTGGATTCGTTCCTTTGTTTGTTTTGGAGGGGGTACGGTGTGTGCGTGTACTGTTGGGGTGGTGCTTAAAAAGAATGAGCATTTTTCTTTCCCACGGGCGTGATCTTTGATGTTCTTTCTGTGAGGGGTATTTGATGTCGAACGATGTGATGTTTTGGCTGTTGCCTTGGTTTTTCTGCTTTTTTGCTGTTGCCTTGATTTTTATTTATGTGGGAGCAAAGCGTCGCTCTGTTACAGGGTGGATGTTTTGGAGATGGGTGGTGCTTTATGGCGCCCTTGCCACCTACCTTGGTTTTGTTTATGTGGGCGTGGGCAGGCGCGCTGTTGATGGGGAGCTGCTCTTAAAGGGGGCGGTGTTTTCTTGCATTTTTGCAACTGTCCTTGGTTTGGTGCATCTGGGCGTCAAGAGTATGCCTGTTGCTTGGCAAGTGTTCTTAAAGGCAGTTATGTTTTGTTGCATGATGGGCTTTATCCTGTGGTTTGCTGCTGTGGGCGTCAGGGATATGGATAGCATAAGGGCGGTATTCTTAAAGGTTTTGCTCTTGTCTTTATTGTTGAAAGTGCTCTTGGGGTTCTTTATACGCGAGCAAAGTGATACGGTGTTACAGAGGTCGTTGCGTGCTTTGAATTTTGTGCTGTTTTTCTGCATTTTGGCACCAATTCTTTGTTTTGCCCGTCTGGGAGCAGAGAATCTAGGGTTGAGCTGGCTTTGGTTCTCGGATGAGAGGGTGTTGCCCTTTATTGTTGGATTTTTTTCTCCTTTGATTTATCAGGGTGTAAGGCGTGCGCGTGTTCTATGGGCTTGGTTCTTAAAGTAGGGTGTGTTTTTTGTCTTATGGGTGTGATCTTTAATGGGCTTGCTGTGAGGGGTATGTGATGTCGAACGATTTGTTTTTTTTGCTGTTGTCGGTGGTTTCCTACCTTTTTATTGTTGTCGTTATTGGTACTTATAAGGTTTCCAAGCGCTTCGATATTTCGTGGTGGCGGGCGGCGTTTTATTGTATTTGTGGTGTTTCCCTCTTTTTGAAGGAAGTGCTGTTTTATTGCATTTTAGGAGTCGTCCTTTTTTTAGCTCTTTGGGGGATGGAGAATATGGACATACCATGGGGTCTCCTGTCCTTGATAGGGATCGTGTTTGCTGCACTGTTGGAGTGGTTCTTGATTTTGCATATGAGGGGGCGGCGAGATGGGGTGGTGACGCGTTGTTTGTGGTTATTGAAGGGGGTGGTGTTTTGCGCCGTTGTTGGAGCGACCTTTTTTTGTTTGCGTTTGGGAGCAGAGAATCTAGGGTTGAGCAGGCTTTGGTTCGCGAAGGATTGGGTGTTTTTCATCATTTGTGGATTGATCCTTCCTGTTGTTTCTGTGGGAGCAAGACGTGCGCGTTTGAAAGCGGAGGCGTTTTTAAAGAGAGTGGGGTTTATAGGGCATTACAGATAACGTCGAGGGAATGATTGTTCAAAAGAACAGCGATAGCGATAAGTTTGGGGATCAAACCAAAGCCCTATTTTGCCTTCAAAATCACCAGAACGTTGTTTGGCAATATTCATAATGACACCTGGGCGTTTGGCTAAATCTGCTTTTTCTTGTGCGAGAGAGGCGGCAAAGATTTTATCTTCCAACGGTCTATTGCGCCAAATGGTGATGATGTTAAAGGCATTGGCGCCAATCTCTGAGGCGCCTTTAATGTCTTCTGTGCTGGGGATATCTTTATCCAGACCGCTTTTACGGGCATGGGCGACAAGGTGAATGTGCACACTGTTTAAAACAGCCCAATCAACCATTTTATAAACGGCTTGTTCTTGTTTTGCATAATCATCAGAGGCAATGCCAAGCCGCATCAAACTGTCGATGATAAATTGATCGCAGCCATAGCGCGCACGGCAATAGTCAAAGACTTCAAGCAAGGTGTCAACGCTCGATTTGCCAACATGTTCATAAAGAATAAGCCCTTCGTCTAAAAAATGAAGAATCCGTTCAATTGTCTCTTTTGTGGGCTGTTCTAAGCCGCCCGTTTGTTTGGTTAAACGGCGGAGCGATTGTTCTCCTTTCATTTCTAGAGACGCTAAGCAAAGCCGACTGTTTTGTGCAATCCAATGGGGAATACAGTCTGATAACAATTGGCTTTTACCTGCACCACTCGCACCACTCCAGAGCGTTAATTCTGCTGGGCGGAAATGCAATTTGTCCTTCAGTTTAGGATAGGGAACCGTATAACCAAGATGTTTTTCAGGCTCTGGCCAAAAAAGCCCAATCACTTGATCTTTATAGTCTGAGGCGCGCCGTAAACCTTCTGGGGCAAAGCTTTGTGCTGAGGAAAAGGCGGCTTTTATGGTGGCTTTATCAATCCCTGCGGTTAAACAATCATTGGCATCTTTAAGGGGTAAACGGACACGGTAGCAACGGTGGCGTCCAAGCCTGCTGGCAATCTCACGGGCTGCTTCTTCTCCGGGCGGATCCATATCGGTGGCTAAAAAAATCGTTTCAAAAGCTTCTAAATGATCAAATTCATTTTCAATCCAATTGTGCTTTCCTCCACTGCCTCCTCCAAAGGGAACAGAAACCGCCGGATATCCATAGGCGGCTAAGGATAGCGCATCAATTTCTCCTTCAGTGATGACAATGGTACGGTTTGTTGAAGAAAAAATGGGGAATGGCGCCTGTTGGAGTGCCTGCTGGGGCGTGTGCGTGGCGGCGTGGTTGGAGGTGTGGTTGGTTGAGGGCGCCTGCGTGGCGGTGTGGTTGGTTGAGGGCGCCTGTTGGGGTACCTGCTGGGATGCCTGTGTGGAGGTGAGGTTAGTTGAGGGTACCTGCTGGGATGTGTGCGTGGCGGTGTGGTTGGTTGAGGGTGTCTGTTGAGGTGCCTGTTGGGGCGTGTGGGTGGCGGCGTGGTTGGTTGAGGGTGCCTGCTGGGATGCCTGTGTGGAGGTGAGGTTAGTTGAGGCGGTGTTTTGGGGCGCCTGTGTGGAGGTGGGGTTGGTTGAGGGTACCTGCTGGGATGTGTGCGTGGCGGTGTGGTTGGTTGAGGGTGTCTGTTGAGGTGCCTGTTGGGGCGTGTGGGTGGCGGCGTGGTTGGTTGAGGGTGCCTGCTGGGATGCCTGTGTGGAGGTGGGGTTGGTTGAGGGTACCTGCTGAGGTGTGTGTTGGAATGCCTGCTGAGATGCGTGCTGGGTTACCTGTTGGGATGTGTGCGTGGCGGCGTGGTTGGTTGAGGGCGCCTGTTGGGTCGCTTGTGTGGAGGCGTGGTTGGTTGAGGGTGCCTGTTGAGGTGCCTGTTGGGGCGTGTGGGTGGCGGCGTGGTTGGTTGAGGGTGCCTGCTGGAGTGCCTGTTGAGATGCATGTGTGGCGGTGAGGTTAGTTGAGGCGGTGTTTTGGGGCGCCTGTGTGGAGGTGGGGTTGGTTGAGGGTACCTGCTGAGGTGTGTGTTGGAATGCCTGCTGAGATGCGTGCTGGGTTACCTGTTGGGATGTGTGCGTGGGCGCCTGTGTAGAGGCGGGGTTGGTTGAGGCGGTGTTTTGGGGCGCCTGTGTGGAGGCGTGGTTGGTTGAGGGCGCCTGTTGGGGTGCCTGTTGGGATGTGTGCGTGGCGGTGTGGTTGGTTGAGGGTGCGTGCTGGGGTGCCTGCTGGGATGTGTGCGTGGCGGTGTGGTTTGTGGAGCAAAGGGCTTGCCAACCAAATAAAATCGGTTCACAGTGTGCTGCTGTTGGTTTTGTTTTTGCTCCCGCTTGCGCAAGCCGTTCTTTAACTAAAGCAAGGGTGCCATCGGGTTTATAAAAGGGAAAAATGATTTTTTCGCCATCTTCTCCTATGCGGTAACGCTGTATAATCTCTAAAGGTATGTGGCGCTCTTTGTGGAGATAGGCTTTTACAAGATTCTGCGGGCTCTGCTCTGTAGGGACCGGTGGACGGCGATAGGTACGATGGGGCGCCATAAAGGGTTTGGCGCGTGTCAGATTGAGAGTCGCGCGTGCTTCTTCTAAGGCTTGAGAGAGGCTAATGCCTTTGACTTCACACCAAAGGTCTAAAAGATCTCCTCCAGTGCCTTCTGCAAAATCATACCAAAGTCCTGCTTTACTACCACTCAAGCAAATCGATAAACTTTGACCTGTCTCGCCACGTGTGTTGCCTACAATCCAATTGTTGCCTCGTTTGTGCCCTTGGGGAAGAAGCATTTCTGCTATTCTATCTGCTTGTGAAATAAGTTTTTGTTTGATTTCAAAAATTGTGCTCATGGTCATTCGTCTGGTGAATATATTGTTGTTTTTTCAGATGTGGGAGGTGAGGATTCTGTTTTTGCTGTTCTCACCATTCGATCTGATCGTAAAGTCCCGTGGTGCTGGGGCTTGCTAGTCTACTTTGTGTGCTTCTTTGCTGCTCTTTTCTTGCCAATAGTCGCGAAACTTCTTGGCTTGCCAATGGGCTTTGCTCTCACTCAAACCTTCTGAAACTGCTGCCTTGATGTCTGCTTGCCAAGAGCATGGAAAGTGGCGCCTTGAGGAAAGGAGGAGGGGGAGAAAGAAGGAGGGGGAGAAAGGAAGAAGGCGGGAAAAGGAGGGGAGTGGATATGTCTGAGGTTTGTGCATGATGGAAGTCCTGTTGGAGTGTGTGTTGGAGGGGTGTGCTGGGTGCCTATGGGGATGTGTGGTGGGGCATGTGTTGGGATGCCT
>NZ_JBHILQ010000008.1:9853-38959 GCF_042193395.1 Bartonella sp. TT29SHDZB
GCAGCTGCTGCCTTGATGTCTGCTTGCCAAGAGCATGGAAAGTGGCGCCTTGGAGAAAGGAGGAGGGGGAGAAAGGAAGAGGGGGAGAAAGGAAGAAGGCGGGAAAAGGAGGGGATGCAAGAAGGGGAGCGGATATGTCTGTGAGGGGGTGTGCATGCTGGAAGGTCCTGTTGGAGTGTGTGTTGGAGGGGTGTGCTGGGTGCCTATGGGGATGTGTGGTGGGGCATGTGTTGGGATGCCTGTGTGGAGGGGGTGGGTTTGTTGCCAAAGAGTTTGCTTTTCATTGAAGGTTTTGCAGCTGCTGCCTTGATGTCTGCTTGCCAAGAGCATGGAAAGTGGCGCCTTGGAGAAAGGAGGAGGGGGAGAAAGGAGGAGGGGGAGAAAGGAAGAAGGCGGGAAAAGGAGGGGATGCAAGAAGGGGAGCGGATATGTCTGTGAGGGGGTGGTGCATGCTGGAAGGTCCTGTTGGAGTGTGTGTTGGAGGGGTGTGCTGGGTGCCTGTGGGGGGACTTGTGTGGGGAAAACGCTTTTGTGATGAGAGCAAAATGGTCGATGTTGACGCGTTTTGCTGTGTGAATCGCCTATCCAAGTGTTGTTTTGCCGCCCTTTGTTCTGTGTTGTTTTGTCCGATGCTGTTGCTGTTGTGGCTTTGAAGCATTTTTATCCCCGCGCGTGCTTGAAAAATACGTTGTTTTTGTGATGTCAAAAATTGTCATTATAGTTGATCAAACTGCGGTAAAGCGTGTCGTTGTTCTCAGAGGTAAAAGATGAGGAGCTTCCCTGTTTTTGCTGTTCTTGCCGCTCAATCTCACGGCGAAACCAGTTGCGCCACGTGGCTTGCCAGTCTACTTTGAGTGCTTCTTTGCCGCTCTTGGCTTGCCAATAGTCGCGAAACTTCTTGGCTTGCCAATGGGCTTGGCTTTCACTCAAACCTTCTGAAACTGCCGCCTTGATGTCTGCTTGCCAATGTTCAGGAAGACGGTGCCCTTTGGCAACTGAGGCTGTGGTTTTTTTGTTGGAAGAAGGCGAGATGGAGGTAGAGAAAGTGGGGGGTGGGAGAGTAACCTGTGGGAGAGTGGTGGCGGATTTTGTTTTTTCCCCCGTGACAATTTGTGCGATAGGGGCGGGAGTGAACTCGGCTTGGGGAGCGTTTAAAGAGGGAGCACTTTTTTGCGCCGTTTCTGCTTGCGCAGGCAAAGAGAGAGGTGAATCAAGAGCCGATAAGGGTGATGGGTGATCGCTTTGTTCAAAACTCTCTTCGCAGGAAAAACAAGCTTTTGTCTCATCAAACAAAATTTTCTTTTCTAAAACACCGTAAGGTGTTTCCTTTTCTTCTTCTTCTGCCTTTTGAGCTTCTGAGCTTTGTTCACCATCTTTTGTGCGCTCGTTAAGCAGTTGTTGAATCTCAGTATTGATTTTCTTGCGTTTTTTTGCCGAAGAACGTCCCGCAAAGGATTTTTGTTCAAGCAGTTTTTCTCGCTCTTGAAAAATATTTTCGCAACGCTTGTTCCATAACCCATTGGCTAAATTTAAAATCTTGCCCTCTTGAATGAGCATCTCTAAAACATTAACAAAAGTTCGCTTGTCACAACCACAAAGACGCGCTAAACGTTCTTTCGATATTTCTAAAGGTCGGCCACGGGCATACATTTCATTGAGAAGAATCGTATAGATTCCAATTTCGTGTGCGCGCATCCCACGTACACCTCCTAGAAAGTCATTTTGATACCAACAAACATATGGAAGCCTAGACGATTCATAATGAGGAGTTTCTTGTTGATTAGCGTGTTTCATACTGCAATCTACTTTCTTCTTTTTTATACATTTTTATTGATGATAAAAGCTCAAATAAGGATTTAACTTGTGTTGCATTTGGCTCTGTTCGATGATGACTAGAGGCTTCTTTACGATGCTTATAAATGATTGGCGGTGCTTGAAGCGCATGCAAACTTACGATTTAAGATTGCGGTGATGAAAAAAATAAAGAATACCACACATTCTCAACGTACTTGCTTTTGGGCAGAAGCTTTGGAGAGTGGTCTTTTGTATCCGGTAGGGTGGTTAAAGTGTTTTTATGATCTAAAAATAAAAAAAATTCCCCCTAAAAAATAAAATTTGTTTCCTTAATTTTATCCTTTTTAGAGGATAATGCAAGCCCGTTTTATAAAAAGGACGTGTTTTTTTTTAAAGACGCGCTATATGGTGAAATTATGAATATCGATGGTTGGCGTCAAAGATTAAGGATCGCTTTGGAAAAAAGTGGGCGGTCAAAAAGATCTATCTCCCTCGCTGCCGGTAAAGGCGCGGGGTACCTTCATTCTATTCTTTCTGAAGGAAAAGAACCAACAATAGAATCTCTCTCGCGAATTTGTCACGAAATTAATATCAGTATGAATTATATTCTTTATGGAAAATGGGCTAGCCCTGAAGATAAAGAATTTATAGAGCTTATTTCGAAACTCTCTCCGCAAGAGAGACAGGCGATTTTGACTCTTTTGCGGCGACCAATTGACGAAGCTTCAAAATAACTTCCTTCTGTGCTTTTGAATCAAGGCGACTCCAGTATTTTATTAATATTATATCACTCATTTTATCTCTCCTGTGTGTTTATAATTGCAATTGAGTAAGAACAAATAGAGAACAACAAAGGGACATGAGGGGAATAAAGAACAATAGATTTTTATTTATATATGTCATTTGAACCCCGTAAAGATTTAAAATATATCTTTTATGAAGGATAAAATGATTGACATCTCTCCTATAGAGGATATAAGACTAACGCTATATTTGGCCTTGTCAAGACAAAGCTAGGCTTTATCAACTGTCTAAAGGGGGAAAATCATGAAAAATATTCCATTCATTAAAGAGGATGAAATTATTGTCATTCTTTGCGAAGACGAAAATCCTGCTACTTATGAAGGACCTATCGACGAAATCGAAGAAGTGCTCGAACTGATTGAGGAATATGAAACTGTTTATAGAGTTTTACGACTCGATCTGACAACTTCTCATGCGGAAGATGTTGCTGAACAAATCGCTGATTTTTATGTCGAAAATCATGAAATAAATGAAGAAAATACTCAATTACAGCCCTTCATTTTGAATAGTGAAGCTTATCATGCTTGTTTAAATGAAAGAATGGCGTGCGCTTATGAAGATAATCTCTATGGCTCTTATGAAAAACAGCATCGTTTACGCCCATGTGATGTCTTGACAGATTATTGGTGGTAAACATGCCAAGTTATCTTAAGACTTCTTATCGAGGATTTCCACTTTATTATGCTGGAAATACACGAAATTTAATCAGACTCGAACCACAAAAACACAATGCTATCCTTTTCATGTCGCAGAAAGACGCTCAGTCTATGGCAAAAAATTTGGCGGAAGAATATCTCTGCTATGATTTTGCCGTCGTGCAATGGCAGGATTGAAAAGAGTCCATAATGATGGCCCAAGGGGTTTTTCATTGTGGTGACAATGGTGCACCTTATGCTTTCGTTCTTGGGAGGGAAGCTTAGGAGGGAGCCGCTTGGTGGGCGACTTGGTGGGCGACTTGGGGGGCAACTTGGGGGGGGAGGAGCTTTGCGGGGATTTTCTTAGCCAATATGGAAAGGGGGGCATGAAGAAAAAAGCCTATATATGAGAAATTGCGGGCTCTTGTGGGGGGCGTTGCCGGCTGGTTCATTGGGGGGGATAAGGCAATGGGGGCAGCGGGTTATCCAGTGGAATGATACGAAAGCATGCTGGAGAACAAAAATGAGGCTTTTAGGGAAGAGAAGCAGCAGTGCAGCGTGGAGGAGGTGTAAATCTATAAAAAGGCACGTTCAAGGGGGAAAAGAGCTGGTTTTTGTGTTTTTGCGGCACGCAAGTAGGGAGCTTGGAATGATACGTAAAGCATGCTGGAAAAAGGAAGGAGGAGTTTGACGGGGGAGGTCGTTAAAGCTTGTTTAGACGTATTGGGACACGGGGGGCTTCTGGGTGCTTTTGTGTTGAGTGCTGGGGGAAGCCGCAATGAAAGGGCCCAAGTGCTTTTTCATTGCGGTGACAATGGTGCACCTTATGCTTTCGTTCTTGGGGGGAAAGCTTGAGGGAAAAGCTTGGCGGGCGACTTGGGGTCATGAATGTGAAAGCATGGTGGGAAAATGGGGGGAAGCGGGGAGATTGGAGCACATGCAAGGCGTATGCTGGAGGGCAAAACAAGAATGAGACGGGGTGGGTTGTTGAAGCTTGTTTAGACGTATTGGGACACGAGGGGGGATGTAAGGGGGGACAGATTTTTGTGGTTTCAGCGGCACAATATTGAAGGATGCAGGATTGAAGGATGCAGGATGTTGTCGTTTTGAGTCCGTGTGAAGGATACAGCTTAAAAAAGGTGAATGCTTTAAAGAGGATATATTGCAAAACACTTTAAAAATGAAGGGGAGAAATACTATGCCAATCATTATCGATTGTATTCAAGGAACAGAAGAATGGCAGAAGGTGCGTAGTGGTTTGATTACGGCTTCTTTGTTTGAGATGGTTATGGCACGAACAAAACAAGGGCAAAAAACGTCACGCTATCAGAGTGTGATGATGAAATTGGCGGGAGAAAGAATTACAGGAAAAACCGTTGATGAAGGAACAACGCTTGCTCAGCGACGCGGGACTGAATTAGAACCAATCGCGCGACAGCTTTATGGAAAACTGACACATACAGAACCTGAATGTATTGGCTTTGTTTTGGCTGATGATCGCGGACAAGGATTTTCTCCCGATGCTTTTGTGGGAAAAAATGGCTTATTAGAAATTAAAACAAAAAAACCTGAAATTTTGATCCCTCATTTTACTCAAAAGAGCTTTCCAGCAGAACATAAAGCACAATGTCAAGGAGGATTATGGATTTCTCAACGCGAATGGGTGGATTTAATGCTCTATTGGCCGGATATGCCCCCTTTGATTAAACGGGCTTATCGTGATGAAGCCTATATTTGCAAGCTTGAAAATGAAATTAGCCGTTTTAATGAGGCTTTGGAGAAGATGGTACAGCAAATTAAATCTATTGGGACAGGTTTTCATATAAGAACAGAAATTGCTTTGAAGGAGGGGGAAGAAAGGGTGCTTGGAATGAAGACAAGGCGTATGCTGGAGGGCAAAACAAGAATGAGGCGGGCAAGAAAGGGATCTTGTGTAGCGTTGAGGAGAGGCAAGCTTTAGTCATAAGGCAAGAAGTAGGCGGAAAAGCAGGTGGTTGTTGAAGGGAGAGAGGCTTCGCGTGACAGCTATTGCTTGGGAAAATGGAAGAAGGTGTTTCAGAGGGGAAGTCAAGTGAAAAATAAGAGAGATAAGGAAAAACTTTGGGGGAAGATGTTAGGGAAGTGAGATAGGAGATGGGCGCGCGGTTCTGGCCGCTTTTGTGTTGTGCTGTGTTTGGGGGCGCGATGAAAGACCCCCATGATGGCTAAGTTGCCGGACAAGTGCTTTTTCATTGGAGAGGAAATGGTCCTTGTGGTGCTTTTGTTCATTGAGAAAGAGTCGTTTGAGGGGCGTTTTTTTAGCCGATATGGGAAAAGGATGTAGGGGCATGAGAAAAAGACTGTGTGGAGTCAAGTGAGCTTGGTGGGGGAAAGGTTGGGGGGCAGATTGTGGAAGAAAATAGAGGGGTGGAGGAAACGGGAGAATAGGGAAAGAACGGATAAAGACGCGACAACCTTTATGGCTCTCGACAATCCCTGGTTATAGAAAATCAAAAATGACCACACCTTGTAAATTCACTGTGGGACTGATCTTAAAGCTCTTCAAAAGTACTGATCAATAGATACTTCTCCATATAACTTTGATAAATGATATTAGTATGATCTCGAAGATAAATGCACCAATATTTACCAAATATCCTTTTATACTGATGAAAATTAATAACCCTATACTTAATTATTCCTAGTGGTATATTCCACGTAAAAAACGAAATTATATAACACATTATAGGTATTATTCCACAAATAATGAAAATTACATTCATGATACTACCAATTACATGCTCGGTATTATCTTGTCGTCTGTTCTCTTGGTTTCTACTAATTTCAGAAGCTTTGTGATTATCTTTAAAAGCTTTATGGTAGAACTGATTGTAAGCAGCTCTCTTTTGAGGATCTTTAAGAACTTCATAGGCTTCACAAATTTTTCTGAATTTTTGTTCTGCTTCGGTACTAGAATTATGATCAGGGTGGTATTGCAGAGCTAATTTACGAAAAGCAGATTTTATCTGTTTATCATTGCATGCGGAGCTTACACCAAGAATTCCATAATAATCGTCTTCATTTACTATCATTAATACAGCCACTTGTGTCTTGCTCTTATTTTATAAGATCGTTTAATTGATGCCCTTTGAATGTATCAATATGTGTTACTTTTGTGTTGAAAAAATACAATAAATTGTATGATAACGTTACTGTGCTTTGGCATTCTGTATCTAAAGGTGGCGATAGATAGTGCAAAATGCTTGAAAATACAGGAGACCCTTTGAGAAGCACTTTTCATAAAGTTATGGAATGAATAGATCAAAGTTTATGGTAATTTTGTATATTCTACGATAACTCTGTATAAGATCTCAATTTCATGATCAAGTTTCTCAAGTTCTTTCTTGTTTTTAGCTATACGCTCTTGATATGTCTCTATGTGTTTCATAAGGTTTGAGAGATGTGTGTGCTCATGAGAGTGTTTTGCTTCATTCACATGTCGCATTGCATCTATTTCTAATTCTATAAGGCTACACAGAGTATTAAATACATGATGTCGTTTTTTGATTATATTCTGCCATTTTTTTATTATATTGACATGTTTTTCATAGAGCGGTTGCGATAACTGCTGCTTGTTTTCCAAAAAAAATGTTTTTTCTATCCAGAGAATTTGGTAGAATTTTTCTTCCCACTAGCGACTTCCATTAACAAGGAAAATGCGGAACAATCTCTCTCTTTCTGTAATTTCTTTTGAAGAGAATAGTTCATTCGAATGAGTATATCCCTTTGAAGAATAAAAAAGATGCGTTGTTAAAAGGGCGATAATTAAGACGCTTCTCAATAAAGACTGTTTAATTAACATTGTTTTTTATACCCTCTTAGTGATTGATTATAGTCATTGTGAGAGGGCTTAATGGTTCTTTAGAAGTATTTTGAAAGGCGTTTTATTATCCGTTTAAAGATTTTTTAAATACTGCTTCCATTTTTCAAAAGTGCTATATCTTACGGGCGGTTTTACATTTTCTTTGGGCATCATGGCAAGGTATACCTCTCTAGCCATAACGCACATTGTTGCTGTGTTTCTAAAACGAGTGAGTTCATTGCCTATTATGAGCAGCTCTGTCTGGAGAGTTTGTTCTTTTCGACTAATGCCATTGGGAGAATCCAAAAATTTTTCTGCATACGCAAACATTGGATCATCAAAGTTTGTTTCAAACTTTGCTTTGAGGAAAATATTTTCTATATAATCCCAATTTTTCCTGTATTTCATCCCGTTAGCTTTAAAATCCTTCAGTCTTGTTGGTAAGTCGTTAAAGGTAAGTGTGGGCATCGTTTTATCACCTTGCCATAAATCAAAAAAACGTCCACAAAAAACAAGCAATATGTGATAATGTTTTAAAATATTGAATTCTGGAGGATTACTGGGCAATGTTATTATTACTGGGCAATGTTATTAAATGCCTCCAAAATTGACTTTTGTCATGGGGGATGTCTACAGTCCATTCCATATACGCTTTTAAATATTCTACCTCTTTTTTTGCTTTTTCTAATTTCTGAGAATATGCTAAAGGAGTGTAATTTTCATGGACATATTTTTGGTAAAGCCTATCGTATTCAGCGAGATCGCTTACTTGAGTACAACCCAATAATAGGGATACAGAAAAAAACGTTATAAATATTATGACGTACGTTTTGAATAATAATTTTATCATTTTAACTTTTAATGATTATCATAAATACTTAACTGATTTCTGTTAAATAAATCAATATATGTTATTTTTGTGTTGAAAATATACGTAAAAACATGTTTAATAAAAATGGTTATAGTGATCATAATGTGTCTAAATAAAGGTGTGGTACTGGCTAAAACCCCGCATATGTGGGGTTTTAGCTTATTGGAGGAGGTATGACAGCAGAAAATATGCAGAATATATAAGGGGACTCTGTAACCAAAATGGTTGTCCTAGGGACGGGGGTAGGAGGGAATATCCAGAATACTTCAAATGAAATATACTTGTTGTTGTACATTCACGCACTTGTTTTAAAGAAACATCTCTCTCTAAGCTCATTTCACACCTATTTCATGCCGGTATTCGTAAATTTCATACTGTGCCTGTGAATAATATCGTGAGGGGTATAACGATAAAGCCCCATAGATTATAAGCTCTTTAGATTATAAAGTCCGTAGATTATAAACATTGCGCATCTTATCTTTACTTTATGAAAAAGTAAGTTGGTCCCATCTTTGGCTCGGTGCCAAGATTGCGATATGGGCTGTAGTTTTTGAGACGATTCATAATTTCATTCACTGTGGAGGGATTTTTTATAAAAGGCATGCTTTTCTTGGAAAGTTTCACGCCATACGGATCTTTCTGCTTGTGAACTGTAAGCGAAGAGGGGTGCTTGATTTCAATAGAACAGAGGGAAAGAACTTTTTACCCTTCGGGCTCTTATGCAAGAGGAATAACGCTATCCGTATCAATTAAAGTATTCGTGTAAAAAAGATGCATGTTGAAAGAGGGGGGCTTAGAGCACGTGGAAAATCATAGTGTATAAAATTGGCAATGAGGGATCTTCTTTGAAACGGCGGGCTATCAATTTTCTGGCATATGGGATGTCTGTTATATAGCTGGTATATAGGATGCCTGGTATATGGGATTTTTGCCATATGGGAGCGTGGGGTGGCTTCTTGAAAGCTTTATTGAGGGGGGGCTGGAAAGATAAGATTATGGGGTTGGAGGCGGCTAAAGGTATCAACGGGATGTATTCAAACAATGAGTTTATAATAATTCATTATTGAGATTCAATTTGAATTGTAATGAGAGCCCAGAATGGTGTGAGATGGTCTTAGTCCTCTTATTCAAACGTTCTTATATTGAATCAAGTAAAATCGTTTGCTTGCATATTACAAGCGGGATGAGCTTGTGGGGGAAAAATATTCAAGAAATAAAATATTGAAAAAATAAAAATGCCTATATCGTCTCAAGTGACAAGAGCTGTTGCAACAGTGAGGCTTGGTAAAGAGAAGGATAGGGAAAATCTTACAGAAAGGAAAGAGAGGGAGAAGCAAGGAGAGAGAGGGAGAAGCAAGGAAAGAGGGAGAAGCAAGGAAAGAGGGAGAAGCAAGGAGAGAGAGGGAGAGGCAATGGGTGGGGGATATTCTTTGGGGTGTGTCAATTTCAAAAGCCGTTCGCAAAGCATTTTGGAAATTAAGCGTGTCATTGAGGCTCTTGATTTTGAAAGCCATTGGTTTTGAAGCCATTGAAACCCATGGTTTAAAGAATGGAGGATTTGATAAAGCTGATGGAGGATGGTGGAAAAGAGAAGAGGAAAGAAGAAAAATAAAGAAAAATAAAATGGTGCTGCGAGAGAGGATTGAACTCTCGACCTCTCCCTTACCAAGGGAGTGCTCTACCACTGAGCTACCGCAGCCCTTTTCAATCTTTGCGCTGTCTTGTGCCATATTGTCAGAAAATAGGCAAGAGAACATTTGTATATTCTTGCAAGAAAACGTATCTTATGTCATGACATATGTTTCTTATATGCTTAAATATTTAAGGTTATGAGTTGCTTGATAGAAGCTCAACACTGTTTAAAAGGTTGCGCAATGACACAAATGTATCAAAAACAAAAACAAAATGAAATTAATCATCAAGATGAAAAAGCAAAACGACGTCAAGAAAGATTGGCACAACAATTGCGTCAAAACCTGAAACGTCGAAAAGAGCAAAGTCGTAAAAGAGCACAAACAGAACTCTAAAATGCAAAAAGTTCTAAAATGCAAAAAAATGTTTTTTAGTAAATTTTTGCAACCAAACTTCTCAATAATTTGTTCTCATAGTTAGAATGCGTTCTAAAACAATTAATAAAGCATAACTTCCCGAAGGGGGATAATCCTTTGGAAGGGCAGGCACAAAGGAAAAGAGGGAAAACACGATGGATTCTATTCAAATTGTTGGGGGAAAAAAACTTCAAGGAACAATTCCTATTTCTGGGGCAAAAAATGCTGCATTGCCTCTTATGATTGCAGCGCTGCTTACTGAAGAAACACTCACTTTAGAAAATATTCCGCATCTGGCCGATGTCGAATTGCTTATTCGTATTCTCAATAATCATGGGGTTGGATATGCCGTTGATGGACAAGAGTTTAACGATGAATGTGTGAATTCAAGAACAATTCATTTTACAGCGCAAAAAATAGCCACAACACGGGCGCCATACGAACTGGTGAAAAAAATGCGCGCAAGCTTTTGGGTTATCGGACCTCTGCTTGCACGATGCGCAGAAGCTTATGTTTCACTTCCTGGAGGATGTGCTATCGGAACACGACCTGTCGATTTTATCCTTGAAGGACTGAAAACTTTAAGCGCACAGATTACTATCGAAAATGGATATGTTCATGCAAAAGCGCTAAAGGGGTTAAAAGGTGCTCACTATCGCTTTCCTAAAGTCACTGTTGGTGGAACCCATGTGATGCTGATGGCGGCGACAATGGCAAAGGGGACAACCGTTCTTGAAAATGCGGCTTGTGAGCCAGAAGTGACAAACCTTATTCGAACCCTGAATGCTATGGGGGCTCAAATAACCGGTGAAGGAACAACAACACTTACAATTGAAGGGGTGAAAAAACTCAGCGGTGCTAGAGTACGCGTTATTGCTGATCGAATCGAAGCGGGAACATATGCAATGGCTGTTGCTATGACGGGAGGAGATGTCTTTCTTAAAAATGCAAATCCTAATCATCTCACAAAGGTGCTTAAGGTGCTCCAAAAAACAGGACTCGAGATTCAAATAGAACCTCAAGGAATTCATATTAAGCGAAATCCAAAGAACACCAAAATTATGCCCGTTGATATTAAAACAGGACCTTATCCTGCTTTTCCAACGGATCTCCAAGCGCAATTCATGGCGCTCATGACACGGGCTGAAGGAATCGCGCATATTACAGAGACGGTTTTCGAAAATCGTTTTATGCATGTTCAAGAACTCAATCGCTTAGGGGCACAGATAAAGCTTGATGGGCAGACGGCAACTGTCTATGGAACAGAGAATTTGCAAGGGGCTCCTGTCATGGCGACGGATTTGCGTGCTTCTGTTTCTCTTGTGATTGCAGCATTGGCAGCAAAGGGAGAAACAATCGTCAATCGTGTTTATCATCTTGATCGTGGATTTGAGAGATTAGAAGAAAAATTGGCTCGTTGTGGCGCAAAAATCCAACGTATCACAGTGTAAAGCTTTCAAAGTGTAAACCTGTTAAAGATATGCTGAATGCTTTGCGCTGTGGTTGAGGGGGGCGATTGCTTGGGGGCGTTTTAACACAATGTTTGCTTGTTGGGAGGGGCTGGGCTTGGGGCGCTGGGCTTGGCTGGTGCATTTTTAATGGTTTACTCTCTTGCTTGTGGAATTTTGGAGCCGTACATTCTTGATGATTTTCTCAATAGTTCTTTCAAATCTCCATCTTTCAAGGGTATGGCTTTTGTGGCTGCTGTTTTCTTTTCGGAATGGTTTTTCTTTCGTGTAAAGTTTTGCTTCTCTCACTCTTGAGGAGGCTCGTGATTATTGTCTAAGTTTCGTTCATGGCGCTCATGACGCGGGGTGCATGACACGGGCTGAAGGAAGCGCGCATATTACAGAGACGGTTTTCGAAAATCGTTTTATGCATGTTCAAGAACTCAATCGCTTGAGGGTGCCGATAAAGCTTGATGGGCGAGAGGGCAACCGTCTCATGGAACAGAGAATTTGCAAGGGGGTCCCGTTATGGCGACGGATTTGCGTGCGCTTGTTGTTTCTCTTGTAATTGCGGCCCTCTTATCTTGTTACATTGGCAGCAAAGGGAGAAACAATCGTCAATCGTGTTTATCACCTTGATCGTGGATTTGAGAGATTAGAAGAAAAATTGGCTCGTTGTGGCGCAAAAATCCAACGTATCACAGTGTAAATCTGTAAGATGTCTCTCAAGAATGGCTTTGGGAGGGGGTGATATGTTGTTAGGTGTGCTTTTGGGAGGTGTGATCTCAAAAATAAAGGGTTATTAGTCCTCTCAATAAACCTGGGTTTTATTTCATGGTTTTGGAGTTTTTACGAGCGGGCATAAAAGTTTGAGAGGCGGGGTGGAGCTCATAAAATAAAGACTGTTTTTAAATTTTATTGCTAATTTCCTGAAATTGCTTTATACCTTAAAGGGTAACTTTGGTCGTCTACGCAGCGATCAGTAGGGTCTGAAAGCCCTAAAGTTCAGTACATAAGATTAGCCTACTTTTGTAGGTATCCCGGGATTCCGGGAGTTTTTGCCATGTCCAGGTGCGATGAGCACTAAAAGCAAAAAAAGCTGACTGAACTCAGTACTTTCAGACTCCCGGAATACCAATGCGAGGGCGCTCGCAACCGGCAGGGGAGCTTGAAGTGAAAGCTAAAAATCCACACTTTAACGATATTTCGATAGGCAGAAAAATTCGCTTTAAAAGAACAATGATCGGGATGTCGCAAAAGAAATTAGGTAGCCAGTTAGGTGTGACTTTTCAACAAATCCAAAAATATGAAAAAGGCTCTAATCGTATAGGAGCTGGGCGTTTACAAGAAATTGCCGATATTCTTAATGTTCCCATTTCTTTTTTCTATACGGATCTCTCAACAAAAGAAAATGTCTTGTATTGCTGTGATGAAAGGATTTCAAGTAAAGAAGAGCATATCCTTTTGAAAAGTTTTAGAGAGCTCAAACCTCAAAAACAGAAAGCAATTTTGTGTTTGATTGTCTCATGAGATAAAAACACTGTTTTAATTTTTATTGCTGGTCTCCTGAAATTATTTTATGAACAAGCACCAAGGTTCTCGTCGTATAGTGTGGTTGAATGGTGGAACCCAAAGCCTGAAAATCCAAGATGAAACATTAGCCTGCTTTATAAGTATCGCGAGATTCCGGGAGTTTTTGCTATGTCCAGGTGCTCTCTAGCACTAAAAGCAAAAAAGCTGACTCGGATTCAGTGTTTTTGACTCCCGGAATACCAATGCGAGGGCGCTCGCAACCGGCAGGGGAGCTTGAAGTGAAAGCTAAAAATCCACACTTTAACGATATTTCGATAGGCAGAAAAATTCGCTTTAAAAGAACAATGATCGGAATGTCGCAAAAGCAATTAAGCAGTCAGTTAGGTGTGACTTTTTAACAAATCCAAAAATATGAAAAAGGCTCTAATCGTATAGGAGCTGGGCGTTTACAAGAAATTGCTGATATTCTCAATGTTCCCATTTCTTTTTTCTACGCTGATCTCTCAACAAAAGAAAATGCTTTGTATTGCTGTGATGAAGGGATCGGAAGTAAAGAAGAGCATATCCTTTTGAAAAGTTTTAGAGAGCTCAGACCTAAAAAGAAGAAAGCAATTTTAAGATTAAATTTTCGTTAGAATCAAAAAAAAATTAAAGAGGCTCTTGCTAAATAATAAATTATTATATAAAGCTTTTTCTAGAGAAGGGGGTTAACATTTCTCCTCCCCCCCCCCGCAGAAATGTCCAAATAAAACCTCCTTCTCATCATTTTAAAAATCACGAAAATTTTTATCCTTTATCTTTTATCCTTTTAAAAAGAGTGACTTATTTGTGCTAGAAAAGTTGCTGTATTAGGCAAATTGGAGGGCGGGGTGTTTTTAGTAGGGATTTGGGAAGGGCTGGAAAAATCGTCTTGCCAAATAGAGTTCTCAAAAGAAAATATTGGAGAGCTATCATCCAAAGGGCGCACAGTGGAGAGCGATCATCAAAGGGGCGGCTTAAAAAAGCTACCAAAAATCCGGAACTTCAGGCTTTAAATGAGGACCAATCCGTACCGCTGAGACCTTTTCTGCTAAACCGGTGCGATCTGAAATCTCAACCGCTAAACCACAAAGGGTGGCTTCTCCACACGCCGGTTCAAAACGGTCTTGCTTCGTCTTATAAAGAAAACGGTGTAAGGGTTCTTCTTTATCCATTCCAAGAGAGGAGTTATAATCTCCACACATGCCTGCATCTGTTAAATAGGCGCTCCCACCTTCTAAGATCTGCGCGTCAGCCGTGGGAATATGCGTATGGGTGCCAACGATAACACTCACACGACCGTCAAGAAAATGGCCAAAACATTGCTTCTCGCTTGTCGTTTCTGCGTGAAAGTCAAAAATAATCGTATCGGCTTGCTCCATCAACGAACAGGCAAGCAGAATATTTTCCGCTGTTGCAAACGGGTCTTCTACTTTGCACGGCATAAATACGCTGCCCAACAGATTGGCGACAAGAACACGGGCGCCATTTCTTGCCGTAAAAACACCAGAACCTCTTCCAGGTGTTTCTTTCGAAAAATTGGCAGGGCGTAAAAAACGATCACTCTCATGGGCATACTGCAATGCTTCTTTGTGAGAAAAAGCATGATTGCCTGTGGTGACAACATCAACACCGGTCATCAAAAGATCTTGATACGTCTCTTGCTTAAGACCAAAACCACCAGAGGCGTTTTCACCATTTACCACAACAAAATCAAGCTGCCATTTCTCAATCAGTTGAGGAAGGTGTTCAAAAACAGCTTTACAGCCCGTGTTACCAACAATGTCACCTAAAAATAAAAACCGCATAGGCGCTTTAATCACATTTTAACATTTTAAGAAACCTTTTTCTGTAAAAATGCCCTGTAACTGTAAATCATATTCTGTCGGAGGAATAGAGGAAACCTCCTGACATGAAAACCCTATGCCCCATAATGTCATTTGATGCCCTTGTTTTTCAAGAGCTTCAACCGCACGGTCATAGTATCCTCCTCCATAGCCAAGACGGTGACAGTGACGATCAAACGCAGAAAGCGGAACAATAATATTATTGGGGACAACAACCTCATTGTCGGCACTGGGACCAAAGGTGCCAAAACGCATGGGCTCTAAAATCGTGCTGGGCGAAAATGCACGGAAAATCATGGTGGTGGAATCAAGAACTGCTGGTAAGGCTAAATGTCCACCGCGTAACGCTACAGCATCCAGTAAAGGACGCGGGTCAATTTCCGATTTAATGGGCCAATAGCCTGCTAAAATGAGGCATGAAAAATCGGTTCCCTTCTTTTCAAGGTATTCAATAAAGTGGCAACAAGCACGTTGCGAAAAGAGTGCGCGCTCTTCTGTTAAAAGAGCATCACGACGCGATAAACCGCTTTTGCGTTGCTGTGTGCGAAGGGATGAAGCAGATTCACAGAGGGGATTTTGTGTCATTGTCTCGTCAATTGTTTTAATAAGATGTTGGCATTTTATCCATTGTTGGCGTTTTGTAAATCTCTGTTAGGACAAGAGCTGTGCTCATGAAAAAAAGCATGAAAAAAGTGTGTGCTCTTTATAGGGGGTATCTTGATGCGATAAACCGCTCTTGCGCTGCTTGCGTGCGAAGGGGTGAAGCAGATTCACAGAGGGGATTATTTTGTCAGTGTTGTCTGTTTTATAAAATAAAGCCCCTCGTCATTTTTATTTCTTGAAAAGAGAGTATCGTCATTGGTCTTATGTAAAAGGATGCTCTCAATTTTAGCTGGAAAAATTTTTATGCAAAAAAGTTATACAAATAAAGGGTGATCCACAACAGCCGATGGAAAAAGCTGATCCCGGGAACCTATACAAATAGGTGGGCGCCATATGAAAAAGCCCACGGGCTTGATCAGGGACAGCTCCCTTGGAGATCATTAAGGTCTCAGGAATACGTTATTTCCTGTCGAGAAGCGCAGAACACCCTCCTTAATATAAAACAATTTCAGAGTTTCTGCTAGGGATAAAATAACCTCGCTCTCTTCTTTTTCATAAAGTATTTCAGGAGAGTTTTTATAACCTTGCTGGTGGCTGCTCGAAATGGCTGTATGATGGATGGCTTATTCAAAGTAAAAAAGCAAAAAATATGAGTGGGGGTGGGTGATTGAGTGACGTAGAACGGTTTATTGGCAATGGCTTGACTGGCTCTTTTGGGACAATGCTTGATTTTTATGTTTCGTGGGAATGCTTGGAGGAGTTTTGAAAGGAATATTTCTTATTCAAGGATGTTTGTTGAATTGATATTGCTTCTTTGAAGTTTTTGCTTTGTGAAGCCATATTTCAGGGCTGTTTTATCAGCTTTGAGGGGTGGAGGAGAGCCGATACGGTATGTGCTGCTATGGTTGAAGTTTAAAAATAAAAACAGATGATGACAGTTTATCAGAGGCGCTAAGCGATGTTTTAAGCTTTTTTCAAAAAGTATTTTTTGAGGATCGTGTTTACAAATTTTTTTTATCCATGATGGAAGGTGTGAAAAGAAGAAACGGCTGAAGAGGACTCAAGCGTGAAGCGTTTTCTTGCTATGAGAGAAATTCTGAAGGAAGTATATTGGAAATGTTTGAACGCTGCCTGCAATACAAAAAAGGTCCAAATTCAAAAAAGGCACTGTCAATTGTGTGTGGGGGTGTGGTTATAAGCAGGGGGCTTTTAATTTATTGAGTGGAATGTGAAGCCGGCTTGCGTCTTATCTAGGTTTGAAAAGATGCCGTAAAGTGTCTTGTTCTTGAATGGTTTTAAAGAGCTTGGGGTGATTGTTCGTCTAGCAGAGCTTGCACGCGCTTTTGAATTCTGCGCATTTGTGGAGTGTAATCCAATGCTGTTTCATCAATCTTAAGAGCCAAGTTTTGGACGCTCCGTTGCTTCCATGGTAATGGCTAAGTTTCAAAAAAAGGCACTGTCAATTGTGTGTGGGGGTGTGGTTATAAGCAGGGGGCTTTTAGTTTATTGAGTTGAATGTGAATCCGGCTTGCGTCTTATCTAGGTTTGAAAGCATGCCGTAAAGAGTCTTGTTCTTGAATGGTTTTAAAGAGCTTGGGGTGATTGTTCGTCTAATAGAGCTTGCACGCGCTTTTGAATCCTGCGCATTTGTGGATAGTAATCCAATGCTGTTTCATAAGCTTTAAGAGCAAGTTTTGGACGCTCCGTTGCTTCCATGACAACACCAAGTTCAAAAAAAGCACTATAATTGCGCGGCTCAAGCTCAAGAGCATGGTTGAGATCAAGCAGGGCAAGTTTGAAATCGTTCAGCTGAATGTGAATCCAAGCACGCCTTACCCAAGCTTCAGAATGAGTAGGTAAAAGTGCAAGAGCATTGTCAATATAATCAAGCGCAAGTCCATAATCGTCGCTGTTGAGTGCATTTTCAGCCCATGACATTAAAAGATCAATCGTCTCACTCCCCGATTGGGACCATAAATGTTGAAGTTGTTGACTGATCTTTTTCGCTTTAGCAACATCAGCACAATATTTCAACTCTTTGAGTAAACGTGAAATTTCTGCTTCTTTGCGCTGCTTAACTCTATCAACATGGGAAAGCTGCTCTTTGTCAAGATCTTCAAGAATAACCGCCGAGGAATCAGAATCGGAGGGCGTTGAGGAAGGGGGAGGAGAATTGGGAATAAGATCATCTAACGGTAAAAGCGATTGTGGAGAAGGCCGATCTTCAGGAAGAGAAGGAGGATTTTGCCCATAGCTCGAGGGAACAAAACAAAAAACGCCAACAAAAAAAAGAAAAAACGCGCGCTGAAAAAATCGAAAGGCTTTAAAAAAAATAGAAAAATCCATAAAAACAAGCCCCCAAAAGATAAATCACCAAATATTATCAAATACTAGACTTGTAATCAACGGACTTATAACCAAAAAAACGCAAAAATTTTTTTAAGCCTACAATCAAAGTAGGCATAAAAACATTGACCTAAAGAAATTAGCCCTAAAAGAATTAACCCTGACGTGCTCTAAAACGTGGGTTCGTTTTATTGAGAATATAAACACGACCCTTACGACGCACCAAACGATTGTTACGGTGGCGCTCTTTTAGTGCTTTAAGCGAATTTTTAATTTTCATCATATTCACCGTTTAAATAGTTTACGTAACACAATACTATAATACAATATTAAAACACGAAAATACAATATTACAACCCCAATAGACTGCTTACTCTATGAGCATTGCATTGCGATATCGTACTTGCATGATAACATCACACGATACACTTTTTCACTGTGATCACAAAAAGAAAAGCGTACTCTTAAGGTACGCATTAACCACTTCATTAGCACAACGATAAGTGAAAATTGCAAAAAAAGTAGGAGAGATTTAACAAGAAGTCTTATTCTTGTCAAGGGTATATCCCTTATAAATTCCTTAGGGTGTGTTAAGGGTTGGTCTTGAAGGTAAAAATTTTTTCGTAAAAAAAGGACATAAAAAAGCACAAAGAGTGGAAAAAAGTAAAAGCCTTTTCAGCTTTAAACAAATAAGCTCTGTTAGGGAGTGTTGCAAGAATAGGAGCGCTGTTGAGCCGTTGGATTGTTGAAGTGGTGTGGGTTTTTGTCGTTAAGGGCAAGGGGGGCTTCTTAAAACGCAAGAGGCTTGTTTGTTGCGGGGCTTGTGAAGCCCTGTCAGGTGCGTGCGCCGGCTGAAATGCTTGAAGTGGGGGGAGCCGTTGGATTGTTGATTGGTGTGGTTTTGTGTCTTTGAGGGTGGGGGCATGGAAGAGAAGGAGCTTGTAGGAGGGCTTTCACGCCCTGTCGGGGCGAATTAAAAGGTTAGGGGCGCTTTTGAAGCCGCTGGATATCGGTGTGGGGTGAAGCTTTTGTTATGGGGGAATATTTATGCGGTGGAAGGTGGAGGGGTGATGAACTTGGGGGCTGGTGAATTGCTTTTAGCCGTGGGGGGACTTTTTTGAGAAAAGGAAGGGGAGCTGTTGGATTGTTGATTGGTGTGGTTTTGTATCTTTGAGGGTGGGGGCATGGAAGAGAAGGAGCTTGTAGGAGGGCTTCACGCCCTTTCAGGGCGAATTAAAAGGTTAGGGGCGCTGTTGAAGCCGCGGGATATCGGTGTGGGGTGAAGCTTTGTTTTTTCAGTTCATTGGGGGATAGTGTGAAAAAGCATTTGTATGTATGTGGGCTTAAGATTTGTTCGATGGTCCCAGTAATTGGATGATATGCCCCATTTTGCGGTGGGGGTGAACAGTGCTTTTACCATATAAATGGATCGAGGTGTGCTCTTGCTTTAGAAAATATTTTAACGTGCTAAAATTGTTACCAAGAAGATTGGTCATTTGGCAATCGCTATGGCGATAGGGACTGCCTAAGGGAAGTCCGCAAATAGCACGGATATGCTGTTCAAATTGTGAAGTTATGCATGCCTTTTGTGTCCAATGACCAGAATTATGGACACGCGGTGCTAATTCATTCACTAAAAGGTGACCATTCGTTAAGACAAAAAGTTCAATACAAAGAACACCAACATAATCGAGGGCATTCATGACTGTTACGCTGATTTCTTGAGCTGCTTTTTGCACGTCAAGTGGAATATGTGATGGAACAAAGGATTTATGAAGAATTCCATTTTTGTGTTGGTTTTCAGGGCAATCATAAAAAATATGTTCCCCTTGTTTTGTGCGGGCCGAGAGAACCGAAATTTCCGATAAAAAAGGAACTATTTCTTCCAAAATACAAGGCTGTTCCTGAAATGTCCTAAAGGCTTCGTCAAGGGTTTTTTCATTGGGGTGGTCTAGCTTGATCTGGTTTTTGCCGTCATAACCAAAACGACGCGTCTTTAAAAGACCACGTCCGCCTAAGGCATCAAGAGCGGAAAGAAGAGAAGAAGAATTGTCAATCGCGTGCCATGACGCGGTGCCAATCCCTTGATCACGCAAAAATTGCTTCTCAAAAAGTCGATCTTGCGTGATCTCTAATGCTTTGGAAGAAGGATAAACAGGCTTACTCTTTTCTACATATTGAACCGTTTGAAGCGAAAGATTTTCAAATTCATAGCTGACAACATCACATTGAGAAATAAAATGATCTAAAGCTGATGTATCGTCATAGGAGGAAACAATATGGTTGTTTGCTGTTTGAGCGGCTGGGCAATCGGCTTCAGGGCAAAAAATAACGGTTCGAAATCCTAATTCTGCGGCCGCTATGGCGAGCATCCGTGCTAATTGTCCGCCCCCGATTAAACCAATGACGCTTCCTGGAGGTAACATGGTGGAGGGAGTGGCGTTGGAGGGGATGGTGTTGGAGGGAGTGGCGTTGGAGGGGGCGGTGTTGGATGGGGTGGTGTTGTATGGGGTGGTGTTGGAGGATGGAGTGGCGTTGGAGGAGAGAGTGGCGTTGGAGGGAGTGGTGTTGGAGGAGGGAGTGGTGTTGGAGGAGGGAGTGGCGTTGGATGGAGTGGTGTTGGAGGATGGAGTGGTGTTGGAGGATGGAGTGGCGTTGGAGGGAGTGGTGCTCGATGAGGGGGTGTTGGAAAACGGTGCCATTTTAAACCTCCGTTACAGGCGTTTGGGCGACATTGGCTGTTTGTTGTTGACGCCAATCTTCTAATCGTTGGGCGAGATCATGGTCATAAACGGCCATAACGGCTGCGGCTAAAAGCGCTGCATTAATTGCGCCTGCTTTGCCAATTGCTAATGTGCCGACGGGTATCCCTGCTGGCATTTGCACAATTGAAAGCAAAGAATCTTGACCAGAAAGAGAATGAGAATGCACTGGAACGCCAAAAACAGGAAGAGGAGTAAGGGCTGCTAACATACCTGGAAGATGCGCAGCACCCCCCGCACCGGCAATTAAAACTTTAAACCCTGCTTCTTTGGCTTCTTTGGCAAATTGATAAAGGCGTTCAGGAGTTCGGTGTGCTGAGACAATATGCGAACTATGAGAAATACCAAGATTCGTCAAAATATCTGCACTATGGCACATCGTTTGCCAATCCGATTGGCTCCCCATTAAAATCGCGACATCACATGATTTTTTCATCATTCTCTATCCTTTTCAAAGGTGCAATGCGATTCTTTATCATTATTTTTTTAAAGTTTTATATTCTTTTTGCAAAGCCAATTGATGACAGAGAAACAGTTATTTTGCAAATAAGATGGAAAGCTAAAAATTTAAAGGGGGAGACCAAAAGATGAAAAACTAAAGTGTTGAAGGCATGAAACACTTCTTGTCAGGGGGAGGGGGATGAATTTTGAGGAGAGGTGTTAAGGGGTGGTGTGGGACCCATGAGGCTGTTGAGCTGCGGTATTGTCGTTTATTATAAGATAAGAGGGAAAAATACATTGGGGAAAAGCCATTGATTATAAGTTTTTTTTAAATATCTTACTTTTTATTTGCTAATCTAAATAAGATCACCATATGATATAAAATCTGTTGCAATTTGAAACATTGCTTAGGAGAGAAAGAGATTTTTATGTCAAAAATGCGCTGAAAAGTGAGGATATTCTTTTGAGAAATAAAGAGATATATATCTCGCTTTCAAAGTCTATTTATTTTGTTGTTCAAGTGATTCTTTTGTGAGTGGGGGGATATAATCTTTATAGGGGATATAATCTTTATAATTGTCGATATATCTTTAACAATGGCTGATATAAGGGGAAGCCTATAATCAACGCTTTTGTGCTTTTAACGCTTTTGTTGAGATCTGTTTCTTAGCGATTATATCGTTCTTCGTTTTTTACTTAAATATAATGCAATATCAATCCTGAATGACGAATTGTGAATAATAAATCTATGGTCTCTTTTTTGCCCAATTTTGTAATATGGTGAACGCTGAAATAAATAAAAGTTAAACAACGGATGTATAAGGAGATGTAAAAGCTATGTTTCTTCCATTTTTAATCGCTTTAGGTACTGCAGTAACGACTATGTGTGGTAAAAAAAATATAAGTTATGCTTTGTGGGCAATTTTATTCGTTGTCATTCTTCTCACTTTCAATCATCACGCAACTTCTACTTTAAATTTATCTTTTTGAGAGAATAGCCATGGAACATGTTGAACAAAAAAATCCTCACTTCGTCATCTTTATGAATACGCTAGGACTCTTTGGGTTATCCGTTGTCTTGGTGGTGGCTTTTTATTATCAATTGGTAAAGTTTGAGTTACCTTGTCCCCTTTGTTTGCTACAGCGCGTTGGATTGATGCTGGCTGGTTGTGGGTTCTTGCTTAATATTCACCATAAGGTGAAAAATACCCATTATGGTATGGTTATTATCGGTTGTATGGTAACCAGTGCTGTGGCAGCACGCCAAGTGTTTTTGCATATTACTCCCGATGACTTAGGATATGGTTCAACGTTCTTTGGATTACATTTTTATACTTGGGCTTTCATTATTTCTGTCCTTTGTATCTTTGCTGTCTCATTTGTCATGATTTTAGGCGAATTGGCACATAAGTTCAAAGAATTTTCTCCTTTTCCAGTCTTGAGTAAAGCGGCAAGTTTCTTATTTGTGTTTTTGATTGCAGCAAATTTGATTTCTACCATACTGGAATGTGGTGGTGGACAGTGTGCCGATGATCCTGTAAGGTATGAGTTGTTATCAAGTTGGTTCCCTTCATAGTTTCGAATTTGTTTAATAATCCCTCATCGTAATTTTTATGGTTAAAGAGGCGGAATATTTAAAAATCCGCTTCTTTTTTATTTATTGCGAAGACATTTCAGAAAGATGTTCGATAATCTGATCTTTTATAACAATGCTGGTTTTTATCAGCGCTGGCGATTGATGTTTTTTTTAGCGAAGACTTGTACTGTGCACCTTTTATGCTGTCTTTTGAGAGAGATGAAGGAATTGATTGGTCGGAGGCGTTTGTAGAAAAAAACAGATTGTTGAGCTGCGTGGGGTAGGAAGCCTCGTTTTTTAGGGGTATTAACTATAAAAAATTTTGTTCTTGATTTTTCTTAATATTGTGTTAGATAAGTAATTGTATTCATTTTGGTGCTTCTAAAGCATTTTTATTGCTTCTAGAGGGATTAATTTAAAATTTTGAAAGTTATGTGAATAACTTTCTGCAGAGGTTTGTTTATTAAAGGCAAACCTTTTTTTTTATCTAACTCTTAGATGTTTTCTTTCAGTGAGAAGCCTTTTTTTAGAAAAAGGTAAGAGTCTTGATGATGACTCTTTTTTATTAATATATTGATTTATAATGATAAATAACCATTTTTAACGTGAAGCACTTCGCTGAATATAATAAAATTTCTCATCATCAGTTCTCTTATATTAAATCAATTAAAATTACTTGCTTGTACATCATAAGCGGGGGGGGGCATGTGGGGAAAAACTGTACAAGAAAGGCATGCCTTTAATGAATCATCTAAAGTGTCAAGCTATGTCGTACCATTGCGAGCTGGTAGAGTTTTGTGATGGGGCCGGTTTTGTTCTTCCATAAGCGTAAACTTGTTGCTCCATAAGCGTAAAGATAGGGGACTGAATGGATTTTATACAATTTTATGGGGGCTTTACCATTCCTTTATGGGCGGCGTTTTGCGAAATGGGGGAGACGAGCGTTGAGAGATCTTTCTCTAAAACAAGCGTATGAATATGCAACGCAAGTATATTCCTTTTGGCGCGTTTTGTATTACGAAAAAATATTGACTTATAAGGATAAATTATCGTTGCGGATGTTGAATGAGAAAAACGAAAAGCTTCTCTCATTTCAAACTTTCTTATAGTCAATTAATTAAATGTGCTCTTCTACGTTACAAAAAAGCACTGGGTGTAAATAAAAATTCTTTTAAAAGTCGTAAAATGCTTCTTATGCACCCTTTTGATCGCTAGAATTTGTCGAAAAATTTTATGCTGCTCAATACAATAATAGGGCGGTTTATATCTATGTTTTAAAATAGGGGGATTTAGATGAAAAGGGAGGCGAGATTTTAATGACAGTTGTTGAAAACGTTATTGTGTAATGCATTTTTTTACAGATTTTCTGCTTTCTGTAAATATGTAAAAGCGTAAAAACGGGAATATGCAAAAAAGGAAGATGGGACTGTGGTGTATGATGTTATCATGGTATGGAATGTGGAGAGAAGATTGGGGGGGATGAAGAGGCGGGGGTGTTGAGGAGAGAGGGGGTTGGGGGTGAAGAGTTTATGAAGCGAGGGGGGAGTTGGGATGAAGAGGTGGGGGTGTTGACGAGAGAGGAGAGAGGGGGTGGGGAACGTTGCTTGTTGAAGTGGGATTGACCGGTGCTTTGCGTGATCTTACTTTAGGGTGGTGAAGGGGCAAGAATATTTTAAAATAGGACGTATCTGTCGCGTTTGATGCAACATTATCCTTTGTGGTGTCGTGATCTGAAATCAGCAGGGGAATTGGCTAGAGTAAGAAGCTGTATTGTTGAAAAACCTATGTTTACAAAGCGGTGTGAGAGGAATTTGAAAGTTTCATTTGGCTGCTTTCTGTAAATGTGGAGAAGCATCAAAACGTTGATCCGTAAAATGATGCGGAGGATTTATGCTTTGTGTGCGCTTTTGCTTAATCAGAAATCAACCATAAGATTGCTTTTTGTTTTTTTGGCTGGAGCTCTCTAAAATTTTTCAAAAGGGAATGTTCTTTTTCGCTGTATGTTTCTTGATCATAGTGTGAGGCATGTGTTGAAAGATTTTCTTTTGTGGCAATATCTGCATAAAAAAAGCTTATGGGAACATCCAGTTTTTGGGCGATTTTGAGTAAACACCCTGCGCTTACACGATTGAAGCCTTTTTCATATTTTTGGATTTGTTGGAAACTGACACCTAAATAGCTTCCTAATTCTTTTTGGGAAAGTCCCATGGAAATGCGTCTATGACGAATTCTTTTGCCTATCAGAATATCGATAAAATTTGGATTTTTGGTTTGCACTTTGCACCCCCCTCCGGTTGCGAGCGCCCTCGCATTGGTATTCCGGGAGTCAAAAATACTGAACCTAAATCAGCTTTTTGCTTTTAGTGCTCATCGCACCTGGACATAGCAAAAACTCCCGGAATTCCGGGATACCCACAAAAGTGGGATAAATTCATGTTTTAGGTTTCGGGTTTTTGATCCCCTATTGATCGTTGCGTAGACGACCAAAATTACAGTATTCATTTATAAGGCAATTTCAGAAAATTGGCAAGAGAAATCAAAATAATCTCAAAGTCTATAAGATTGGGTACTTTTTAAAAAAGTGCGAAATATGGATTATAAATCGCGTCTTTTGCTTAATCAGAATGTCGATAAAATTTGGATTTTTGGTTTGCACTTTACACCCCCCTCCGGTTGCGAGCGCCCTCGCATTGGTATTCCGGGAGGTTGGATTCACTGAACTTAAACAGTCTCTTGTTTTTAGTGCTTAAAGCACTTGGACATAACAAAAGCCCCCGGAATTTCCGGGATAGCCATAATTGTTTATGTGTTAAGTTTTAAGGAATCCAACTCCTTATTGACCGCTGCGTAGACGACCAAAAAACACAAGCCAATTCATAAAGTAATTTCAGGAGATTGGCAAGAAAAATCAATATCCCATAAAATGGCGTGATTTGGAGGGGTGTGGAGTGCTGGTTTGAATTTGACTTAAGGGGGTATATGAATGGAATAATATTAATTGTTACTCTTTTGCTTAATCAGAAATCAGCCACAAGATTGCTTTTTGTTTTTTTGGCTGGAGCTCTCTAAAATTTTTCAAAAGTGAATGTTCTTTTTCGCTGTATGTTTCTTGATCATAGTGTGCGGCATGTGTTGAAAGATTTTCTTTTGTGGCAATATCTGCAAAAAAAAGCTTATGGGAACTTGTAGTTTTTGGGCGATTTTGAGTAAACACCCTGCGCTTACACGATTGAAGCCTTTTTCATATTTTTGGATTTGTTGGAAACTGACGCCTAAATAGTTTCCTAATTCTTTTTGGGAAAGTCCCATGGCAATTCTTCTTTGACGAATTCTTTTGCCTATCAGAATATCGATAAAATTTGGATTTTTGGTTTGCACTTTACACCCCCCTCCGGTTGCGAGCGCCCTCGCATTGGTATTCCGGGAGTCTGAAAACACTGACTTGACTCAGCTTTTTGCTTTTAGTGCGGAAACGCACCTGGACATAGCAAAATCTCCCGGAATTCCGGGATACCCGCAATGCGGGATAAATTCATGTGTCAAGTCTTCGGGTTTTCAGTTCCCTATTGGTCGTTGCGTATACGACCAAACTTACACTTTAAGTGATAAAGTAATTTCAGAAGATTGGCAAATAAAAATAGTTTTTATTTATAAACTTTATTTTTTAATGAGAGGCTTTCGGCCTCTCAAACTCTCCGGAATGCTCACCAAAATCATGAGATCAGACCCGCGTTTAATGAGGGGACTAACAATCCTAGGTTCTTAAGGTCAAGGAGACCATTACATGGCGCCTAACGGCGTTCTTGACCCAAGAACTTAACGGCTTGTTTTGTCCCTCTCACGCGGCTCCGAAATCATGATTAGAAGGGGAGCTTATAGGGGTGGTGATATCAGGCATATCAATTTATCAACGTGTTTTTTAGAGTGTATGATGAATATTTTAGGCTGGATTTTTTTGTCGCGTTTGATGAAATAATCTCGTTTGAGGGTGGTGATCTGAAGTGCTTGGGGAGATTGGCTAGGCAAGAAGCTGGGTTAATACTATTGTTTATAGAGCGGCGAGGGGTGGAAGTTTCATTTGGCTTTATTCTGTGAATCTGTAAAAGCGTGAAAACAGAAATGTGCAAAAAAGGAAAAGGCTTTATGTCGTTAGAGGCGTTGTGGTGAATGATACGCAATGTATAGCGATCGTGTTTTCAAAGGTAGGAAGAACAACATAAAATGGAAAGAGTGGCTTAGATGAAGTGTGTGAAGAGAGGAAAAATGGGGCAAGGGTGTACGGGAATACATAGAGTGTGGAGGGGGGCGGTGAAGCATGTTGTGAATGGTGTGTGAAGAATGGAGAAGGTTTTTGAGAAAAGGAGGGGCTTCTGGCGTGAGGGAGTGGTGTTTATCTGAAGGGTGCATGTTTAAGGTGTGGAAGGTGTGGAAGGTGAGGAAAAGTTGGAGGGAGGAGGATTGTTCGTAAGTTGTGGAGGGATTAGGCAGAGGTGTTGGGAAAATGCTTTAGGGGAAAAAATTAGCGTAATTTCTTGTCATACTAAAACCAAGATTATCATAAAAATTGAAGGAAATTAGTGCGTAAAATTGGTGGAGAAAAAGTTTGGATCCTTAAGGTGTGGGGTGGCGCTTTTTGAAAGCATGGGAGAGTAAACTTGAAAAACCTTTCCCTTTTTGTGGAATTTTTATTCACAAACTTAAGAAAATAGGGTATGAACGCTGGAAATAACGCGCAGCTTAACAAAATATGTGCACTGTAAAGGAAATGTTTGTTTATGTCAAAAGAAGAAGTTTTAGAATTTTCTGGTATCGTTACTGAACTCTTACCTAACGCGATGTTTCGTGTGAAACTGGAAAATGATCATGAAATTATTGCCCATACCGCTGGTAGAATGCGGAAAAATCGTATACGGGTGTTGGCCGGTGATAAAATCATGGTGGAAATGACACCTTATGATTTGACAAAAGGGCGTATTACATATCGCTATAAGTAGCCTCGTGGGTGGCTTGCACTTTTTTCTAAAAGCTATCATATTATTTCTATTATTTTTTAACAGTTTTTTAGTTTGCTTTTCATGAGTGAAAAAAGGGAAGTATTTGAAGGTCCTTGAAAAACTGTAAAATCAATGCGGAAAAAAGATAAGGAGATTAATGGTGCGTAAAAGGGGGCGCTTAAAAGGGAGTGCTTAAAAAGGGGCGCTTAAAAGGGAGTGCTTAAAGGGGGGTGCTTAAAAAGGGGGGTGAGAGGGAAGTCAATTGTGAAGGGGTGGAAATGAGAAATATAAGAGAGTGGGGGGAAAAACGTTTGGCAGATACTCTTACAGAAGAAATTCATTTGGTGCTTGCCTCCGCTTCGCCAAGGCGTTTAGCGCTCTTGGCACAAATAGGGATTGATCCGCAGCAGGTTTATGCAAGTGATATTGATGAAACACCAAAATTAAAAGAACATCCTGCAAAGCTTGCCAAACGTTTGGCAAAAGAAAAAGCACTGAAAGCCCAAGAGATTTTGCGTTGGTACAGTCAGAATGGTCAAGACGAGTTGCAGAATGGTCAAGAAAAATTACCTGGACAGAAAATGATTATCTTAGCGGCTGATACGGTGGTGGCTGTGGGGCGGACCATTCTCCCCAAACCAGAAAGCGAGGATGAGGCTTATGAATGTTTACGATACCTTTCTGGGCGGGCGCATAAGGTCTATGGCGCTATTTGTGCCTTGAATGAAAAGGGAAAGATAACCGTAAAATTGGTTGAAAGTCGTGTCCGTTTTAGACGCTTAACCCCTGCCGTGATGAAGGCTTACCTTGCTTCAGGAGAATGGGAAGGGAAAGCGGGTGGCTACGCTATCCAAGGAAAAGCCGGTGCTTTTGTTGTCTATATCAGGGGATCTTATTCTAATGTTGTGGGATTGCCTTTGGCTGAAACAGCCGATCTCTTGATCGCTTATCACTATCCACTTTTCACTCACTGGGCTGAAGAAACGCATTAGAAAAACTGTAAGGCAAGTTCAATGCAAGGTGAAAAGCAACAAAAAGAGAAAAAAAATGAAAAAAAAGGAACAGAAGAAAAGTTAATGAACGAGCAGAAGACAAAGGTGCGCCAAGAACAAAAAGAGCTAAATTTGCAAAAAGAGACCCGTCCTCCGCATCCTTGTCCGATTTGTGGTCAAATGTCACAAAAATCTTCATATCCTTTTTGTTCCACACGGTGCCGAGCCATTGATCTTAATCGTTGGCTTTCAGGCTCTTATATTTTACCACCTCCTCCACAAGTAAGTGATGAAGAAGAATAAAAGGGGTCTTCCTCTTGAGAAGAGGACGCTCAGAGCGTTTTTTTGTGTGGGAACTGAAGGGGAGGCGCGCGGGATTATCCTATATCAATGGATTCAAGAGCTGGATTAACGGCTTGGTTATTGTCGTCATTCGCAAAGACGCAGATTAAGTTCAATCAATGGTGGAAGTGTTAATACATATCTAAGACTTATCCCCAGTGGTTTCCATGGATAATTATAAATTGCCTTGTTACAGGAAGGTCGATAGTGC
>NZ_JBHILQ010000008.1:39059-76176 GCF_042193395.1 Bartonella sp. TT29SHDZB
TTTGTTGCGTGAAAGTTGTTGGTGCCTTTAGGGTGTGAGGAAAAATTGATAGTTCAATCAGTATTGCTAACGAAAAAGAAGGGCGCGTGTTTTGGTGCAAAGAGGTGGGGCAATAAAAAATCGCTTGTTGGTGCTTTGTTGCGTGAAAGTTGTTGGTGCCTTTAGGGTGTGAGGAAAAATTGATAGTTCAATCAGTATTGCTAACGAAAAAAGAGGGGGGCGTGTTTTGGTGCAAAGAGGTGGGGCAATAAAAAATCGCTTGTTGGTGCTTTGTTGCGTGAAAGTTGTTGGTGCTTTTAGGGTATGAGGAAAAATTGATAGTTCAATCAGTATTGCTAACGAAAAAGAGGGGGGCGTGTTTTGGTGCAAAGAGGTGGGGCAATAAAAAATCGCTTGTTGGTGCTTTGTTGCGTGAAAGTTGTTGGTGCTTTTAGGGTGTAAGAAAAAATTGATCATCTAATCAGTATTGCTAAGGAAAAAAGAGGGGGAGTGTGTTTTGGTGCAAAGAGATGGGGCAATAAAAAATCGCTTGTTGGTGCTTTGTTGCGTGAAAGTTGTTGGTGCCTTTAGGGTATGAGGAAAAATTGGTCATCTAATCAGTATTGCTAACGAAAAAGAAGGGGTGCGTGTTTTGGTGCAAAGAGGTGGGGCAATAAAAAATCGCTTGTTGGTGCTTTTGCTGGGTAATGGTATGGTGTCATTTGGGGGCTGGATTGATTATATCGTGATTTTGACCGTATCTGTGTTCACTTGGAAAGCTAATCAATATGATGTCGCTTTTATTGGAGCGGCAACATTATTCCCTGGTATCGTTCTGTCTAAGCCAATTGGAATGTTGGTAAGTCACCGTTCTATGATCCATTGGTTGCGGGCGTCACTGCTGTTACGGGCGCTATGTACTGTCGGTTTATTGCTGGCGACGAGTCTGCAAGGATTTATTATACTGGCAGTTATTCGAGCGACATTCAACAGTCTAGCCATGCCTGCAATTTCCGTTCTTAGTGCAAATTCTGTGCCTGAACACGGACGGACTCGTTACTATTCTGTGCTTAACATGATCAATAGCGCAGCAAAGATGATAGGACCTGCTTTGGGGAGTGCTCTGTCTGTACTTTTATCAGATACATATACTTTATTATTTTCTGGTTTTTTGACATTGCTAGGCTTTATCGTGTTTTGTTGTCTTGGTGCACAACTTGTCTCGTCGCTAAGAATAAAAAAAACGAATACCACGCAAGTACAGCAGAGGCTTTATGGGACAGCTTGGTATGCCTATGTGGCGGTGGTGTTTGTGTATTTTGCCATGGTCTTTATGGTGAATAATCAGTTGCCCGTTATTCTCGGCACAATGAAAATGAATAAACAGACTCTTAGAATGCTGGTATCTGCTTCAGCGATTGGTAATTTTCTCTATGGGTTTTGGCGTGTGAAACAATCAAAGCATAAACCCCTTACAGGCAAAATATCGGAGTTGTTAATGCCGGCAATGTCAACAATGATTGGTTTTGTCATGATCTCAGTGTGCTTTTTTTACTTTTATTTACTCCGTATTGAGACTTTGTTGCTTTGTTTTTTCCTTATTGGAATGGTTAGCGCTTACTTTTCCATATCTTCTAATGTTTATCTGGTAAGCAATTTCAATGAACAGATTGGGGTGGCTTCCGGATGGGTGCAGTCTATACAAAATTTAGCTATGTTGGTGGCGCCGTTTGTTGGAGCGTTTGTTTTAGGTCACACTTCGGCTGGAAAATTGTTCCTTCTTTCTGGATTGAGTGGATTATTCTGTTTATTGGCTATCAGGATATTGGTGAACCGTTCTTTGTCTATTATTCGTTCTCAATGATTGGCTCATCAACGAAACAAATGTTTTAAATCATTTTTCTGAGGTTTAGAGGACGTGGAGATAATCCAACATAGAGCAGCTTTTTCAACGTTATAGATTCAATTTTTGATTTTTACTTAACCGCTCATATGTTTTTTTCGGGGCTTTGCTTTCTTGACACGGTTCCACTGTCTCGTAAACGCAATAGGGGGGCATGGTTTTGAGCGATAATGTCATTTTTGTTTAACTCCGCTTTGCTACGAATAGTCAAACTTTAAACCCCAGCTGCTAATCCTCAATCAGCTTGGCTTGAAGCAATAATGGAAACAGAAAACAAGCTATAGTGTGAATTATCTTATATGCCATAAAACATCACTCTTGGAGGTATGGTGATATCAGGTATGGGAAACTTTAGGCAGAGGGGTATGTTAATTGTTGCTCTTTTTCCTAATCGGAAATCAACCACAAGATTGCTTTTTGTTTTTTTGGCTGGAGGTCTCTAAAGTTTTTCAAAAGAGTGTGTTCTTTTTCGCTATAGGTTTCTTGATTGTGGTGTGGGGTATTTTCTTTTGTTGAGATATCTTCTTTTGTAGCAATGTCTGCATAAAAAAAGCTTATAGGAACTTCCAGTTTTTGGGCGATTTTGAGTAAACATCCTGCGCTTACACGATTGAAGCCTTTTTCATACTTTTGGATTTGTTGAAAACTGACACCTAAATGGCTTCCTAATTCTTTTTGGGAAAGGCTCATTGAAATGCGTCTGTGGCGGATTCTTTTGCCTATCAGAATGTCGATAAAATGTGGATTTTTAGTTGGCACTTCAAGCCCCCCTCCGGTTGCGAGCGCCCTCGCATTGGTATTCCGGGAGTAACAAGTACTGAGTCCGAGTCAGCATTTTGCTTTTAGTGCTTAAAGCACTTGGACATAGCAAAATCTCCCGGAATTCCGGGATACCCACAAGAGTGGGTTCAATTGTACGCTCGGACTTAGGGCTTGTCTTCCCTATTGATCGTTGCGTGGACGATCAAAAAACATTTTTTAATTTGTAAAGTAATTTCAGAAGATTGGCAAGAGAAATGAAAATAATCTCAAAGACTATAAAATTGGGTACTTTTTAAAAAAGTGCGAAATATGGATTATAAATCGCGTCTTTTGCTTAATCAGAAATGTCGATAAAATTTGGATTTTTGGTTGGCACTTCAAGCTCCCCTCCGGTTGCGAGCGCCCTCGCATTGGTATTCCGGGAGTAACAAGTACTGAACCCTAGTCAGCTTTTTGCTTTTAGTGCGGAAACGCACCTGGACATAGCAAAAAACTCCCGGAATTCCGGGAAACCCACAAGAGTAGGCTCAATTGTACGCTAGGGTTTAGGGCCTGTTTTCCCTGTTGATCGCTGCGTAGACGATCAAAATGACACTTTAAGTGATAAAGTAATTTCAGAAGATTGGCAAGAACAATCAAAAATTTTCTATTCTGTTATGCCATAAAACGGCGCTATTTGGAGGGGTGTGATATCAGCATATCAATATCCACATTTAGGCGTTTTTTAGAGTGTGTGATAAATGTTTTAGGCTGGACTTATCTGTCTAGTCTAATGAAACAGTCTCGTTTGTGGGGTGGGTGATAACTATACGAAGTGATCAGTAGGGGGCCTTTGAGATAAGAAGTTGGATTGTTTACAGAACAGTGTTTACAAAGTGGTGCGCGGGGTGGTGAACCTTTCCTTTGGTCGCCTTCTGTAAAGATGTAAAAGCGTAAAAATGTATATCCGTAAAAGTGAAGCGGAGGATTTGTGGATTTATATATTGTGCGTGTTTTGGTTACGTTGGGCTTTTGTCTGACATAGAATGTGGTGAGAGGATTGGAGGAGGTGCCAGACTGGAAGAGAAATGGAGAGTGTTGTTGAGTGCGTTGGTTGGAGAAGAGTGTGGGAGGAATGGAAGGTGATCTGAAACGAATGAGTGGTCAGTGGTGGAAACTTGCTAGACAAGTATTTGAATTATTTACAAAACAGTGTTTACAAAGCGGTGTGGGGTGGTAAGTCTTTCGTTGGCTTCGTTCTGTAAAGATGTAAAAGCGTAAAAATGTGTTTGTGAAAAAGGAGTGGGGGGCTATGTGTGGTGCGTGTTTTTGTCATGGTGAGAAATGTGGCGAGATAAATGAGGGAAAGAGTCAGTGAATGGAAGTTGGGAGGAAGAGTGCTGTTAAGTTGTGAGTGTGTGACGGGAGAGAAAAACGGGAAGGGAGAATGGAGAGAGTGCGCATGGATAGGAGGAGAGTGTTGGTAAGGCGGTGGTGCAAAGAGATGCGTGAAGGAATGGTGATTAAGGAGATAGAGCTTGATTTGTTGAGCCTGATGAAGTGCTGTCGTTTGAGGAGGGGAGGCTGAAGACTGTAAGGGGGGTACTAGGCAAAAAGCTGGGTTCTTTTACAGAACAGTGTTTATCGAGCGGTGTGGGGTGGTAAGCCTTTCGTTGGCTTCGTTCTGTAAAGATGTAAAAGCGTAAAAATGTGTCTGTGAGAAAGGTGGGGGGCTATGTTTTGTGTGTGTTTTTGTCATGGTGGGCTTTTGTTTGACATCGATGGGAGCATTGGGGGTGAAGAGACTGTAATAGTGGGGCTAGGTCGGTTGGGGTTGGGCTGGTGGGGAGGTTGGGCTGGTGGGGCGTATAGGGGAGTTGCGGTTTTTGTTTAAATTGATAGCGTATTTTTTTCTCCCTCTTGCTATGAGGCGTGTAAAAACCCATATTCTTTTTAGCACTACGGTTCTTCTTCATGCGGCATCATTTGCGGTGTTTTGTGGGGGGTGGGCTGTCCTTTGAAGATGTCTCTTTTGTGGAATGTTGGGGGAATTTAAAGTGCGGTGGTGGCTTGAGATTTAAGGAAAAAAAATGAATTTGGAAAAATATAGCGAACGCGTGCAGGGTTTTTTACAATCAGCACAAAGTGGTGCCCTTGCTTCTGATCATCAGCAGTTTTTGCCGGAGCATCTGTTGAAAGTGTTGTTAGACGATTCTCAAGGATTGGCAGCATCACTGATCCAAAAAGCGGGTGGTGATCTTACTCTTATTCGAAAGGCGCTTAACGAAGCACTTGATGCTTTGCCTAAAGTGCAAGGGGGGAATGGACAGCTCTATCTCTCTCAGCCGTTGGCAAAAGTCTTTAACATGGCGGAAGATTTGGCGAAAAAAGCCGGTGATCAATTTGTGACTGTTGAGCGTGTGTTGCAAGCGCTGATCATGGAAAAGACCGCAAAAACTGCTGATATTCTTACAAACGGAGGGTTGACAGCGCTAGCGCTTAATGAGGCTATTAATGATTTGCGGAAAGGAAAAACAGCAACAAGCCCCCATGCCGAAAGCCAATATGATGCTTTGCAAAAATATGCCCGTGATCTCACAAAAGATGCCCGTGAAGGAAAACTTGACCCTGTGATTGGGCGGGAAGAGGAAATCCGCCGCACTATTCAGGTGCTTTCACGGCGGACCAAAAATAATCCTGTACTTATTGGTGAACCAGGGGTGGGGAAAACAGCTATTGTGGAAGGGTTGGCATTGCGCATTGTTAATGGCGATGTGCCTGAAACTTTGCGGGATAAACAGCTTCATGCGTTGGATATGGGAGCGCTTATCGCTGGTGCAAAGTATCGTGGGGAATTTGAAGAGCGCCTCAAAGCGGTGTTGGCAGAGGTGCAAGCTGAAAATGGGCAGATCATTTTGTTTATCGATGAATTGCATAATCTCGTTGGGGCTGGAAAATCTGACGGTCCTATGGATGCTTCTAACTTGTTAAAGCCTGCTCTTGCACGCGGAGAGCTCCATTGTGTGGGGGCTACTACGCTCGATGAATATCGAAAATATGTCGAAAAAGATGCTGCTCTTGCACGACGCTTTCAACCTGTCTTTGTACCGGAACCCTCTTTAGAAGATACTATTTCTATCTTGCGCGGTATTAAGGAAAAATATGAACAACATCACAAAGTGCGCTTGGCTGATAGTGCTTTGATTGCGGCGGCGCGTTTGTCTAACCGCTATATTACGGATCGTTTCTTGCCGGATAAAGCTATTGACCTTATCGATGAAGCGGCGGCACGGTTGCGCATGCAGGTCGATTCAAAGCCGGAAGAACTCGATGCTGTTGATCGGCGTATTTTACAGTTGAAGATCGAACGGGAAGCTTTGAAAACAGATGTCGAGCCAACAGCAAAAGAACGTTTGGAAAATGTGCAGGAGGAACTCAAAACATTGGAACAACAGTCCGCTGAGATGACAAGTGCTTGGCAGGCTGAGAAACAAAAATTAGGGCATGCTGCTGATTTGAAAAAACAACTCGAAGAAGCCCGTAATGCTTTGGCTATTGCACAGCGTGATGGACAATTCCAACGCGCTGGAGAGCTCGCTTATAGCGTTATCCCTGAACTCGAAAAACAATTGAGTATCGCGGAAAATGATGACCAACAAAATCATCTCGTTGAAGAGACGGTCACTGCTGAACATGTGGCGCGGATTGTTTCGCGCTGGACCGGTATTCCTGTTGATCGAATGCTGGAGGCAGAACGGGAGGCGCTGTTGCGTATGGAAGATGAAATTAGCAAACGTGTGATTGGGCAGGGAGAGGCTGTGCAAGCTGTTTCTCGCGCTGTACGCCGTGCGCGTGCAGGGTTGCAAGATCCTAATCGTCCGCTTGGCTCTTTCATGTTTTTGGGTCCTACTGGTGTGGGAAAAACCGAATTAACCAAAGCACTTGCCGCTTTTCTTTTCCAAGACTCCAATGCCATGTTACGCATCGATATGTCGGAATATATGGAAAAGCATGCTGGGGCGCGGCTGATTGGGGCGCCACCTGGATATGTTGGATATGAAGAGGGTGGGGTGCTGACCGAAGCTGTACGTAGAAGACCTTATCAGGTTATTCTGTTTGACGAAATTGAAAAAGCACACCCTGATATTTTTAATCTCTTGCTACAAGTGCTCGATGAAGGGCGCTTGACCGATAGTCAAGGACGTACCGTCGATTTTCGCAATACCTTGCTGATTATGACTTCTAATCTTGGTGCTGAATTTTTAACCGCTTTGCCTGAAGGGCAAACCGTTGAGCAGGCAAAAAATGATGTTATGAATGTTGTGAAAGCGGCTTTCCGTCCGGAGTTTTTAAACCGTATTGATGAGATTATTCTCTTTCAAAGGCTGCAACGTCACGATATGGAAGCGATCGTCGATATTCAGATAGAACATTTGCAAAATTTGCTCAATGAACGCAAAATAACTTTGCAAATCGAGCCAGAGGTGAGAAAATTTCTTGCCGATAAGGGCTATGATCCGCTCTATGGTGCGCGTCCGCTTAAACGGATTATCCAAAAAGAAATTCAAGACCCACTGGCGGAAAATATCTTATTTGGGAAAATTCACGATGAGACGACGGTGAAAATTACAAAACAAGGAGATCGGTTGGAATTTTTGCCTGAAGATTAAGTGTGGAAAAATTCACGCTATAAAGGGCGGTGATAATCCTATTATGTGATAAACACCGCTCTTTGAGGCGTGCTGATTTAGAAAAATTCACGATGAAACAGCGGTGTTTTATCGCAAAGCAAAGGGAGTGGTCGGTGTTTTTGCATGTTAAATCAGCGTTTTCGAATATCGTAGGATTCTTTTACTTCTGTTTGTCGTGAAAACTATTTTCTTGCAATGTTATAAGTGAAGTCACAAGCGGGATTGCTTTATTGCTTTGTGCGTAAAAACGTTAGAGAGAAATGCCGTTTATCCGCCGTAAAATATTGCTCTTTGAAGGGGTGGTAGGGAATTTTAGACGAAGATATTTTGACGATAGATTGGGAGTTCTTTTGCTGTTTAAGAAAAAGGTGGGGGATGCGTAAAATGTACTGCTCTCTCATTTTTTCGGTGATGTGCGTTTTTCTGCTTTAAAATTTTGCTAAAAGTTTTTTTAACTGTTTGATTGATTGCACTCTTGTCGGTGGCTCGTAGATGAGGGAGTATGATTATCTGCACAATCAAGTTTGCTCCTTTGCAGTTTTTTAATCAAGATAAAGACTGAAAAAAAGCTCCCTAACTTGTTTTGGTTAAAATTTTTGCTATTCGTGTTATAAAGACAAGTTTAAGTGGAGGTGTATATTAAAAATATCATCTATATCTTAATTTAGTTTACTTTACTTATTTACCAATAAACTATAATATGGTAAATATTAAGTAAAAGAAACAGATAATGAACTTTTTTCAAGAACTTTAATAAGAACTGTATTGGAGTTTATTGATAAAAAGGGTCATTTGAAATTTAAGCGGGGGTGTAATCTCATGAAATTAGCCACAAACAAGGAATTAATTAACAGCTGGTTTGCAGAGGGAGTGAAGAGGTTCAATTGGCGTATTCCAGAAGGCTTAAAGGATTTCTATGAGGATAAGAAAGATTCGTTAATAAGTGATGCTGTGCTTCAACAGAAAATTTTGGAGTCTTTAATACAGCGTATATCGTTAACACCGGATGATTCCAATCCATTAAAGATGTTTCTTGAACAAGGCTTTTCTTTTAGGGAGGAGCAAGGGGGGAGAGTTTTTGATACTATTAGAGGTGAGTATTCGATACCTGTTAAAAGTGGAGAAAGCGTTGATCCATTTAAAGTGAATGATCCAGAAATTGAAGCATCATCTATACCGGACAAACGAGAAGATTACTATCCATTTCTAATGACGTGTGATCGAAGAGAGCGTGCTTTTAGAGAAGAGTATGGGCTGGACAATCTTTTAGAAGAGATCAGATCGTCTGTCCGAGAGCAGGATAATAGTGAGAGTTACAATTGGTTAGAAAAGCTTATTGATCGTGCATTAAACAGTGAAGTTGCACCGTTACAAGAAACACAAGAAATCTACATTCCAGACATTCGTGATTTTTGTTTAGATGAAAAATCATATGAGCTCGCTATAAAAATCATTCGAAGAGCAGTCAACTGTCTTGGGATTCACTCACGTTTGTACAATGCTTGTTATTTTCAAAAAGCTTGTTCTTTGCGTGATCTTATATTCATTTTTGGCATAGATGCTCAATTTGACATAAATGATCAAGTTCTTAACGAAGTCATGAATATGTCGACAGTTTGTGACGCTAAAAATAACCTTTTAAAAGTACTAGATTTTGGTGAGAAAAATAGCGATGTTATTGGTCTTGCTATGTCAAAAAAAGCGATATCTATCCATGACTTAAAAAGAAAAGGGTATAGCGATTTTGATCCAAGCAATTTGCGTACGAATATCTTGTTTCATATTTCGCAATCGTCATTATTTCGTCCGTTTGAAACAATGATTGTCTTTAAAGCAGGGACTGATGATCAGATTGAAAAAACAATAAAAAGGTACGAAAGCGCCAATGGCATGAAGTTAAAAGAAGAAGCAGAGAAAGAAGCTTTAAAAAGAGTAAAAGTGCTATAAAAAAATTGATTGAGGCATTCAAAAGTCATTGGAAAATTATAAGTGACAACAAAAATGCAGCTGATTATCCTATCTGCCATAAAACACCGCTCTTTGAAGGGGAGTGAAGAGCTGCAATATTTGAGGGCAGGGCTTGATTTTTTGAGACTGATGAAGTGCTGTTGTTTGAGGGGAAGCTGGTTTGAATTTGACTTAAAGGGAATATGAATGGAATAACGTTGATCGTTGCGCTTTTGCTTAATCAGAAATTAACCACAAGATTGCTTTTTGTTTTTTTGATTTGAGTTCTCTAAAGTTTTTTAAAAGGGTGTGTTCTTTTTCGCTATAGGTTTCTTGATCGTGGTGTAAGAGAGTTTCTTTTGTTGAAAGATCTTCTTTTGTGGCAAGGTTTGCATAAAAGAAGTTTACGGGGACATCTAGTTTTTTGGCGATTTCCAGTAAACATTTGGCACTTACACGGTTTAAGCCTTTTTCGTATTTTTGGATTTGTTGGAAACTGACACCTAAATAGCTCCCTAATTCTTTTTGGGAAAGCCCTATTGCAATGCGTCTATGACGGATTCTTTTACCTATTAAAATGTCGATAAAATGTGGATTTTTAGTTGGCACTTCAAGCCCCCCGCTGGGGGCGAGCGTCCTCGCATTGGTATTCCGAGAGGTTGAAAATACTGAACCTAAATCAGCTTTTTGCTTTTAGTGCTGAGAAGCACTTGGACATAGCAAAAACTCCCAGAATCCCAAGACCCCCACAAAAGTGGGTTCATTCTTATGTATCGAGGTTTCGGGCTTTCAGTTCCCTATTGATCGTTGCGTAGACGACCAAAATTACACTTTAAGTGATAAAGTAATTTCAGAAGATTAGCAAGAAAAATCAAAAATTTTCTATTCTATTATGCCGTAAAACACTGCTCTTTTAGGGGGAGTGAAGAGCTAGAATATTTGAGGGCAGGGCTTGATTTATTGAGCCTGATGAAGTGTTGTCGTTTGAGGGGGGGGGTCTGAAGATTGTAAGGGTACTGGGCAAAAAGCTTTGTTCGTTTACAGACCCGTGTTTGCAGAGCAGTGCGGAGTGGTGGTTTGGAAGTTTCGTTTGGCTTTGTTCTGTGAATATGTAAAAGCGTGAAAACGTATATCCGTAAAATGATGCGGAGGATTTGTGGATTTATATATTGTGCGTGTTTTTGGTCACTTTGGGCTTTTGGGGGCGTGGAATGTGGTAGCGAGGATTGGGGGGAAGTGTTTTCGTGAATGGAGGGGGAAGCTGGGAGGAAGAGGGGTGTTCAGTTGTTAAGTGTGTGACGGGAGAGAAAAAGGGGGAATGGAGGATGAAGAGAGTGCGCATGGATAAGAGGAGAGTATGGGTAAGGCGGGTGTTGCAAAGAGATGCGTGAAGGATGGCGGTTTTTAAGGAGATAGGGCTTGATTTGTTGAGCCTGATGAAGTGTTGTCGTTTGAGGGGGGTGTCTGAAGACTGTAAGGGTACTAGGCAAAAAGCTGGGTTCGTTTATAGACTATTGTTTATAGAGCGGTGTGGGGTGGTGAACCTTTCGTTGGTTTCGTTCTGTAAAGATGTAAAAACGTAAAAACGTATATCCGTAAAAGTGAAGTGGGGGATTTGTGGATTATATATTGTGCGTGTTTTGGGTCACTTTGGGCTTTTGGGGGCGTGGAATGTGGTGCGAGGATTGGGGGGAAGTGTCTTCGTGAATGGAGGGGGAAGCTGGGAGGAAGAGGGGTGTTCAGTTGTTAAGTGTGTGATGGGAGAGAAAAGGGGGAATGGAGGATGAAGAGAGTGCGCATGGATAAGAGGAGAGTGTGGGTAAGGCGGGTGTTGCAAAGAGATGCGTGAAGGATGGCGAGGAGATAGGGCTTGATTTGTCGAGCCTGACGAAGTGCTGTCGTTTGAGGCGTGGGTGGGTGTAAGCTTTATTTTGTGGGGAAAGCTGCTTTTTGACGTGGGATTGTAGATTAGTGCTGGTTGGGAATTTTCATTCTTTGAAACGTGGGGCGGAGGTCAATGTACTAATATAGCAGATTGTGATCTCATAATTTTTACATTCTTTCTTTTTTAAAGCAAATAAGCAAGAAAAATTAATATATTACTTGATATTAGAGTAAATGCTTATATCAAGAGGAGTATTTCTTTAAAAATTTTCACTTAACTTATTAAGCGATTTATTAGAATAAAAGACTCTTCTGAAGTTCATATCACCAATTGTATCGAAGGAAGTGTAACTTTAAGTGTAGCAAAGTTTAATATCGGATGGTTGATATGAATTTGTTTTTAAAAAAGAGTCCATTAGCTCTTTTTTGCTCTCTCTTTATTTCCAAAGTTGGTGATTATGCTTATGAAGTTGTTTTTATTTTACTGGTCTTAGAATTAACAGATAACACCTTTTTTACAGGTCTTGTGTATTTTTTTCGATTTATCCCTTTTCTCTTTTTTGGCCCTATAGGAGGTTGGTTAGCGGATAATTTTTCTTTGAAGAAAAATATGATCTTAAGTGAAGTTGTGAGATTATTAGCTTCATTGTTTGTTTTTATAACTTATATAACAGGTACGGCACATATCATTGTTCTTATTTTTGCAGCAATATGTACAACGATAGGAAGAAGTATTTTCCAACCAAGTTTTCAAGCTGCTATTCCCAGAATGTTTTCAATAAAAGATCTTACAAAGGCCAATAGCATTGCTCAAATTATCATGGAAACGGCAGCCGTCATTGGCCCTTTGGTTTGTTCCATACTGCTTTTTTTAGCAAATAAATCGGCAGTACTCATTTTTGATTTTTTTACCTATTTTATATCTATTATCATGTTATTTAATCTCATGAATTTAAATTCAAGCGAGAATAAATCATTCAATTTTATAAAAATTTATCGAGAAACAGCTTCATATCTTAAATATATTTCTACAGAAAATAATAATTTATTTATTACGCTCGTTGGCTCGTCGTTTGCTATTCTCTTTACGGGTGCTATTTTAAGATTTTTAATTCCAGCTTTTGTTCTTTTTGTGGGGGGAGAGGAAAGCTTTGTGAGTTATATTTTTTCTCTCATGGCTGTTGGAACTATTGTTGGTGGTTTGTTATATAGTAAAATTATATTAAATATTACTTCGTTGAAGCTCATGATATTTTGGCTTCTTTATGGGGTTATTCTGTTTGTTATGCCCTTAGCTGCGGAAATTTATTTAAAATTCCTTCTCGTGTTAGCATTTGTTCTAGGATTTATTGGTGCCTTTGTGGATATTGGTTTAGTTTCAGCTATTCAATTATACTCTCGTCGTGAAGATTTTGGTAAGAGTTTTGGAACCTTTTCAACTTTAGCAAACTCTGCGGAAGCAATGTCTGGCTTTATTGCTGGACTTTTGGCTCTCGTGGGATTGTTAAGCTCTTTTTTAGCGATGTCCGCATTAATTATTTCCACCGGAATTATTGGCGTTGTAAAAATTAAGAAAAATAAAGAGTTAACACCCCTTAACACGACAGTCGATGACGACCATTGATATATTTGATATCTCCATGCCGTTTCTTTTTTCTAAAGACGGTTCGCTCATTATCTTATTCATGAGGTAAAAACACAGCTCTTTGAAGGGGGTGATCTGAAACGAATGAGTGGTCAGTGGTGGAAACTTGCTAGGCAAGCATTTGAATTCTTTACAGACCGTTGTTTATAGAGTGGTACGGGGTGGTGAACCTTTCGTTGGCTTTGTTCTGTAAATGTGGAGAAGCGTAAAAATATGAATCTGTAAAAGTGAAGTGGGGATTTGTGGTTTATATATTGTGCGTGTTTTTTGTCATGATATGGAGGGGTGAGAAGGATTGGGGGAAAGTGTCTTCGTGAATGGAGGGGAAATGAAGGGTGCTGTGCGTTGGTTTATGTAATGCAATACACCATGAAAGTAAGTATACATATACTATATGTATACTACATGCTTTACATGTGTTTTTTCGTACTTTTAACATATATATTTTGTGTCTTAAACATAAGCTTTGAGTACTATGAGAGATGGTGGTCGTTTTTTAAACAAGTGAGAAAGTGATTAACTAATGCTTGATAGTAAAGAAATATGTTGTTAAGGCTATTCTTTGAAAGGAGGCTCTTATTTCTGGTGTAGGAGCTTCTCAGAAGAGAATGCAATTAATAGGGGAGTTAAGATGTCAAAATATTTATTTCCGTTGCCTCTTGTCTTGGTGGCTGGTTGTGCATCTATCAATAATTATTCATCAAGTTATGTCAGTCCAAATATTACGCAAGATGATATAAAATTAATTGCTAACGATTTTGTCCGTAATCTTAAAAAACCTTTACCGCCCGCTACAACAACACTTATTGTGAAAAAAAATAAAACAGAAGACAACTTTACTCCTGTATTTATTAATCTCTTGCGACGGAATGGATATAACGTGATCTATACAGATCAACCAAACAAACAGCAAAATGGTGTAATCTTGACTTATCAAATAACGCCAATAAAGACAGGTATCTTGTCTATGGTTTCTTATGATGAGGTTGGAGTAACGCGTTATTATATCCGCACTTATAATCGATGAAACCCCTTTACCGGTTTGTCTCAAAAAAGTAGATAATGAAGAAATGTGTTTCAGGGGAAGTGTTGGGATTGAATTAATCAATAAAAATTTGCAGATGTGAAAATTACATATTCAGATGACAGTTATTCGTCGTCTCGTTTACAATTTCGGCGTTGTAACGAAGAAAGATGTCGTTTTATCTGTTTGCAATTCTTCATGTTCTGTCTCAGTTATATAGCGCTTTTATCGTTTCTGTCTTATAGAAAATTACTTTCTGTTCTACGGCTCTATATGCCAATCTAATAGTCAGATCTAAACAATCAAATTCATATGAACTCTTTACAGAAATCTGTTGTTTGAGATTGTTGGAAAGGTGTTTTGTTTTTATCAAATTGTCGCGTGGTGGTTTGGGAGTTTCCTTTGGCTGTGTTCTGTGAAGATGTAAAAGCGTAAAAATGTGAATCTGTAAAATGAAGCGGAGGATTTGTGCTTTGTGAGAGCTTTTATTATGGCATGGAATGTGGTGCGAGGATTGGGGGACGCGTTTGTGAATGGAGCGGGGAAAGCTGGGATGAAGAGGGGCGTTAAGTGCGTTTTCTGGAGAAGAGTGTGTGGAGAATATTTGAAGGCAGGGCTTAATCAGTCTTGTCTGATGACACGGTATTCTTTGAGGTGTCGTGATAACCATATGAAATAATCAGCAGGGGAATTTGATAGACGAGAAATCAGATTGTTGCAGACCAGTGTTTGCAGAGCGGTGCGGAGTGGTGATGTGGAAATTTTATTTGGCTTACGTTCTGTAAAGATGTAAAAGCGTAAAAACGGTGATCTGTAAAATGATGCGGAGGATTTGTGCTTTGTGTATTGTGCATTTTTTTGTCATGGTATAATGATAAATCCATTGAGCACCCCTATCTTTACGCTTCATAAAAGAGCAAGCCGGCACTATCATTATATTTGTGCTAGCTCGTGGGTGTTGGCTACAGCCCTTGGCACTTGAGACGGTTCATAAGAGCCATTTTATTCCTTTCTTAATCGTTTTTTATCCATACGGGCTCTCCCCTGCTTTTGACGTGCAAGCGAGTGATTTTGATTGATTCAACATGGGAGGGATTTGAAATGAGAGAATCTTACGATATTCGGAACTCTTAATCAGTATCAATAATGCTAAATTATCATTATAAATCAATATATTGTTATTGTATGGAGTGGTGAGAAGGATTGGGGGAAAGTGTCTTCGTGAATGGAGGAGAAAGTTGGGATGAAGAGTGCTGTTGAAGTGCGTTTTCTGGAGAAGAGTGTGGGGGGAATGGCTGTGAACAGATTGCAGAGCTGATGTGTAAAGAGATGTGAAGAGAGAAAAATCGTGGTGGGCGTTTATATTCTATGCGGAACTTAACAATTATAGTTGCATTTATATTTGTATGGGGGATGTCCGTGAAATGGGTGTGAGAAGCATTGAGAGGTGTTTTTTTTAGTAAGCGGGTGAATGAGCAATACAATGAAAGCCTATTTAGAGGGGAAATCCTATTTAGAGGGGAAATCCTATTTAGAGAGGGAATTCTATTTAGGCGGAAGCCCATTTAGAGGGATACCTATTTAGGAAAAATCCTATTTTAGCTCTTGTTGTTTTAGACATTGTGTTTTGTATGAGGGGCATTTTGCAGGAAAAGTGTTTTGAGGGATGTGGCTCCCTTAAAGAAAAACACAAAAGTATCAAAAGAAAAATATAAAAACTTGACAAGGTAAATGTAAAAAGGTATCATAATGATACAATCGGAATTGTGCGTTTAAATCAGAAGAGATCTTTTGATAAGATTCTGTGAGAGGGGTGGGGATGTCTTTCCAAGATTTTGGTGTTTGTTATCCTATTTTGAAGTTTGTTATCCTATGATGTTGTAAACCGGTGCCTAAACCGTTTTTTGAGATGTGGTGGTATCAGGCGGGCAAGGCTTTAGGCAGAGGGGGATATTGGCAAAGGATGTCGATTGATGCTCTTTTGTCTAATCAGAAATTAACCACAAAATTGCTTTTTGTTTTTTCGCTTCGAGCTCTCTAAAGTTTTTCAAAAGGGCGTGTTCTTTTTCGCTGTATGTGTCTTGATCGTGGTGTAAGGCATGTTCTTTTGTGGGAATATCTGCTGTTAAAAGGTCCGCATAAAAAAAGTTCATAGGAACCTCTAGTTTTTTAGCAATTTCGAGCAAACACCCCGCGCTTACACGATTTAAACCTTTTTCATATTTCTGGATTTGTTGAAAACTGACACCTAAATGGCTTCCTAATTCCTTTTGAGAAAGTCCCATTGAAAGTCGTCTATAACGGATTCTTTTACCTATTGAAATGTCATTAAAATGTGAATTTTTAGTTTGCACTTCAAGCTCCCCTCCGGTTGCGAGCGCCCTCGCATTGGTATTCCGGGAGTTTGAAAGCACTGAGCTCAGCCAGCCTTTTGCTTTTAGTGCTGACAAGCACTTGGACATAGCAAAAGCTCCCGGAATTCCGGGATATCCGCAAAGCGGGATAAATTTATGTACTGAGCGTTCGGGCTTTCAAATCCCTATTTGACCGTTGCGTGGACGATCAAAAACACAGAACTATCAATAAAGTAGTTTCAGAAGATTGGCAAGAAAATTAAAATATTTTTTAGTCTGTTATACTGTAAAATAGGGATGTTTGGGGGCGGTAATCTGATGTTAGTAGGGGAATTTATTGGGTAAGAGGTTGGATGATAGTTTAAAACCGGTGCGGGGTGGAAGCTTTATTCAGCAGAGGAAAATTTGCTTTTTGAAGTCGAATTGTAGATCAGAGCTTATCTGGCGTGTTTGATGAAACACCATTCTTTGAAGTGTGGGATAGCCATATGAAATAATCAGCAGGGAAATCTGATAGACGAGAAATCAGCTTGTTGACAGACCCGTGTTTACAGAACGGTGCGGGGTAGTGATTTGAGCGTTTCATTTGGCTGCGTTCTGTAATGATGTAAAAGCGTAAAAATGTGAATCTGTAAAATTATGCGGAGGATTTGGGCTTTATGTGGGCTCTTATCTTTTTGGGTGTGTCCCATTTTTTAATTGTTGAATGCTTGGCAAATTTTGTTGCTGATTTTTATGTCATTTTTTGTGTTTGAGGTTTTGGTTTCTCTTTAGTTGGAAGGAACATGATGATGGTAGATGAACATTGTCTTCCCTTACGTCGAAGAGGGCGGAAAAAAGGGGCTTTAAATAAAACAACAAAGCGATTTAATGAAGCTCTTTTGACAGCGGCGGAGCAGGCTGGATATCACTATGGTGAAGATGGGCTGGTGTCTTATCTTCAGTATCATGCTCTCAATAATCCCGTACCGTTTTTTTCGCTGCTGGCAAAAGTGTTGCCTCTTCAGGGGGCTGGAGAAGGGCAGGTTAAAACAGTTTCGCGTATTGAGATTGTACCAGTGAATGCAAAAAATAGCGAACCGGAGAAGTGTGATACTTCGATAACTGAGGCTTGAAGAAGGCGCTGTGATGTTTGGGCATTTACTGGAGAGCAGAATATTTTGGTGGGAGATATTTGGGCTTCCTACGTGGAGACACCGGATTTTATGGGCGATGACAGAGGGGCGTGTGCTGAAGAGGTGATACTCGAGAGGTACAATGCTTAGGGGGCGTGGTTGTTATCTACTGTTTTGGATTTTTGTGAAGGTTTGGTCTTTTCTCGTTATTGAAGGTGTGGAGATATCAAAAACAGTTTTGCGTATTGAGATTGTACCAGTGAATGCAAAAAATAGTGAACCGGAGAAGTGTGATACTTCGATAACTGAGGCTTGTGATATTGAAAAATGTTAGGCTGAGGTGGGTGATGTGGGGTGATGTCTTGGAAGGGGGCTGCTTTGGTGATTGCCTATCTTGAGGGAATTGAAGCGGAGGCTATCGTGCTTGTGGGCGCTCGTGATACTGGAAGGGGCTTTGGTGAATGATGCCGTAAGGGCCCGTGTGCTGGAGGGGATTTGGTGCAGGGTATTTGTGTGGTGGATATGGAACAGTGTTTTGATAGGTGAGGGCATGAAACTTGAGAGAAGTGTTATGCTTGCGGGATACATGTGTTTTGGTGGGGGTATCTTGGGGGATAGACAAGTGTGAGGATTGGTGATGCTTGAGAGGGCATGATATTGGAGGATATTGGGCTTTGGATATGCCCGAGAGCTATGTGCTGAGGCTATGATTTGGGTGGGGGATACCGTGCTTGTGGTTGGGGGATGACAGGCGCGGTGTTTGAGGGGCGGTGATGGGGGAAAATAGGGACCCCTTGGAGATAATGATCTTTGGGGGATAGGGACTTTGGGGCGCATAGGTGTGGTCAAGGGGATCTCATGCAAAAAAGTGAAATTTATTGAATATTAGGATGAAGGAAGGTAAAGCGCTGCTTTTGAGAAGGGCGTTTTTCGTTCAATTGCTCTTTTCCTTCAATTGCTCTGGGATAATTAAACTTGGGATAAGCAAAAGAGTGAAGCGCAATTATTGCTAAAATATGAAAATTTATAATGACAACTGTTCAGAAAATTTCTCAAAAAATTGAGCAGAATACGGCTCAAGTGGCTCTTATTCCAAAGCTTATTCCTGTTTTTACTGGAAATGCCGATGTGCGAGCCGCTTGGGGAGGACGCGGTTCTGGAAAAACACGTTCTTTTGCTTTGATGTCGGCCGTGGTGGGATATCGCCATGGAATGGCTGGAGAACGCGGGATTATTCTTTGTGCACGGCAATTTCAAAATTCTCTCAATGAAAGTTCTTTGGAAGAAATTAAACGCGCTATCGAAGCTTATCCTTTTTTACAAGATTATTATGAAATCGGCGATAAATATATTAAGTCAAAAGATGGACGGATCGTCTATGTGTTTGCTGGGCTTGATCGCAATATCGCAAGTATTAAATCAATGGGACGCGTTTTCCTTTGTTGGGTCGATGAAGCTGAGCCCGTGACAGAAAATGCTTGGCAAACACTTATTCCAACTTTGCGCGAAGAAGGAAAAGATTGGAATGCAGAATTATGGGTCACTTGGAACCCGTGCCATGAAAATGCACCCGTGGAAAAACGTTTCCGAAATGTCGATAATCCTCATATCAAAGGGGTGGAAATCAATTGGCGCGATAATCCGCAATTTCCTGAAAAACTCAATCGTGATCGTATGGACGATTTGCAGCAAAGACCAGAACAGTATAACCATATTTGGGAAGGCGAATATCTCCAGGCTATGCAAGGGGCTTATTATCAGAAATGTCTGCTGGAAGCCGAAATGGAAGGGCGGATTACCACTGTTCCACGGGATCCTTTGATGCAGGTGAGAATCTTTTGGGATATCGGGGGAACAGGCGCAAAGGCTGATGCTACCGCATTGTGGGTCGCGCAATTTGTTGGACGGGAAATCCGAGTGCTCGATTATTATGAAGCCCAAGGTCAACCTCTCTCAGAACATGTGGGCTGGGTCTTTCAAAGGGGATATGAAAAGGCTCTTATGGTTTTGCCTCATGATGGCGCAACAAAAGATCGTGTCTATAATGTGAGTTTTGAAAGTGCCCTTCAACAAGCCGGTTTTCAAACCAAAATAATTCCTAACCAAGGAACAGGCGCTGTGAAAATGCGTATCGAAGCCGTAAGGCGGTTGTTTCCTGCACTATGGTTTAATCGTGAAACGACATCTGCGGGCAGAAAAGCGCTTGCTTGGTATCATGAAAAGCGCGACGAACAGCGCAATATCGGACTAGGCGCTGAACATGATTGGGCAAGCCATGGGGCTGATGCCTTTGGACTGATGTGTGTGGCTTATGAACAGCCAAATGCTAGAGCGCGAAAAAAACCTTATCGCTCGTTTCACCATTCTCAAACTTCATGGATGGCTTTTTAATGAATAGTTCTACAGATTCTTCTTTTAATCAAATCGAAACGCTTGAAAATCAAGCTCTCTTTAAAAAACTCGTGGGTTGGTATCAGGATGATATTGATCATGTCGAAAAATGGCGAAAAAATGCCCAAGAAGATTACGATTTTTATAATGGGCGGCAATGGAATGAGCAAGACCTTGCTGTCTTGCACGAACAAAACAGACCCGTGATGACTTTTAATCGTATTGCACCTTTAATTAATGCTGTCATCGGGGCTGAGCGCAATAATAAAAGGCAAGTCCAATTTATTCCACGACAAGAAGGCGCTGCCTTTGCAAACCAGATTCTGACAGGAGCAGCCGAATGGTTTCGTGATGAAGCTGACGGGGAATACGAAGATTCCGATGCCTTTCAAGATGCAATTATTTGCGGAATGGGCTGGACAGATACACGCCTTGATTATGAACAAGATCCGCAAGGAAAACCAGTCATTGCGCGGCTGGACCCTATGAAAATGGTGTGGGATGCTAGTGCTGTTAAGTCTAATCTCATTGATGCTCAACGCTTATGGTATATTGATGAAAAACCGCTTGCTGTGGCGCAGGAAATGTTTCCCAATGTTCATTGGAGCGATCTTCATGCTGATTGGGTTAAATATCAGAGCTTTTTACACCCAACCAGCAATGGAATGACACAAAGTTATCAAGCAGAGGGAGGGGATCTGCTAGAGGGAGAAGAGGCAAGCTGTTATCAACGTCCTAAAATGGTGACATTGGCGGAATGTCGCTGGTTTGAACGCGAGGTGGTTTATAAAGTCCTTGAGCCTCAAAGTGGAAAATTTATCGATTATTCAGAGCAGGATTTCCAAAATTTAAGTAAAACCTTTCCGCATGTTCAAGCAACAAAATTGACCAGAAAAATTGTCAAACGAGCATTTTTGGGCAGAAAGCTGCTCGAGGCGCCTGATAAGCCCTTGGGGCCACCCAATCAATTGGGATGGGAGTGTATTACCGGTACTTTTGATAAGTTAAGCCGACAATTTTATGGACTGGTCAAGCCAACAAAAGATCCGCAACGGTGGGCAAATAAATATTTTAGTCAAGTGATGCATTTGCTCAATAGCCAATCAAAAGGCGGCATTATGGCAGAACGCGATGCTTTTGATGATGATCGACAAGCCGTCGAGAGTTGGGCTAGAGCCGATAGCATTACTTGGTTGAAAAGTGGGGCTGTCTCTGGCGGTAGAATCCAGCCTAAACCCGTGGCACAATTTCCGCAAGGATTTTTCCAATTGTTTAATGAAGCAAAAAGCGCTCTCGAACAGGTGACGGGGTTGTCTTCTGAATTTGTTGGGACTCGCGCTGTCAATCAGCCCGGTATTCTTGAACAACAACGACGACAATCGTCACTTAATCTTTTGGCTTCCTTTTTTGATGGGTTGCGTCGATATCGGCAACGACAGGGAAAAATTATTCTCTATCTTATTCAAAATTATCTCTCCGATGGGCGGTTGGTGCGTATTGCTGGGGATGAAAATGCCCAGTATGTGCCGCTGACACGCGAAATGGTGACGAGTTTGGAATATGATATTGTCGTGGATGATGCGCCAACAAGTCTTAATGAAAAAGAGCGTACCTTTGCACTGATCATGCAATTGCTGCCTTTGATGCAAAATTTTGCAACACCTGAAATTATGCTCGATCTCTTACGCTATTCGCCTTTACCCGCTTCACTTATTCATAAAATTGCGATAAAGGCGCAAAACTCTTTTCAAGAAGAGCAAAATGCCTCAACACAGATGGAGAATAATGTGGGGGCAGAGCAGATAATGCAGATGTTGCAGACACTAAAGGCTCAACAATAGGACACTTTGTCATGCGTGACTTCTGATAAACGCCATATATCATAAATTGCTTATCGATTTTCGTAGTGCATGGGCTCCCTTTTCTTAAAAGAACTGTTTTGTAGGGCAGTGTTGTTGGGGGAACGCAAGGTAGAGAGGGAGTCTTGCCCGTCATGTGGGGTGAACATGGTGGGGAATGCTGGTGCTAAATGATGAGAGAGCATTGAGGGGATAAGTGCTTATGGGGCTGTTTTATCTGAAAAATTTTATTTTATTGTTAAAAAAAAGAGAAGGCTAATGTCATGGATCAAGAACACTTAACGCCGGCAGAACAAAACCAATTGAAACAAGATTTTCTGGTCTCAACACAAGAGGGAGAAGATGGTGAAATTGCAAGAGAAGAAAAAACTCTTGAAGATAATTTCCAAGGGCAAATGCATCAACAACAGGACTCTTCGCAAAAGGCTGGAAAAGAGGTTCAAGGGGGAGAAGATGCTCCACCAGATCCACAAAAAGACTTTATGGGCTATATGCAATGGTTGGGAAAAACACTCCAAAAACAAGGGCTTTTACATGAAAAACAACAACCTTCTCTGGCTCGCGAAGCAGAGCAGTTGCATGCATTCTATCAACAGTCTGTTGCCGGTGTTAAACAAAAACATCATGATTTTGATCAAGCAGCTGATTTTATTTATGAAACGCGGGCTAAACAGTTGGCAGCTTGTGCTTCGCTCTATCCCGAGATGGCAGACCCCAAAAATATTGATGCGATAATTGGTGATGAGTTGAAGCAGATCTTGCGCGATTGTGCGCAAAAAAATCAAAACCCCGCTGAAGTGATTTACACGATTGCACAAAAAATTGGCTACACAAATGTTCCCAATAACATGGATGAAAATTTACAGGAAAGACACAATTCTGCGCGTACTCTTGCTGCTTATAACGGCTTGACTCCAAATGGGCCAATTTCTTTGGATATGCTTGATAAAATGTCAGAAGCAGAGTTTAGCGCTTGGGTTGCTGATCCTAAAAATAAAGCCGCTTTTAATCGTTTAATGGGTGGGAGAGAATTTTAAAAAACAAAAATGTGGCAGGAGGTGTTTTCTTGCGGGAACGTTAAGAGGCTTTTGGCGGGGGAGAATGCGGGGGTGTTTTCTTGCGGGAATGTTAAGAGGCTTTTAGCGCAGGAGAATGCGGTGGTGTTTTTTTCGGGAACGTTAAGAGGCTTTTAGCGCAGGAGAATGCGGGGGGATTTCTCACAGCACGGATGTGGTGAGGAGAGCTCTTATAAGGGGGAGGCAGACGCTAACAGAAATTAGATAAAACTCACGAACAACCTATTCACCATCTGAAATGAAATGTGGTGTTTTGAGCGCCCGGCGCTTTGCCGGGTTTTTTATGTCAAGAAAACTTTTAGAGGATAAAATGACCGTAACTTATATCGGACTTAATGACCCAATGGCAGTGCGCACATGGTCTAAATTACTAAACCAAGAAGTCTCAAAAGCAATTCCAATTGCACCGTTGATTGGAAATGATTCAAACAGTATCGTACAGTTAAAGGATGAAACCAACAAGGCTAGTGGGGATGCCATTAGCTTTGGTTTGCGGGTGCAGTTGCTAGGCGATGGGGTGAGTGAAGGGCAGACATTGGAAGGCAATGAAGAAGCTTTACAGTTTCTCAATGATCGCTTGGCAATTAATGAACTCGTTCATGCCGTGCGTGTCAAAAATGAGGGAACGATTGATCAGCAACGAATTCTCCATGATTTGCGCACCGAGGCAAAAAATGGTTTGGTTGATTGGTATGCAGATCGTCTGAGTATGATGTTCTTCATTCAAGTGTGTGGTTATACCGCAAAAACAATTAACTTTGAAGGACGCACGATTACCCTTAAACCTGTTCATTATGGGTTTAATGCGCCAACGGCACCAACCAATAAACGCGTGGTACGTCCTAAGGATAAAGCAAAAGATGAAGATTTAAAAGAAGGCGATGTTTTTGATCTTAAGCTCATTGATAAAGCGGTTGAACGGGCTAAATTGGCAAATCCTAAAATTAGACCCGTGCGGATTGATGGCGAAAATGTCTATGTGCTTTATCTTCATCCAACCCAAGTGACGCAATTGCGAACCAATACTGATGCGGGGCAATGGCTCGACATTACTAAGGCAATCTATAGTGGAAGTCGTATCAAAAATCCACTCTATGATGGGTCTTTGGGCATGTATAATGGTGTGGTTTTGCGCGAAGCTGAACATATTACTGAAGGAGTCGAGTCTGGGACCGCTAACAAAGCTGTACCAAATGTGCGGCGAGCTGTTTTGCTTGGTGCGCAGAGTGCTGTGATTGCTTTTGGTAAAGATCGAGGAGCAACACGCTATAAATTGGTGGAAGAACTCTTCGACTATGAAAGAGAATTCGGGGTCGCGGCAAAAACCATTATTGGGATGAAAAAAACTTGCTTTACTTTGCCTGGAAGTACGCAAGGGGCTCAGGATTTTGGCACTATTGTTATTCCAACTTATGGAGCGCCCGCTTAAAGCGAACGCTTGCTCACTTCCCCCAACAAGAGGGATCTGTTGGGGGAAAAATTTAAAATGCTTCCAGAAACAAGGACAGGCTTATGACCACTTTATCCACTGATCCCCAAAATCTAAACCTTACACATTCAGACCATTCTAAAACTTTTGCTTATATGGTCGCGCTTATTCAAGATGAAATTGACGATACAACAGCGGAATATTCCCTGCAAATTCAAGATTCAATTTTTACGGCTTTGCGTTTGTGTGAACGCGAACCCTTTTTCTTTAATGAAAAAAGAGAAAGGACGTTTAAAACACAAAGTGGTAAAACATGGTATGGGCAAGAAGAAGGGGTTTTTATTGAAGCAGAAAAGAGTTTGGAGGGCGTCTTTTTAGTAACAAAGAGTGCAACACCAACAAAGTTGTTCTTTAAGCCCTTGGAAGTGTTGCATCAACAATATGGTATGCATCCTGCGCTAGGAACGCCATTCTTTTATACCTGCCTTGATCAAAAAATAGGACTCTTTCCAACACCAGAACATGTGGAAACTGTACAGCTTTCTTATGCTCCTGTTCATTTTGCCGATGAACAGCTGAAAGAGGATGATAACCCTTGGTTGATTTATGCTTTTGATCTTATTAAAGCACGAGCAAAATATGAACTTTATAAAAATATCCTTAAAGATCCTGAATATGCCGCCGTTTCTTTCAGAGATTTTCAAGAACAGCTTCAAGCTTTGCGTATTGAAACATCGCGCCGAAAAGATTCTTCAAAGATTCGCCCAATGCGTTTTTAAAAGACTTGTTTCCAAATCGTTTATGGTTGGCGTTGAAGGTTGGTTTGGCACTGGTGGCTGGTTTGTCCCTTATGGCTGGATACGCCGTTGGGTGTTGATGGTGAAGGGCTGGTGGATGACGTTAGGGTGGCTATTATTGATGGTATCGTTTTTTTGGTGCGTTAAACAACCTAAGGTTGTTTATTTTGTTGAATTTTATGCCTTTAGAGTTTTAAGGGCTTTTGTGGTTTTTTATCCATAAGCCTTGGTGTTTTGAATGGCACTGAGCTTTTCAAAGATTTTATGGGGGGCTTTTGATGGCTCTTTCCCCCGTCATTGTGGGGGTTGATTTGCGGGCAGTTGATTTTGGTTTGGCGCTGGTGGGTGGCGTTGGGGTGGCTATTATTGATGGTATCGTTTTTTTTGGTGCGTTAAACAACCTAAGGTTGTTTATTTGTTGAATTTTATGCCTTTAGAGTTTTAAGGGCTTTTGTGGTTTTTTATCAATAAGCCTTGGTGTTTTGAATGGCACTGGGCTCTTCAAAGATTTTATGGGGGTCTTGATGGCTTTTTTCCCAATCGCTGATTATCGACCCGATGTGGCGGATATCAATGGAATTTTTACCGATGAACTTGTTAATGTGCTCCCAGCTGATGGCTCCTATATCCCTATGCCAAGTTTTGAGCCTTTATCAGAGCCTTGTCCGGAGCCAATTTTAGGCACTCTTGCGGTTAAAACAAAAAATGGAGTTTCTATTATTGTCGGGACAAGAGAAAAAATCTACTTGCTTGATAATACAACAATGAACTGGAAAGATATTAGCCAAAAAGGAAAACCTTATCTGGCTAATGTTGATGCTCCGTGGTCTTTTGCTTTGTTTGGTGATTTTATCATTGCTGTGAATGCCAATGATAAACCACAAGTGATTGATATTAATCATGATAAAACATTTAGAAATTTAGGAGGAAATCCACCACAGGCAGGGATTGTTCGAATCTGGGGAGATTTCGTTTGTTTGATGAAATTAACTGAGTATCCAAGACGGGTTCATTGGTCTGGATTAAATGATGCTGAATTTTGGACCGTGGGGAAAAAAAGTTGTGATTATCAAGATTTTCCTGATGGCGGATTCGTCCAAGGGGCAACCGAGACAACAAATCCAATTATCTTTATGCGTTCTGCAATCTATGCTGGTTCTTTTATCCCTGGCTCTAAGATTATTTTTAGTTTCCAAAAAATCCACGATAAACGAGGCGCAAAAAATGCTGAATCAATTGTTTGTAGAGGCGATTTAGCATTCTTTGCCGATGAGGGCGGGTTTTATCAAATAACAAATGAGGGACAGATTATACCCATTGGGTTCGAAAAAGTCGATCGAACGATGACCGCAAAATCAAGGAAGGATAATCTGTACACTCTGTCTGCGGCTATCGATGGGGTGTATAATCGTGTTTATTGGATGGTTGATTCTGATGAGAACCTTCATAAACGTATCTTGCTCATTTATGATTGGGGATTGCAAAAATGGACAAAAGCTCTCGTCGATATCAAAATGATATTGCCTATTTTCTTAGCCGGAACAACCCTAGAAGGTCTTGATTTTGTGACTAAGAATATTGATGACTTGTCCTTTTCTCTTGATAGTAAAGCTTGGAAAAATGAATCGCCTATTCTGGGGGCATTTGATCAACAGGGGAGACTGGGTTCGTTTTCTGGGGGTCCTATGGCTTGTGTCGTGACATCACAAGAAATGGGGCAGACAAATGGCATGATAACACGGGTGAAAAATATTATGCCTCAAGTCAATAGTGGAAAGTTTTATTTGTCTGTGGGAATGCGCTTTCGACAATCTCTTGAAGAGGAAACTGTTTGGTTGCCAGAAAAACAGCCCTCTTATAATACTGGACAAATTCACTGTCGTGCAAGGGCACGGTTTTATCGCTTTAAATTGCGTATTCCTGAAGGGGTGAATTGGACTCATGTCACTGGATTTGATGTGGAATTGACGCGGGCCGGCATGCGATAGGCATGCCCTTTTATAATACCATGCGATAGGCATGCCCTTTTATAATACCATGCGATAGGCATGCCCTTTTGTAATATCATGCGATAGGCTCAAACCTCTATTATTAAAGAACAAATGCCCCATAGACTTCCCAAGCCTTTAGAAACAAAGGCACAATGCGATATGCTGTGTCTTTATAATATGAAGAACAAGGTGGTGCGTTATGTTTTATGCTTTTCTGAGATAAAGGAAAAATAGGCTGCACCATGGTTTATTTTTATAAAGAAGAAAGTTCCCTCTTTGTTGTGACAAAGGGATGATGGGGCTTTTTTTCTTTTATTGTGCGGGGGGCATGGAATGCGTGAAATGCGTAGGGGGATGTTATTTGAGGGGAGATGAGTGATGAAGCTAAAAGAGCTAAAATTATGATGCAAGAGAGTCAAGATTTATATTCTGCTTATCTGACAGAGCAGTGGCCATGGGAAAAAATAGCTCCCTATCAAGAGGCTCTCAATGCTGCATTGAAAAAATATGCTCAGCGCTTTCCGGATGATGTTTGTTTGGAAAAAATCGCTGAAGAAATCGCTACAGGACAAGCACAGTTGTGGCTGGTCTTAAAAAATAAAATCCAATTTAGTGCTTTTGCAATTACCAAAGTTGAAATAACCCATACGGGAAAAAAATGCGTCGTTCTCTCTGATCTTGCTGGAGAGGGAGGACTGAAATTGGTCAAGTTGATTGATGAAGTCGAAAAATGGGCGCGAACAATCAATGCTGAAGAAATGCACATGTTTGGAAGAACTGGATGGGCGAAAAAGCTCGCTCATCACGGATATTCTCGTAATCTTATTCAATATAGAAAGGTTCTGAACCCATGAGTAGAAAAACCACACCTCAAGTGCAAACAACAACACAAACAAATGCTCCACCTGCTTGGGCGGCTGATATTCTTAAACAAGCCAGTGCTGATGCACTTGGACTTTATAATAAAGGAATTGGCGGAAACGTTTATCAGGGAGACAGAGTCGCTGGTCTTAGCAATATGACAAAAAATGCGCTGACCGGTTTACAACAAGCGGCAGGGTTCTATAACAATCCAACGGTAACGCAATGGTTGAATGCACCCACCAACAGCGCTACAAATCTTTCCGGTATGGCTAAGGGAAGCTGGATTGGAAGCAATAGTAAATTTAATACTGCATTGCAAAATGCTCTGAATAAAACGTCCGATGCAATTAATCAATCGATGTCGGGAGCAGGACGTTATGGCTCTGGGGCTCATGCTGGTGTGCTGGCCGATGAGTTAGGCGCCTTGGCAACAAATGCTGCAGCACAGCAATATAATCAAGATATTAACAATATGATGAATGCCAACCAGATGATTGATCGCTCTCAGAATGATCAAGTTAATGCGGCAAATAGCTATTATCAAGGACAGAGTAACGTGCAAAGCAATGCTTTGAAAGGGGGCATGATTCAAGATATAAACCGTCAAAATGTCTTAGATGCTGAACGCCAAAAATGGTCAGAAAAAGATAATCAAGATTGGAACCGATTGCAAAGCTTGTTACAGGTAGGGACACAGGCTGCTGGAAATTACGGAACGACTTCAGGAAAATCCACGACAATGCCTTCTGTGACAAAAGATCCATTGCGTGATGCGCAGCAAGTGCTTGGATTGGTCGGAGGAATTTTAGGGCTTTGTGATGTGAGAGCAAAAGAAAATATTATCCCTGTCGGAAAGAAAAAAGGATATCCACTTTATAGCTTTAATTATAAAGGAAACCCACAACGTTATCAGGGCGTGCTGGCGCAAGATGTGTTGCGTGTGAACCCTGAAGCTGTTTATGTCAATGCAAAAACAAAGTTATTGCATGTTGATTATGACAAAATAGGCCTGAAAATGGAAAAAATGAAAATGGAGAAAATGCCGGCATCTAAAAATAAAATTGCGACTTTCTTTTCTTCATTTTTTGCTCGTTTTCCCTTTTTGAAAAAAGAGTATCTTCTATGAGTTCGATTTATGATTGGTCAATTGTTGCATCAGAAAATGCTTATGCCGATGAGAGTATAAACTGGGCAGAAGGGCAACCTCCAAGCACAGTCAATGATAGTGCTCGCGCTATGATGCAACGCATCAAAGAATATTTGTTGGATAATGGGGGTGTGATTGAAACACAGTTTACTGTCGATGTGAAAAATGAGAGAACGTCACTTCGTTTGGCAACAAAGTCTTTTTTTGAGACTTATATGGATGGCATTGTTGTGCGCTTTAAAGCACAAGGCGTCAACAGAGGAATAACAAATATTTCTTTAAATCAATTGCCGCCAAGACCAACTTATATGGCAACGCCAGAGGGTATTATGCCTTTAAAGGGCGGGGAAATTCAAAAAGGGGGGCTTTATGAAGTCGTCTATACGCGTGATATTGCCGGAAAAAATGCTGATGGCTGGTTTTTAACCAATCCTACTATAAAACTTCCTGAAATTCCGCCCTTTCCTCCTTTGCCTGAAACTTTTTCTTCTGGATTTATCGGGACTTTTGCTACAGAAAAAATACCCTCTGGATGGTTACTGTGTGATGGTAAAGAATATTCGCGAAGGAGCTATGCTAATCTCTTTGCTGTTCTGGGAGAAACATGGGGAAAAGGAGACGGGAGAACAACATTCAATGTTCCCGATTTGCGTGGAATGTTTTTACGGGGGCTCGATAGTGGAAAAGAAATTGATAAAGGACGTCGCTTGGGAAGCCGACAAGAAGAGTCTTTTCAATCCCATACCCATGAGGGAAAAACAGATTCAACAGGTAACCACCAGCATAGTTATCCAATGATTGAAGAGGTAGTTTGGGATATGAATCACGGTGAATATTATAGACATCTGGCTCAAGTCTACAATAAAGATCGGTTAACGAAGGCTGCGGGAGAGCATGAACATAAGGTCTTGTTGCAAAAAACAGGGGGTGATGAAACACGTCCTGTCAATGTGGCGGTGGTTTATGCTGTCAAAGCCTGAGAATGAAAGCTGTGTGAGAGAAAGATAAAAATGCTTGCAAAATGTTTGTTATGAAAAAAGTCTTATTGAATATAAAGTCTTATAGAATATATTGTGCAGAAAGTTTTGAGGCGCTTTAGAAAAAAAACTCAACTCTCTTTATTCTTTTATTTTTTGTGCTGCCTTTGTTGGATGCCTAAAGGTGAGTTTACCTATTGTTCTTTAGAGGATCAAGACAGTGATTATTAAAGGTAGGGAAAGAACAAAAAAAATTTCTTTATTCATGGCGTTTTTTGCTGAGGAATAAAGATTTTATCCCAAATGCCTCTCTCTTGTGGTATCGTGATCCATTGTTTCAAGTGCTGGGTTTAAACCGCTGCTGTGCGATGACAAAAAGCTCCTAGATAATTTTATCCTATTATAGCGTAAATACCGTCATTAAAACACTATTATTGAAGCTGGTGATATCAGTAAGATAGCTTAAAGTATTTAATACATTAGCAACTGTTCTGGGGAGGATTTGCTTGGTTAAGTATTATGCAAGTGAATCATATAAATAATGAGCAGATATGGAGCTCCTTCAGAGGAGTTGGATTGTTTACAAACCGATGTGGGGCTAAAACCTTTGTCCTTTGAGGGTGGTGGGAAGAGGTCAACGGATATGTTTATTTAAAGCGAGAAAAAGCAAAATGGAGCGCTTTCTTTTTTGGCAAAGCGTGTAGGAAAAAAGGGCTCTTTGTTTTCAAAATGGGTGCACTGTTGGCAAGAGCAGCAGGTTGGCGATGCGTTGTAGTACATGGTGAGGCATTGAACCCTCTGAGATGGCATTTTGTGTTTATCAGGCAACTTCTTGAAACGGGATGAGAGTGATACGAGAAAATCTATAAGACAATATTTTATCCCGTTGTGTTGTAAAATACCATTGTTTGAGATGCGGTTAAAATTTTATGCATGGGGTGTTTTTCGTCTGTGTGTATTCCTAAAGCAGCATTTTTTTGTAGAGTAACTCTGGACAGGGGATACATTACAAGGATGCATTTGAAGGGGGAAGCCAAGTCAAATCTGTTAGATACGAAGCCAGATTGTTGACAAACCATTGTTTATTGATTGGTATTATTTAAAGACCGGTGTGGTTTTGTCCTTTGGGGAAAGGTTGATACAGCATGCAAGGTGACATGCATTTCTCTTTGGTTTTAGGTGGTAAAATCATCATTTTAGGTGGAAAACAGAGTATAATCTAAAAAAATACCTTGTAAAAATTTTCGATGAGGAATTTTTTTTCAAAAGCTTTTCATATGGTTTTCTGAGGTTTTCTGAGGTTTTCTGAGGTTTTCTGAGGTTTTCTGAGGTTTTCTGAGGTTTTCTGAGGTTTTCTGAGAAATGCAAGAGCCGTACAACGAAAAAAGAGATGCAAAGGCCTTAATACGTGTTTAGCTTATCAAAAAGGGGGATATAATGGCACTTTTTCCATTTTCTATTGCTGATATTGATGATCCGGAATGTATTCGTGTGGTTCTTTATGCTAGCGGAAGAATGGGACATGCTCCTTTAAACGCATTGTTGAAGAAAGCATATGAAGATATTACAAAAATTGCAAAGCGCATGGATGCTTTAGAAAAAAAATTAAATGCTCTAGATCTTACCAATGTCGAACAGAAAAAAAATGAGAAAGAAGAGAAGCAAGACAGTATTAATAGTGTTGTGAGTGGTGGAATAACGACACCAAACAGTTTTGTGAGCGCACCAGAAATTAAAACAGAATCATTGTCCGTTGGAGACATATTTTTTTCTCCAATATACGATGCGCCAAAAATAGACTACAGCTCCTTTTTTTCAAAATTTACAGCACATAAGCCGCTAAAAATACACAGTAGTGTTGCTCAAGACATCAATGTTGAGCATTCTGGAGAGATTTCTTCTTTGTTAGATAAGGAAAAATAGAATAGAGTGATCATAACAATATGTATCGGGTGAAGCTATAGATCAGATAAACCTAATTTATATCTTCGGTGGAGCTTGGAATTGCACTCTGTTTAAGATGTTAAAAAATGGTAAAAATTGATAGAGAAGCGTTGTTGCTGGATAAGTTGATCATGCGTTGTTGGGGAGAGTAGGGCGCGTATTGAAATCTAAGGGCAAGTTTTTAAAGCTTACAGAGAAAGGAGCCGTGTCCGAACAAAAACGCATGACAAAAGAAGTTTTAAAAAAGATAAAGAATCTTGCAATCATTTTAAAAAGCTTTTTGGATAGGGCGTTTGATGATTTTAACTCTATAAATAATTTGCGGTTTTTACGCTTTTTAAAAAGAGAAAAAGTGCAGTTTATCGCAATTTTAATTTGTTAAAAATCCCATAAAAAGAAAATGTTAATTGCCAAAAGGACAAAAGCAGAAAAATGCCTATACGAAAATCATGCGTATCGTTGTGTCTTTTCTTATAAACGAAGAGAAATGCTATACTGTTTAAGAAGACTTGAAGGCTAACGTTTCACTTGTTTTCTTGTCAGACAAGATTGTACAAGCGGTTGTTGATTTGTCTTATCCTGTTTATGCTGTAAAGACTGTCCTTTCAGGTGTGATGATATAAGGCAAGTCTCTTTGTAAGAGCCTCCATGATACAAAAAATGTTTTTTAAAAGGCGTGGCAAATATTTAAGGCAGGCTTATTTGTTGAGCTTTAAGTTTAAGTCAATCACATGTGAGAAAGCCAAATGGACACCGCTCAATCCGAGCTGTTGATAGATCAGATTGGGTGAAGAATCTTCATCTTTTGAAGTGGTGGATGAAAGTCAAGAAAAACCAGCTTTTACAAGCGTAAAAGAACGGGGCTTATTATAATTATGGACTTAAATCATGTGTGTTTTTTCATGGATTATATTGAGATAAAGCTACAAAGTATGTTGATTTATTTGATACGTTTTTATTTTAGAAAGTGCATTGTTGTAAACAACTCTTCTCAATACGAATGTATCATTATTTATACTCTTTTTGGATATTTTTATAAATATAATTAAAAAGCTTGCAATACTATACGTTTTGTGTATAAGTATTTATTACTGATTTCTTTTGTATTTTATTTAGTTATATCTCTATTCATAAGCCGCGCCTTTAAATGGCGCGGCTTTTTTACTTTCTAATAACAGGGGCGCTATATATTTGTTATTGAGATGGCTTTGGATATGTTTCTCATTATTGTATTTTGTGATTTCGTTTTGCTGTGAAATCTTTAAATTCTTGTGTGTTTTATCCCAATAGGGAAGATTCAAATAAAAATGCAGGCGTCTGGGTTTGGTTTCTTTGCTTTGGTTGGGGAGGCGTTGAATAGTTAAAGAATCTTTGTGACTGTTTGACGGAGAATGATATGAGGTGAAGCATAAAATGGTGGCGCATTTGAAGGGCCATTATCATACATGCCAGCATGGTCAAAAATGCAAATGTGTCTTTAACAGTGTTTGTTGGTCTCGATTAGAAAGTCCATTCTTTTTTTGTTAGGAGTTTTACATCTATAATCTCTTATCTTGTGTTAGCGACTGCTTTTTGAGGGGGAGGAAATAGAAGGCGTGTAAGATTTTATATATGAAGTGTTTGTGTGGTGAATAATGGTCAATCCATTGAGCACTCCCATCTTTACGCTTATGTAGAGGCAAGCCCGCACCATCATTGTATTTGCTCGCTCCCAATATTACGACAGCCTTGGTTCGTGAGACGATTCATAAGAGGCATATGCCTTTCTTATACAGTTTTTAATCCACATACCAGTTCCGCTTGTAACTTGTAAGCAACATGGTTTTGATTGTTTCAATAGAAAACAAACTTCGGATGAGAGAATCCTATGGTGTTCGGGTTTCTCATTCAACATGTAAAACAATAAATATTCTTTATAAATCAATATGACATGTCTTAACGAAGACGAATTGTTTATAGATCCGCATGGATGAAGAATCTTCGTCTTTAAAGGTGATGAGAGAAAATCATCAGCCCTATTTTTTCATAAAGGGCATGAGAAAAGTACTTTACAAGAATTTTATACGATAAAAATTATACGATAAAAAAAGAGGGGCTTTTGACATAAGAGTCTTGATCGTTTGTTGCTATAACCTGTATTGTATACACAAATACTTCTATCATTTTTTGCTGTAAAAGCTTCTCTTGGGATGTTAAAGGGTACAATCTTTATGGAAAAAAGAATCCGAGCAAGACAAAAGGCTTATTTCAAAAGATTATATCGCAAGATTGCTTTTGTTTGCATAATACTTTTTTGTATAGTGTTTTTGTGTTTTGTTGTTGCTAAGGTGGTTAGTTATTTTTCTTCTCATAAAAAAGTAACACAACAAGCAGCCGTTGAATTGGTTATTCCTGTTTTTGATCTGCGCGTATATTGCAAGGAAATTTCTGCTTCCGTTATGCCCGATATGAAAAGAGAAGTTTATCAGCATTGTCTTAATTTGGAAAGTGAGGCCTATTTTGCTATTCGTGAAATGTGGGATAAGCTTTCTGATAGTGCTAAAAAACAATGTTTGACGATGGTCCGTCCTGGGGATGGAAATTATTTTCTCTTACGAGACTGTTTTCTCAATGAAAAAGAAAATAAAACAGGCAAAAAGCGCAATTACTTTTAAGTTTTTATACGGAAAGTTAAAAGGAAGCGAATTTTTATAAAAAAAAGCCTCTTAAATGACTATCTGCCTCAAGACCAATAGCAACCTGATTTATTTATCTTGTTATATCGCACTTCTTATTTAAGGTGTGGCGACATAAGGTATGGATGCCGCCTTGAAATGTTTAAAGGGGCGTGGTGGAGTTTCAGAAGGATTTGTTGCGCTTTTTTAAGGGAAGAACGAGTGTGGGAAATCCATTTCGTAATGGTTCTGGTGAATGGTATAATCCTCATGAAATGTATGAAATTTATAGAGTATGTTCATCTTTATGGTTTGAAAAAGAGTAAGCCGGTACTATCTCACACTTTGCTTGCTCCCAATGGTGTCTCTCGACAGCCCTTTAGCCTTAAAGACGGTTCATAAGAGGTACTTTAAGTCTTTTTTATTGTTTTTACTCCACGCAGGTTTTCCCACGTGTAACATGCAAGAAAAAAAGATTGATTCAACAGAAAACAGATAGAAAATGAAAAATCCTACGGTATTAAGTTTTCTTACTTAACACAACAAATATGAATTATCATTATAAACCAATTCACTGTACGAATTTTATAAGAATTTTTATTGTTGACAGACCAGTGTGACTCGAGAATCTTCGTTCTTTGAGGGGGTAAGTCAATAGACGTGACAAAATGAGTAAAAAACTTCCTTTTATAAACATTCAAGGCTGCTTCATGCGTAAAACGCTGTGCTAGGTTTACAAATGTGCTTGTTTTATAATTCTAGTTTTCTTTATCAGAAAAGATAAGAGAGTAAATGCGTTAGGCCATTCTTATTGATAGGCTTTGAGGAGGGGCTTTTTTTGAGAAGAAGCTGATTTTTAAAAAAGTGTGACATATTGGTCAGTTTTTTCATAATTTTATATTTTTTTGTATTTAAGTATTTTGTTTTTAAGCTCAATTTGTTATAAATAAAGACTGTGATTAACTTAAAAAGTCTATGGGTTAAAATAGAAATTGATAGTATCGTTGGCTTATTTAGGAAAGAAGATTGATCTCTTGGTGATTATAGGGCTTGAATAATACTTCATGTTAATCTATCTATAAAAATCAAGAGGTTTTGTGAGGCGATCGTGGATTATCGCTCGCAAGGGGTTGCTTTAGCGATGAAGAGAGGCTATATTTATAAAACAAAGAGGTTCGCGCAGTGACTCGTTGGGATGGACGTGCTTGAGAGTTAAATGCACGAGGGGGTAGAGAATATCGGCGTTTTTAGGAGCGGTGGTTTTAGAGCAAAAAAGGAAGCTTCTAATACTCTCTGGCAGGATTTTTTTCTTTGTCAGGTGTGTTATATGTGTGTTTTCCTTTGTTGTTTTCCACAAGATAATTATTTTTTTAGTGAAATATGGTTTATTTTAAAAAAAACACTTGGCATTTTACGTGAACATCATTAGGTTTCTGCTGTTTGACAGAGAAAAAGGGAATTTTTGATTTACGATTTCCCTGCTGTTTTGTGATTTTCAAGAAAATATATGCTTTTATCAATATCAGTAGGGTTCGTTTGAGTGAAATAAACGCGGATAGCTTGATAATCGTATGTTAAACATGATTAGCATTATCAAAAGATAATGCAATGAGGAAGAGTCAATTAAGACACACATAAGACAAACACTCCAAAAAGGGATAAAGATGAGGCCACAACAAAATAGACGGGTACGCGGTCGCAATAATAACAATAATGGTAATAACAATAATAATCGTCGCGGTCCTAATCCGTTGTCTCGCAATTATGAAAGTAGCGGTCCGGATGTTAAAATTCGCGGGAATGCTCAGCAAATTGCCGATAAATACATAAGCCTTGCGCGTGATGCACAAGGTGCAGGTGATCGTGTTATGTCGGAAAATTATTTACAACATGCCGAGCACTATTTGCGTATTATTTTAGCAGCAGCTGGGCAAATGTCTCAATCGCCTCGGCGTGATGAAAATCGTGGTGATGAAAACGAAAATCGTGATGAAAACAATGGACAAGAATGCGGTGAAATAAATCTTGACGGTGAAAAAAATGATACTGTTGAGAGTGATACAGATGTATTACAAATGTCATCGCAAAAAAATGGCAATGGCCAATATGATAAAGTGCAAAATGGAGATGCGCGTGAAAACGCTTTAGAGACTCTATCGGATGAAAAAACAGATCAAGAGCACTGTCTCTCTGAGAAAAATGTTGAACCCATCAAAAAAACACGTCGTTCTCCCCGTCGACGTACTGTACGCACTCAAGATGAAGCATCTTTTGAGCTTTCACTCACAACAGCAGAAAGCTCTAGCAATGGAGATGCATCAAAAGTGACAAAAGAGGATTCTTCCTTGCCTGAATTAGGTGAGGGGATACAGAGAAAGACGCGCCGTCGCCGAGTGGTCAATCTTGAGGCAGAGGAAAATGTTTAAACCCGAAGGTTGCTGTGTAGCGCGAGCGTGGTGATGTTATTGGTATCATGATGGTAAATTGTAATATGCTCAAGAAGCTTCTTGCGCTTTCTTTGAATTTTCACGGGCAGTATCAGGAATTTAACAAGGGGTGTTGACGGAAAAGATGGCCTCTTTGCTGGGGATAGGTGAAGGGATAAAGAGAAAGACGTGCCATCGCTCAAGTGGTCAATCTTGAGGCAGAGGAAAATGTTTAAACCCGAAGGTTGCTGTGTAGCGCGAGCGTGGTGATGTTATTGG
>NZ_JBHILQ010000008.1:76276-78304 GCF_042193395.1 Bartonella sp. TT29SHDZB
CTTTCTTTGAATTTTCACGGGCAGTATCAGGAATTTAACAAGGGGTGTTGACGGAAAAGATGGCCTCTTTGCTGGGGTAGGTGAAGGGATACAGAGAAAAATCCGCCCGTGTATTTTAAGAGTCCGTTCTTTTATGAAGAACGAAATGTCGTTGTTTATTCATACCTCGCGTTTAAAAGAAATATCTTGCGAATGTCTTCAAGTCTTATTTCGCGACGATACTCATGAATACTATCATGTGAAATCTATCGGCTATCTTTGCTTAATACAAAATGCAAACTGGGGGTTATTGCTTTAATTTTCTCATTTTCAATGTTGCAACTGCTTTTCCTTTGGCGTTTGAGATCGTTTATAAGAGGTATTTTGTTTATACGTTTCTTTGCTGTGATATGTGAGGAAATGATTTTGATGAGCTTCATCATAAATAGATTTGAGATGAGAGAATCTTACGGTATTTGAGGCTCTCGTTTGGCTTGCAAAAAAATGATCATTATAAATCAATGTGTTGAAATTTTATCCTCAAGAAAATGCATTTCTTGCATCTTCTTTTGATTTTCGCAGGTGATGTCAGTTTTCTTAAAAATGGGAATGCGTTGACAGAAAAGATTGTCTCTTTGTTGGGGATAGGTGAAGGGATACAGAGAAAAATCCGCCGCCGCGTGGTGAATATTTTTAACCTTATCACATTGATTTATCATGATCATTGTTTTGTATGTTGGGCGAGAGCCCCTAAAACCCTATTCTCTCTTTTCAAATTTGTCCCATGTTGAATCAAGCAAAATCATTCGCTAGCACGTTGCAAGCAGGGAGAAGCCTGTGTGGATAAATTTTATAAGAAAGGAATAAAATGGCTCTTATGAAATCTCTCTCTCTCGTGCCAAAGGGGGGCGTCACATCCACAAGCTGGTAAAGCGTGTGATAATGCCGGCTCGCAGAAAATGTTTAAACCTTTAGAATGCTATGTCAGCGCTTATTGATGTTGGCTTGCTTAATGAGGCGTTGTTGTCGATATTTTTTCTGTTGTTTCAACAGAAAGAATGGAGACAAGTGCACCGGTATGATAATTGTAAATCATAAATTTTGTTTGTCCATCAGGGGTTAAAATTTTCAGTACAATATTGTGCTCTGAGAGGCTTTGCGACAAAATTTGTGTTTTTTCTGGTAGAGAGAGCGTATGATGGATAACGTGTGGGTTTTTGCTGAGAGAGGAAGATCGCTCTGTTTGTTTTGGCGCTGATCCCGTTGTTATCACTTTATAAACAATTATAAATAGTACGGTCAGAATAAGGAAGAGCGTTATTAAAACGGAAATAATCATTAACCCCATAAGTTTTTTTCTCACCCGTTCTACAGCAGGATCTAAGGGGAGATCTTGAGGCAGAGTACTTTGCTCTGTGTGATGGTCTTTTGAAGGGTGCATTCGCTTATTATCTATCATGTCTTCCATTGATTATTTTTTTGAGATCTGATGGGTTTATGCTTTTAAAGTTTTTTGTGCAAGAGATTTGTGGAAGAAGAACGCAGAAGAGAAGGCAATGTTGGTAAAATGTCTTCTTTGTGGACTGTAGACAGCTTGTCCTTTACGTTTTGGCTTTTAAGCAGGAAATTTCCATGGTTTGTTACAGACCAGATCAAGTTTACTTCTTGTTGATGTAAATTGGGGTGTACGTTTATACATTGGGCAAAAATTTGTTGTCCATAAAGTGCAAACTTTTTTGTGGACGGTATCATGGCTTGTTCACAGGCTTGAGCCGTTGGGTAGGTTTTAACCATTGTATTGTTTGAATAGCAACTGTTAAAATCATCTGTACATGAAACCAATAAGAGGATAAAAACAAGGGGGGTCATAAATTATTTTCCAAACAACAGGTTGACAGCATAGACTCGAATTTGTCAGCCTAGGGGCTTCTTCATTGTTAAACGTTTTCAAAGTTTTTTAGTTCCCAAGCGCAGTTCCCAAGCGCAGTTCCCAAGCGCAGTTCCCAAGCGCAGTTCCCAAGCGCAGTTCCCAAGCGCAGTTCCCAAGCG
>NZ_JBHILQ010000008.1:78404-87139 GCF_042193395.1 Bartonella sp. TT29SHDZB
CAGTTCCCAAGGCAAGGATATCCTATATTGAAGCAAGCAAAATCATTGGTTTGCACATCATAAAAGGGAGAGAGTGGGCGAAAATATTTGAAGAAAAGACTATATGCCTTTTATGAATTCTCTCAAATGTCAAAAGCTGTTGTAACATGAGAAAAATAGTATGATAACGCGCAGCTGGTACTTTGATGAAGTAAAGAGGGGCATGAAGTGAAGAGAGGCATGAAGTGAAGAGAGGCATGAGGTAAAGAGGGGCGTGAAGTAAAGAGGGGCATGAGGTAAAGAGGGGCGTGAGGTAAAGAGGGGCGTGAAGTAAAGAGGGGCGTGAAGTAAAGAGGGGCATGAAGTAAAGAGGGGCATGAAGTAAAGAGGGGCATGAAGTGAAGAGAGGGATGAGGTAAAGAGGGGCGTGAAGTAAAGAGAGGCATGAAGTAAAGAGAGGCGTGCTTGATGGCTTATACGCTTACAGAGGCTGTTTTGAAATGCGCTTGAACGCGCTGGAAAATATTTTAAAAAAGCGTGATGAGGGGTACAAGTGTATTCTGTTGTAGGATGTTCTATTGGGAGTAAAAGGATAACCCCATTAAAGAACACGTTAAATAAAAGCATAAAATATGCCATTTCCACGATTTAAAAGATATTGTCGGCAGGCTTTAAGCTCGTAAAGCGGAAAAGTGTTGCCGGATGTTGGTTTTTACCCTTGAAATTTCATATCATTCTCAAATGAAATTATGTACCCATTATGGAAAGTACGCTAAAAGATATGTGTAGTATGCGCACTTTGATCTGGTCTATAAAAGCTAAAACTGCTTGCTCTTAGTCGTTTTAATGTCTGTTTTAAAATATGTAGCGAGCGATAAAGGTTGATGAACAGGAAAGGGAATGGGTTTTATGCTGCTGGCGTTAAGTTCTCATCTTAAAGTTTGGGGACTATAGAGGTGGGTTTAAAGAGGTTGGACAAACTCTTGGTGCTTAATAAAATAGATTAGAACTTTTTTGGAGAATGGAAACTTCCCTTATTGATTGTTGGAAAGGCACTTTTAAGACAAAATATCAAAATAAGTATCAGGAACAGAAAGGCTATAGACAATGCCTTCTTCTGTCAATGTGAACGAAGCCGAACCATTGACGGAAATGGGAACAATTTTTTCAAGAACGGCACTGCCAAAACAGGCTTTTTTATTGTTTGTGAAAGGGACACCGGATTCAAAATTTTCATTCCATGTGATGATAAGGTGCGTTTTGCCATTCAGTTTTGTTTCAATTTCACAGCGTATACAGACACTGCCCTTTTCTTGCGAAAGGGCTCCAAAAGAAAGAGAATTGACAATCAGTTCATGAAAAGCCAAACCAATATGCAAAGCGGCATTGGGAAAAAGATAAGGATCGACACCTTCAAGTGAAAAACGTTCTGTTTCTTTCATTAAATAGCCTAAAGCTTGCGTTTGGACCAATTCGCGAAATTGAGCACCACGCCAATCGGAATCGGTGATCAGATCTTGAGAATGAGAAAGAGAATGAAGACGACCTTGAAATTTGCGTAAGAAAACCTGAAGAGATTCAGTATAGCGTGCCGTTTGGCTGGCAATACTTTGAATGATCGCTAAAAGATTTTTAGAACGGTGGCTTACTTCTCGAAGGAGAATTTTAAGCACTTGTTCACGGCGGCGTAAGCCCGAAATATTAACACCAGTGGTGATAATACCGATAATGTCTCCGTTATCATTGCGGTGGCAGTCAACAGAAAATTTGTACCAAATCTCTTGTTTATTCGTATCTTCAAAACGTGCTTCGACGGTTTGCATTTTGCCACTGGCTAAAACTTGCAGTTTGATGGTTTCCATATTGTCTGCAAGGTCAAGCGAAAAAAAGTCGCTGTCACGACACCCAACCCGCCATTTATTGTGCAAATGGTGTGGCAAGTTTTCAGCCCATAAATAAACCAAATTTGTTGCCTGATAGAGAACACAAATATCAGCACCACGAATCGCTTGCATGAGCGCGCTTATATGAGATCTGTCCATGGGAGGCTTTGAAAGAGGCGTAACGATCATAATTTTAAGATGTTACTCTGTTCTAAGCCGCTTTAGAAGCATTCTCTTGAAAAAATAAAGCTTGGGAAATAAGCGCTTTTACCATATCAGGGTTAAAAGGTTTGGTCACTAAAAAAGTCGGTTCTGGACGTTCGCCTGTGAGAAGCCTTTCGGGAAAAGCCGTGATGAAAATCACCGGTATACGATCATTTTTCAAAATCTCGTTGACCGCATCAATGCCTGAACTGTTATCGGCTAATTGAATATCAGCCAAAATTAAACGTGGCTTTTTCTTATGATACATGATGACAGCTTCATCACGCGTGCGCGCTATTCCTACAACATGGTGACCTAAGCTTTCTACCATTTGTTCAATATCAAGCGCAATAAGAGGCTCATCTTCAATAATCATCACTTCAGTGGCAATTTGTTGAGAAATGTCAAAAGATGCTTGGTTGAGAAGCTTGCGAAATTCTTTCGTATCCAGATTCATGATTTCGCTAGCTTCTTGTTCATGAAATCCTTCAACGGCAATGAGCAAAAATGCTTGGCGTGCACGGGGCGTGAGATAGGATAATTTGGCACTGGTTTTTTGTTCAAGACCAAATTGAGGCAGGGGTTCTGGGATGTTCGGTGTGGTTTGGTCAAAAAGATGGCAAAAAAGCCAATAGGTACCAATTCGGTCAGTGGAAGCTTTGGGAAAAATGGAGATGTCGGCAATGAGTGCTTCCAACATCGCTGATACATAAGCATCGCCAGAGGATTGGCTACCAGTGACAGAGCGGGCAAAACGCCGGAGATAGGGAAGATGCGGTGCAATGCGTGTTGATAATGACATAATTTATAACTCCTTTGACCTTGCAAGCATTTTGTTGGTTGAAACCCTCAACTGATAAAAAAGTTCCTTGATTTGTATGGAACTTTTTACTGACAGCCATATTTACAACCATAAGGCGAAAAAATTCTTCGCGGTGCTACCAATATTATATGGATTAGGGGGATGAAAAATGAACGACCGTGATGAAAAAAATCTCACTAGGCAATTTACAGTTGGAGATGATCTGCTCGGGGTCAATAGTGAAATAGCACGGAAATTACGCCAGTTTTACATGGAAATTCAGGAAGAAGCACTGCCACGGTGTTTGCTCGAGCTTTTAGAAAGATTAGAGCGCGCAGAGCAATTTGACTTAAACAATGTGGAAAAGGTTTGATCCTTTATGTCAAAGTGCACAAAAAACTTTAAACAAGAACTCCTTTCTGTGTTGCCTGCTTTACGCGCTTTTGCTGTTTCTTTAAGTGGCAAACATGATAAAGCCGAAGATTTGGTTCAAGATACTGTTATGAAGGCATGGGCTAAGCAAGACAGTTTTGAGATGGGAACTAATCTTAAAGCTTGGCTTTTTACCATTTTGCGCAATGAGTTTTATAGTCAAATGCGCAAAAAGGGAAGGGAAGTGCAAGATACCGATGGCGTGTTTACCCAAAATGTTGCTGTGCATCCTGCGCAATATGGATCGCTTGATTTGCAAGATTTTAAAAAAGCCTTAAATCTGCTTTCTGCTGATCAAAGAGAAGCCATTATTCTCATTGGTGCATCGGGATTTTCTTATGAAGATGCTGCGGCTATTTGTGGTTGTGCTGTTGGAACCATTAAAAGCCGTGTGAGCAGGGCGCGTAATCGATTACAAGAACTTCTTGAGGTGGATGGTGAGTCTGATTATGGTCCTGATTCTTATTCCGCTGGAAGTACATTGTGTTCATTTAACGGCTAAAAAAGCATAATAATTATGATGGATAGCCTTGTTTTTTTTATTCCCGTTATAGCTATTACAGTAAAGTCAGTATCTGAGGAAATTCAGAAGTTTGGCGTGTATCCTTAAGAACACAAGAAAAGCCCGTATAAAATTTTCTCACGGGCTTTGGGTTTTATGTTCCATAAGGTTGCCTTCCTTTGTGCTGAAAAATGACGACTTTCAAGTTCGCCACTGGAAATTCTATGACAACAAAGACAAATTTGCTGCCTCAAATGCCTTCTTCTCATGCAACGATATCACGCTGGCGGTGGGGGGCGATTGTTGTTTCTCTTGTGATGGCTCTTTTGGCATCGGTTTTTATTATGTTGCTTTCAAATGCCGTTGATCGAGAAGTCGCACAGTTGAATACAAGTTCAGAATTGCGCGAACAGGCTGATTTGGTCCTTATTAGCCTGATTGATATGGCTGTTGCTGATCGCAGCTATGCAAAAACGCGCAAGGCGGAAGATAAAATACGTTTTGAAAATGCAGAGCGGGAGTTGGGAGATATTCTCGACTATATCGCACTTATTGTTTATGCGCATCCGCAGTGGGATGAGTGGTTTAGGGCTTTTAAAAAGGAAGTCGAAGCAAGACAAGCTTTTATGAATGCCCATATGCATGCTCTTGATACAGTTCCTGAGCCATCTTCTCAACCTTCCGTCTCTTTAGATGTCTCCAAAATTCCCGTGGCACGCTTAGCGCAATTGATGACAAGTTTTATTAATGGGGATGATGTGGTGCGCCAAAAACAGCGCGAGGGTATCGCATTGATGCGGGCGGCTTTGACATTGGCGGCTATTGTTTCCGTTGTGAGTACCTTTATTTCTGCCTATTTTGTGATTAATCGTTTTCATCGTGATGTACGTTCTTTAAAATTGTATCAATTGCTGCTTCATAGCGAAAATATCGCTCTGGAAGCCCGCGTGAAAGAACGAACACAAGAATTAGAAAAAGCACGCAATCACGCCGAAAAAGAACGCCAACGGGTTGAAATATTGTTGCAGGATGCAAGCCATCGCATTGGCAATTCTCTTGGGACGGTGTCTTCTTTGCTGGGGCTTCAGTTAAGTCGGAGTAAAAATGAAGAAGTCCGTACTGTTCTAGGGGCTGCACGTGATCGTATTCAGACAATTTCTACAGCTCATCGTCGTTTGCGTTTAAGTGATGATATGGAAACGACACTATTGGCAGAGTTTCTCAGTTCTGTTGTGCATGATGTCGAATTGGCGGTCCCTTTTGAATTGCGTGAAAACATTACCATTCACACCAACTTTAAAGAGTGTCGTCTGTCTTCAAGAGATGCAACAACACTTGGAATTATCCTTGGCGAGTTGCTAACCAATTCCTTAAAACATGCCTTTCCTGATCAACGGTCGGGCCATATTTATATTTCCTTTGGTCCCCAGAACGATGGACAATTGATGCTTATTGTAGAAGATGATGGCGTGGGGATGAAGAGCCAAACTTTAAAACAAAAGACAGGACTTGGTCGTGTAGTTGTGGAACAGCTTTGTATGCAATTTGGTGAAAAACCTCTGTTTGAAACTTCGGCTTTAGGAGGCACAAAAATTGTCATTCCTTTGCCAAAACTTAGCACGAGTAGTTCAAAAAAAATCTCTGACTGATTTTTTAAAATGGTCAATTTTCTCTTTGCCAATGGTAAGCTGCTTTTCATTCATCGTGAATGTATGGAGAGGACACTTTTTCACAAGAAGGAGGATAAAATACGGCTTCATAGCGCGAACACATCACTCTTTAATATTTAAATTATCGATTGTCTTCAAGAGAAGCACCTTTGCTTCTTTATCTTTTGGTGTAATGTTTGATTTTCTCTCTTGTTGTTTTTTTGCTTTGTTGATTCCAATGATCGGCTTTCAAAATTCTCCTTGTCTGAGAGCTTTGAAGTGCTTAAGTTAGCTTTTAAATTTATTTTGAATAAGAACTTCTTTGAGCCAATAATACTTATATTCGTAAGCTCTATTGCTTTGCAAAAAATTGTTTTTTCAAGTTTTGTTATTTTTTGTAAGGGCTGTTAAAATTTTAAATATAGGGTGTTTTTGTAAGCGTGTGGGAGAAATATTTTTAAGGTAAAACGTGCTTGTAAAAAACTCATGCCCTCCCTCCTTCAGGGCTTTAAACAGCATCAGTGCTCAACCAGTGGAATCTGTGCAACAAGAAGTCGGGTTGTTTATAGAATGATATGGGTTTTAGAATCTTCGTTCTTTAGAAAAACTCACCTTTGATTTGAGATTTTATGGCATGGAAAACAAAGGGATTTTTATCGTTTTGATAAAATAAACAAAAAGCGTTAGCCTTTTGGGGTTCCATATTTTGCACTTTTCTGTTGTGCGTAAACCTGAAAAAGGGAGGGTGTTTTATTTTTAATCCTTATTATGCTGCTTTGGGTGGTGCATCTTTCGGCGTATCCTTTACAGATATTAAAGTGTGGAAATCTCTTTGAGAAAAGTTAAGCGCTCAAGCATATTTTTGAGATGTTTGAAGTCATAAAAATGCAGATGCTTTTATGCTTTAAGTCTCTTCGGAGGGTGCTATCGGGCTGTTGATCAAAGAATCAATATTGTTTTTTTCTTGTAGGAATGTTTGTAGATCTTGATTGGTTAAGGCTTTGCTATCTGGTATACGGATGCGCATGGGATCAACCTTGACGCCATTGACAATGATTTCAAAATGACAATGAGGACCAGTTGCCATTCCTGTTGATCCAACATACCCAATAATTTGTCCTTGTCGTACTTTCACGCCTGGTTTGATGTCTGGTGCATAACGGCTTTGGTGTGAATAACTGCTGACATATCCATTGGCATGTTGAATTTCCGTATGGTTTCCATAGCCGCCTGTTACGCCTACTCTTGTGACAATACCATCTCCTACAGCAATAATGGGCGATCCTTTAGGAGCAATCCAATCGACACCCGTATGCATGCGAATATAGCCTAAAATAGGATGTTTGCGTGGACCAAAGGGGGAGCCAAAAATGCCATTTGGTGTGGGTTTGCGCAGCAAGAAAGGCTTTGAACTCTTCCCTTCAGAATCATAATAATCAACGCTTCCATCTTTTAATTGATAACGGTAATATTTATAAGTTGTGTTGCCAAAAGTTGCACTAATATAACGAATTTCTGGATCAGCGTTCTTGGAGGGTTCTTTGGCTTTCAAGTTCTTTTTGCCGTTTTGGGTTTCTTTATCGCTTTGTGGTATGGCATAAAATATTTCAATCTGATCATTGGGGGTTATCTGGCTTTTCATATCAATGTTGGTGGCAAGCAGACGAATAAGACGATGAGAGAGAGATTGTGATATATTATGACTGAGCAAAGCACTATAGAGTGCATCATAAGCTGTTGGTAATTGCGCGCTATTGATATAAGAATGCGGAATACCATTTTGAAAAGCCGTTTTAAGTGCTTTAGACATTTTAGGCTCTGTGCTTTCAATAAATTGACCTTTATCATTCAGAGCAATGGTGAGAACATGATGCATCCCTTGATAAATGCTTGCACGGACGAGATGATCTTTTTCGCCAGCTTGTGTCACGATACCAATGCGTAAAAGACTTCCCTCTTTAAGGGTATCGGAAAGGCTCATTTTTTCTAGTGTTTTTACAACCTGTTCAATTTGCTCTTTTGTATAACTGGTTTTTTTGAAAGCATCGGCTATCGTTTGTTTTTTACGAATAGGAATAATATCTTCAACATAGTTTTTCGTCAGATCGATACGGTGACTTTGAGGAGAAACGGTTACATTTTCTTGGACGATTCGAACTTCAGGGGATTCTGTGCCTTGGGAAGGGGAGGATACATCTTCTAATTTTAAAGGATCAATCAATGTGAGAACTGAAAGAAGTTCGGAGCTCTTTTCTAAAGTAAACCCAGCTTTTTGTACTTCTTGTTGTGCTTCTTCATCTGTCAATGTATCGCTGTCATCAAAATCCAATTGATCTATCTTAAAATCATAGCTGCGTAAGGTGATTTTTGTTTCGACCTTTGCTCCATAAATCTGTCCAGAATCTTGTAGTTTAGCGCTTTGATTTGTCGAATCATTAGCAAGAATGCTTAAAGAATCAAATTTGGGATAGCTATATTTCTGGGGGCGCTTTTCGGCTAAAGCCATACGAATCCATTCAAAATGTTGTGTTTGAATGACCTTTTCATCACCTTTTTTTTGTAGAATCGATAATTCAAATTGACGTTTTCTGTCAAAGCTTTGCCGTGCATGGGTGGGAGAAATACGATCACCTTTATAGCCATTGGCCTCAGGATCTTGTGATTCTGATAGGTTTTCTTGTGTAAACCATTGTGGAGGGGTTACCAATCGCTGTTGTTCATCAAGAGCCGTAAAAAGTGCAATCCCCATAAGAATGCAGGAAGTGATTCCTGTCAAAATGGTTCCCGTAAGCCAACGAGCAGAGACTTGTCGGCGAGCAGGCCGCAAGCGCTTAATGACAAGAGCAGGGTCTTGTCCAGGATCGTTTTTTTGTTGTTCGTTATCCCACATAGATTTATAAGAGTACTTTTCAATATTAAATAAAGAAAGCTAGATAGATAGCTTAGCATGCTTCTACAGGAATTTGATTCTTTTTACAAATTACAGATCATGCGATTCTTTTTATACAGCAATGTCTTTATAAATCGTATCTGCGCAGAAAATTTTCCTTAATTAAAGTAGCATAAAACAAGCGTTATTGTGATTAACTCATTCCTAGGCAACTTCCTATTTTTATGCATTGTAATGGGGTGCTATATTTTACTTTAAAGGCGCCATGCTCTCTTTGAACTCCTTGCTGTTTTCATGTTTTATTTTTATGAAGGCAGATTTTTCCAATAAAATCTTGAAATAGGATTTTTTGTTACAATTTTATTGGTAATGTTTGGGGCATTTTATTTAAAAA
>NZ_JBHILQ010000078.1:0-2026 GCF_042193395.1 Bartonella sp. TT29SHDZB
AGACAATAAGCAGCGGTGGTGAGATCAGCCGAAAGCAAAAACTCTTTGCCACTCTCTCCATAATTTTTTACACCATAGCCAATACCGACAATGCGATCGGGAAGATGATAATGCGCAAAAATATCCCCCACGTTATCACGATAAGGCTCCCAGCCCAGTCTTTTTAAAATCTCTGTGACATCTTTAGTTTGCATCGTCATTACCCTGCGTGCTCTTTAATTCTTTTACATAAAAATTACTTGTGTAATACTTAGGCTCTCTAGAAAGACTATATATTTCATCACTATCAATTTCACCTCTTCCATAGTTTTTTCCAAAAACTCTTGTAAAAAGGGAGAGGTTGCAGACTAGGAGTATTCTCAGTTTTTTCAATTGGTTTATCACCATCAGGTATCTCAACTCCCGCATGTACTTTAATTCTTTTGCAAAGGAATTCATAAAAATTACTGGCGTAATATTCGCAATTATCCAATGGATACATAACATAGATTGGACATTCTCCATCCCGAAACTGCGTATAATCAAAATAAAAGGTTTCACCAAAATCTGTTCTGTTAACGACAAGCTGTTCTGGTGTCGCAAAACCATGTTTTCTGTAATAATTTAAATTTTGGTGAACAATATCATTAACAGAAACACCTATAGGATGCTCATAAAGACTAAAGATTTCATAACCAGCAATGTCCCCACCTTTATAATGTTTCAAAAAACTCTTGTAAGACGATGTGAATTGCAAATCGAGAGCTTTCTCCGCCTTTTCAATCCGTAGATCATCAACTGCATCATCTTCAGTACGAAAATTGATAATATCATCATCATATTTATTCACTTTATCAATTAATACTGCAACATCAGCTAAGGTATAGGTTTTCATAGATGATCCTCAAAACGTGCGTGATAAACGCTCCATATTTCCTCTATCAATTTCACCTCTTCCATAGTTTTTTCCAAAAACTCTTGTAAAAAGGTATAGGTTGCGGAGTGGGAGTGTTCTCAATCTTTTCAATTGGTTGGTCTCCATCAGGTATCTCTTCTCCCACGCTTTCTTTAATTCTTTTACAAAGGAATTCATAAAAATTACTTGCGTAATATTCGCAATCTTCAGATGGAAGCATGACATAAAGTGGGCATTCTCCATCCCGAAACTGCGTATAATCAAAATAAAAGGTTTCACCAAAATCAGTACTACTCACGAAAAGCTGTTCTGGTGTCAGAAAACCACGTTTTCTAGCATTTAAGTTTTGGAAAACAATATCACCACCAGGGATATCTGCTCCACACTCCTTATAAAGGCTAAAGATTTCATCACCACCAATTTCTCCTCCTCCATATTTTTTTAAAAAAACTTTATAAGAGGATGTGAATTGTAAACCGAGAGCTTTCTCCGCCTTTTCAATCTGTAGATCATCTGTTTCATTCTCTTCATCATCTTCACTACCCAAATTGATAATATCATCATCATATTTATTCACTTTATCAATTAATACTGCAACATCAGCTAAGGTATAGGTTTTCATAGATTATTTCTCCAAACTTCTTTTTTCTCTCTTTTCATAAACCGTAGAGCATTATTGCCGATGCTCCTGTCCCCATCTGTCAAAATTTAGACCTATAATACCCCATTTCATATCAATTATTCCTCCTAAACTACTGTTTTCCTGTTCTCCATATCCATTACCACGTTTATCCCAATATTCCTCTCTCTGCTTATTAAACTTTTCTCTCTCTATAAGCGATTGATGTGTTTTGGGATTAGCATGAATAACAGAAGTATATTTTTTATGAAATTCATGGCTCATCTCTGCTATGGGTCCATCAGGCGTTTGCTTTAGGTGATGCAACTCAACAGACCAGCCATCAAACCCTATAGGTGCTTTTCCTGCTTTCATTCTTTCAACATTGGTGCCCCATACTTCTTCCCCTTTTACTGTCCAACTAACCATTTTGTCAGGATCAAACAAATCGTCTCTCTGATAGGCTTTGTTAGTCTGTCCAAATTTGCTATCGGTAAATTTAGTGGGTTTCT
>NZ_JBHILQ010000079.1:0-2009 GCF_042193395.1 Bartonella sp. TT29SHDZB
ATTGTGATATTGTTATTATAAATAACAGTGGTTTTATCTTTCTCTTTACCTGCTTTTGCGAATTTCATTTCAGTCACATAATAAAATTTTTCGGGATTATAGATCTCTGTTTGTTTTGGATTACCTTTTTTAAAGGTTACTGAATACGGCTCTACAGTTTCATAGTTTACGTGCAAATGCCCCAGTTCACGCCCTGCGGTTACAAACTTCCAAAAGTCATCAGCACTCTTTACACAAGGGATACGAGGCAGTTCTTTAGAGAGGTTATCAGCATAACGGGTGCGATAATCTTCCGAATGAAGTAGACCGTAAACATAATAGAATAGATCATCTTTTGTTATGGCTTCATTAGGATAAGCAGCTTTAAAATGTGCTAATCCCTCATCCGTAATGGCATCACGCTTCTGTAAACCAGCTGTTTTACTTTCTTCTGTAAATAAATGGGATTGTTTCTCACTTTTACTTTTTGAAACCGTAGCATCTTCATAGATATATCTTGGAAAGCATTGACTATTCTCCATCACTTGAAATTCAGGCACATTCTTAGTCATAATAACAGAAAAATCTTTCTTTGCTCCCGTACCTGTAATTTGTATTACTCTATTTTCAACCGCTTGCCCCATTGGAAATATACATGGAATTTGGGCAACCATTTCATTAAAGGCACGATTGTAATAGAGCCATTGTTGTGTAAAAGGACGGTATAAACTTTGCATAAGGCATGTATCTTCAAATTCAAAAATCTTTCCTTTAGTTAAATGTTTCTTAAGATTAATACTCCAACTAATTTTGCTTTCATCGGCATTAACAAAATTATCTACAGTTTTAGTACGTGTTTTACCGTTATCATGTGTATAAACACCATTAAAACGCTCCACTTCACTATTGTAGAAAGTAATCATATTACTCATATTCTTCGCGAGAGTTTCATTGCTTGCATTGTATGCCCAAGCATCACGATTGGTTTTTAGACCACAAGAATAAATCTCAAACAGTTTTTTACTATGAGGTTTCTTATCACCTAAAGCTAGGAATGTCTTGAAACTGTCATCACGTTGACCAAGCCAATCATTATGCTTATCCGGTATAATTATTTGCCAACCTTGTTTGCTCTGTGTAATACCATCAATGCTACCAAATTTTTTAATTGTCTTAAGCTTTTTTTCTCTTGTGAGGTAATCTCCAATATCACGGAAATATATTTTCCCCTGTTGTTTGGATTTTGGATTTTTTACGAGAATAGAAATCGCTATAGGGGCACGAGATCCTTCACCAAAAATTCCACCACTTTCTTTCTTACGTTGTTCTCCAGAGGTCCGAGCATTCCCCCGTAAATGGAAAATGTAAAGGCTACTAAATTCCTCAACTAGACACTTGCGTAAACCATCCATAGATTTTGTATCTATAAAACTTGCATTTGTAACAAAACCAATCACACCACGGTTTTTTATACGGTCACTTGCCCAGCGAATGGCACGAATATAACTATCATAAAGATTTCGCATAAGGCTTGCTTTAGATTGAGCGGCGTAAGTTTCATCAATACGGTCATTTAATATCGGATAAGGCGTATTCTTTGCATTATCATTAGCACTTTTTTGTCCTGTTGAATAAGGAGGATTGCCGAAGATAACTTCAATATTGAGGTTTTTCTGATGCTCTAAATATTCACTGTTTTCCTTTAATAGACGTTGTATTAGATCTTGCTTTTTTAGCGTCTGAAACGTATCAGCCAAACCAATATGCTTGAAAGGGATATAATTTCCTTTCATAAGACCATGATAGGTTGCTTCGATATTAATGGCTGCTATGTAATAGGCTAGCAAGACAATCTCATTTGCGTGGATATCATAACGGTATTTATATTCCATATCCTCTGGTTTGATGAGATTGGATTGTAATAGCCGTGTGATAAAGGTCCCTGTTCCAGTGAAAGGGTCAAGAATAGAAACACCACGTGATCCTAGACTTTTTCCAAATTCATGACGCAACACATCATCAACAGAATG
>NZ_JBHILQ010000080.1:0-1937 GCF_042193395.1 Bartonella sp. TT29SHDZB
AGCAAATTGAAGTTTCTTTTAGATGGAGAAATTTCTAAAGGTTCAACAGAAGCGATCACTGGCAACCAACTTTATTCAATGAATCAAACAGTTGCGACGTATTTTGGTGGAGGCGCTGGATATGAGAATGGAAAATGGGTTGCCCCCACATTCAAACTTAAAACTGTCAATGAAGATGGTAGTACTGGTGAGGAAAAGGTTTACAATAGTGTAGCGGAAGCACTTTCTGATATTAGTAGTTCTGTCACGAATGTTCATAATGATGTAACCAATGTAGTGAGTGATAGCCTTGCCAAGCAGGATGAAAAGACAAAAGTTATCAATATTGGTACAGAAGTAGAAGGTACAGAACTCAATATAGCCAACAAGACTGGTACGGATCGGACTCTTTCAGGTGTTGGTGAAGCAACAAAGGATAATGAAGCTGTTAACAAAGGTCAGCTTGATGCAAGTCTGAAGGATCTTTCCAGCAGCCTTCAGTCTGATGATTCAGCTGTTGTTCATTACGATAAACAGGCAGATGGTAAAACTGATTATAGCAGTGTGACTTTAGGTAAAGGTAAGGATGCAGGACCAGTTGCGCTTCATAATGTCAAAGATGGTGTCATTGGTGATAGTTCACATGATGCGATTACGGGTGGCCAGATCAACACAATTTCTCAGGATTTAGCTAAGTTTCTTGGTGGTGATGCAAAATTTGTTGGCGGTACGTTTACAGGACCAACCTACAAGTTATCGAAGGTTGATGCAGATGGTAATATAACAAACGGCTCTTTTGATAATGTTGGTAGTGCATTTACTGGTCTTGATGATAATATCAAGAATGTGAATGCACGGATTAAGGAAGTTTCTGAAGGGGTAGCGCAGGATTCCTTGAATTGGAGCGAGACTGCACATGCGTTTGTAGCGCGTCATGAAAAGAGCAAAGAAGAAAAAGGCAAAGCTGTAAGGACACAAGAAAACAGTAGAATTACGTTTCTAGCAAATGGTGAGATTAGCGCCAACTCAACGGATGCTATTACAGGTGGTCAGCTTTATTCAGTCAATCGGACGGTTGCTAGCTATTTTGGTGGTGGCGCTGGATATGAGAATGGAGAATGGGTTGCCCCCACATTCAAACTTAAAACTATCAATGAAGATGGTAGCACTGGTGAGGAAAAGGTTTACAATAGTGTAGCGGAAGCATTTGCTGGTGTTGCGAGTTCTATTACGAATGTTCATAATGATGTGACGAATGTAGTGAGTGATAGTCTTGCCAAGCAGGATGATAAGACGAAAGTTATCACTATTGGTAAAGAAGTAGAAGGTACAGAACTCAATATCGCTAATAGTAAAGAAGAGGATAGAACCCTTTCTGGCATCAAGGCAGCAGAGAAGAATAATGAAGCAGTCAATAAAGCGCAGCTTGATGCAAGTCTGAAGGATCTTTCTAACAATCTTCAGTCAGAAGATTCAGCAGTGGTTCTCTATGATAAACAGGCCGATGGTAAAACTGATTATAGCAGTGTGACTTTAGGTAAAGGTAAGGATGCAGGACCAGTTGCACTGCATAATGTAAAAGATGGTGCCATTGGTGAGAGTTCACATGATGCGATTAATGGTAGTCAGATCAACGCAATTTCTCAGAATGTAGCCAAGTTTCTTGGTGGTGATGCGGCGTTTAATAATGGCGCGTTTACAGGACCGACTTACAAGTTATCCAAGGTTGATGCAGATGGTAAGATAACAGACAGTTCTTTTGATAATGTTGGTAGTGCATTTACTGGTCTTGATGATAATATCAAGAATGTTAATGCACGAATTAAGGAAGTTTCTGCAGGTGTTGCGCAAGATTCTTTATCGTGGAGCAAGGGTGATAACGCCTTTGTAGCTCTTCATGGGGAAGGTAAGGACAGAAACAATAGCAAATTGAAGTTTCTTTTAGATGGAGAAATTTC
>NZ_JBHILQ010000081.1:0-1896 GCF_042193395.1 Bartonella sp. TT29SHDZB
ATAACCCTTTGAAACAACTCTAATGGATAAGCAGGGTTGCCAATGGTTTCAACAGCATAGTGATTGGCATCATTCACAATACCACTCTTTTTATCTGTTTTTACACATTGACGCCCCATAAACCATTCAAGAGCAGGCTTGCCATTGACGATATACTCATAAGCTTACTTAGGGAGATCTGTCATGATGATATTGCTATTATAAGTAACTGTTGATTTATTCTTTTCCTTACTATCCTTAATTTTTGCGAATTTCATTTCAGTCACATAATAAAACTTTTCGGGATTAGAGATGTCAGTTAATTTTGGATTACCCTTTTTAAAGGTCTCAGGATAAGGTTCTACAGTTTCATAGTTTACGTGCAAATGACCCAATTTACGCCCTGCTGTTACAAACTTCCAAAATCATCAGCATTCTTTACACACGGGATACGCGGCAATTCTTTAGAGAGGTTATTGACATAACGAGTGCGATAATCTTCTGAATGCAAAAGACCGTAAACATAATAAAACAGATCATCTTTAGTGTTTTTTCATTGGGATAAGCAGTTTTAAAATGCGCTAATCCTTCATCAGTTATGGCATTACGCATTTTCTTTTTTCTTGTTTTAGTAAATAAACTATCGTCATGCTATTTTTCTTATCAAGCGATAATAATGGAGTGTTTCTTGTTGTCTCTAATATGTAACAGTTCCAATAAATTTGGTCTATTCTATGAATAACAGTCTTTACTTGAAGCTCAAGATTATATTACATGCAACACCTTAAAATTAAGAAGCATATAGAGCATATGATTGTCATTTAACAGTGTCATTGTAAAATCTTCAAAAGCGGGGGAAATGATATGGTTTGCACAACACATAAAGCAGGTGTATACAGTACAGTCTATGCTTTTCTCTCAGATGTTATAAGTATTATTCTCATCAAAAAATTAAAAAATTGTTACGCGGTTGGCGATTTTTTCTGTGACGCTGATGATATGGTTCATTTTGTTGCTCATTTTGAGGACACAATGAATGCATAGATTTTTTTTCACTTTTGTTTTTGCGGCTATTTTGTGCCTTTTCTCATTGCCGAGTTTTGCCGAAAACATTCGTGAGAAAGCGATTAATCAATCAGAGAGCATCCAACGACAACAAACACAACAACAGCGTTCTCAGCAATTGCAGCGTAAAAACAAAACCCATGAGGTATTTTTGCCAGACGATGATACCACATCTGCCTATGGTGCTTCGCCTAGTACAACCTGTTTGCTGATCAAAAGCATTGAATTTGTTGATGCTCAGTTGATTTCTCATACCGACCTTCATGAAGCCATTTCTCTTTGGGAAGGACGGTGTTTGGGGATTGCCGAAATCAATAAAGTGCTCAAAGCGGTGACCAAGCTTTATATGAAGCGCGGCTATATTGCGGTGCGGGCTTATTTGCCTGAGCAAGATTTAAGCGGCGGTCATCTCAAGATTGTTGTTGTTGAAGGTGTGATGGAAGATATTACCCTTGATGGGCATAAAGTTGGAAGGAAATCTCAAGGAGAAATCACCACGGCTTTTCCAAACCTTATTGGAAAACCGACCAATCTGCGCCAGATAGAGCAAGGGCTTGATCAAATCAATCGGCTTTTCTCACGCCAAGCCACCATTAATCTTGGTGCGGGGAGCAATTCGGGTGGTTCGATACTCGATGTTCATATTGAAAAACAGAAACCTTGGCTTATTACGCTTTCCAGCGATAATCTTGGTGCTAAAGCAACAGGAATTTATCAAACGCGCTTGAGCCTTTCTTTTGATGATCTGTTGGGGATCAATGATCAATGGTCGTTTAGCTATCAGCGTTCTATGGATGGTAGTCCGTATCATTTTTCTCACAAGCGCCCCAATAGTGATACTCTAACGGGATC
>NZ_JBHILQ010000082.1:0-1861 GCF_042193395.1 Bartonella sp. TT29SHDZB
TGTAAGCAGAATTATTGGTGGCAATGGCTATACCTACGGGACACTCCCTGCTGGCAGTAACGTTTGGACAGAATGGTGGAGAGTGATCACAAATCCTGTAAGTCCCCATACTTGTCTTGGAGACGTGGGTCCAAAATGCCAAAAGTTTTATGGCACATCTCATCGTGAACAATTTCCTTTAAGTAAATCAAGGAGTAAAAAATGAAACAAACTCTAAAATTATTAAGCACTGTAACTTTGTTAATTATAACTGGATGTAATATCGATAAACCTCCTCCAGGAGAGGTGGCTACGTGGGAGAAAAATGGTGTTACTGATTTTACAGAGGTAGGAAAAGCCTTGTTAGAATGTGGTATGCCAACCCCTGATGATGTCGATCCAGAAAACAGAAAACTCAGCTACAATGCATGGGCAACTATTGATGCCTGTATGGTTCAATCAGGTTTTCGTGATAAAGTGGGGGGAGGGACTTGGTGTGAGAATCATAAAGCCGAAAACCTTCCCATTTGTCGTCCAGGTGCTGTGATCCCGAGGCCCAGTGTCAAGAAGCGCTTAAACAGCCCTTTTTGTAAAAAGTATAAAAATGCACCTGAATGCAAACCTTAAGTCTTTCTGTTTGTGATGATCAACAATCCGCCATCTTTGCCTTTGCTTGGAATGGCGGGATTGTTTCCTCACGCACATTATTTAACGCCTGAAGAACAACAGAATTTACAAAAAGGTTCTGATGGCAAGGTTCATTTTTTCCTCAATGGTATTCTTACAACACCAGATGAAGCAGCCCATAATGCGGTTCAGTTGGCTGATAACAAGAATGATCCACACTATTTTCTGATGTTCCCTCATAGCGATTCGTTCTTGGTAGAGTTGTTCATTGCAGGGTATCAGTATGCTCTAGAAGGTAAGTTGGGTGCTCTGACCAATTCGACGAAGAAGTACCAGAATCTGTTGTATAGCTTTGGCAATATAGGATTGCATACTGATGCGCATAGCCGCGGCAGTATGACAGCGGGCAATGGATCGCATGATTTAGAAAAGCATGGTGTTCATGGTATAGCAAAGAAAACAACGATTAATTTCTTTGGACCAGCTTATAATACTCAAAACATGGCAGATACGTTATATATCTTAAGTGATGGAAAGCAGGATTACGTAAACTTGGAAAATCATAAAAATGACTTTGTTGGTACAAAGATTGGCAAAAATCCTTACACTTTTGAGCAAATACCTCCTGGAAGTGGTCCCTGGAAAGAGAGAGGGCAAATATTTAAAGGCTACCCCAGTGTTCATGCTTGTTATGGTCATGCAGGTTATGCGTGTACATCGCGCTACGGTTCACCTAATCGTACGCCAATTTATTCAAAATATTCAGGGAGGAAAAAATGAAGAAAATCTTGAAATTATTAAGTGGTCTCATTCTGTTAAATATCGCTGGATGTAACATTGATAAGCCTGCTCCAGGGTATTTGAGTATGTGGGAGAAAAATAGTGTTACTGATTTTACTGAGGTAGGAAAAGCTTTGTTAGAATGTGGTATGCCAACGCCTTATGATGTTGATCCAGAAAGTGAAAATATAAGCATTAATGCTAAAGCAACAATTCATGCTTGCATGCTCCAAGCAGGATTCCGTTATAAAGATAAGTTGGGAGGTAATTGGTGTTATACTTTTAGAGCCGAAAACCTTCCCATATGTCGTCCAGGTGCTGTCATACCACAGCGCAGTGTCAAGAAGCGCTTAAACAGCCCGTTTTGTAAAAAATATAAAAATAGTCGCAAATGCCAGCCTTAAGTTTTGCTGTTTGTGATGATTAACAATCCGCCATCCTTGCTTTGCTTGAAATGACGGGATTGTTTCCTCAA
>NZ_JBHILQ010000083.1:0-1746 GCF_042193395.1 Bartonella sp. TT29SHDZB
CTTTTAGATGGCAAAAATGATGATAATCAAGATCAGTCATCTGCTTATGACAGAAGCATTTACAGACCTCTTGATACACCCCATACCGTTATGAATGACAGTGTTCCTTTTTAAACAGAAGGTGCTTTAATGGATAGTAAAAAGAAGCCTAGGGTTAGTACAGAAGAATCTGAACCCGTTTATATGCTTACAGAGAATGATATAGAGCTGTTAAGAGATTGTATGTCATCTACATCAATGAGTTATTACAGTATAGTGATGGGTGCTTTATTGAGTACACTTTTCATTCTGCTCTTAAAACTTTCTTGGGATCAAAGTCACTTAAAACTTAAGTTAGGTGTTGCTGCTGTAATATGCATTTTAGTGGTTTTATTGTTCTTTTTAAATCGAATTTCATGGTCAAGATCAGAGAGAATTTGGCAAGATATTAAACAGACATCTGAGGACATAAGTGAAAAAAAATAAAAAGAGGGGACGCCCTAAAATAGCAGGGCAGGTAAGAGAACCAAACGGACGTATATCACGTGCAAAAGCACTGCGTGAAGCCGTTGATAAATTGGCAATAGAAATGCGTGCAAAACGCTTCGGTTTAACGCTACAAGAGGCAAAAAATCCACTTTCTGGTACCTATATAGGGCGGCTTTGTTTAAAAGGCGTGATTACTCAAGAGCAATACGACACCGCCCAGCAATATCTACAGATAAGGAATAATTACCTTTGCGCAAAAGGCTTGCCTAATGCAATTTATGACGAAATGCCATCATCATCTGATGATAAGGCAAGAGATAAATGGGTAGAATTTGCAACAGAGCAGTTTATAAACACGCAAGAGGCACTAAAAGAAGCCCAATGCCTCTATAGACAATATAACCTTTATGCAGCGCTACAGTGCCTCGTTATAGAAGATCAAATGCTACCACACCTTGTGAATTCATTACGTTTTGCTCTTAATGTGCTTCAGAAACATTTTGATCGTAAATGACAATCTCTATTACGGTTTCATTATATCATATATCGTTGGTAAGTCTCTGCAAAATCTAGCGACTTGTTTAGTGTTTTCATAATCACCGGTGCTCACGTCAGATACTACAACTATCATTTGTGTTTTGGGGCTAATGCCAGTTCCAGTCGAATTACTAAGAAATTTTTTTGCATAATAAATCATTGGATTTTTGCTGTTATTGGATTCGTTGTATGCCCACATAAAATCTCTTTCACTCCAATTATGTTCATAACGTAAACGACTTATTACATTGGGTAGCATTGCCCATGACATTTCTTCATTATACTCACCCCGCAATAAATTCACAAAGCGTCCACATAAAATAACGAATACGTGACGATGCAATACAGGATCAAATTTGGAAGGCATCTTATGATGGCCACGGATGTATACAAATTCTTGTGCTTGGCTTAGCTTATTAAAATGCGTAAAGCCAGTATATTCTTTACTCGCGTATTTGTCGTAAAGTTGATTATACTTCTCTATAGTATCTACACTTGTAAACATACGCGTCAATTTGTCTATAAATCCAAATGACGCTGATGCAGGTAGCGCTGATATAGAAAAGAAAGCTATAAATGTTATGATGCGTGTTATGGATAATGATTTCATCATTTTGAACCCTTAATTATTCATAAGTGCTGTTTAACCGATTCTTTTCAAATGTATCAATATGTGTTATTTTTATGTTGACAAAGTGTAGCAAATCGTATTTAATGACAGCACTGTACTTGGTCGTATTG
>NZ_JBHILQ010000084.1:0-1708 GCF_042193395.1 Bartonella sp. TT29SHDZB
TTTACGCTGCTTTATCATCACCACAAATATCTTCAGAAATTTTTTGATTGCCATTAACCACGGCATTGCCATAAATCTTTACATAGATAGGTGGTGCATAGCCATCTGTACGAGGCTTGCTATAAACCGTTGCCTGGTCACAAACCCGTGCATTTCCATAAACCTTTACATGCTCAGAAATAGTAGCCCTGTCATAAACCTGCGCATCATCGTAAATCTCAGAAAATCCATAAATACAAGCATTTCCATAAACGCGTGCATTTCCATAAACCCTGCCAGTTACATGCGCATAATCAGAAACTTTTGCATTATCAGAAATATGACCAAGAAAAGAGACCTGAGCATTATCACAAACAACTGCATTGCCAAAAACATTACCATTAACCATTGCGTTATCACAAATTTTTGCATTATCAGAAATTTTTGCATTATGAAAAACCTGAGCATTGTCACAAACAATAGCGTTGCCTGATATTTTTGCACTTTTATAAACACGTGCATTATTACGCACTTGTGCATTTTCAGAAACAACAGAATCCATAGCAACCATGGCGTTATCATAAACCCAGCAATCACCATCATGTGATAAGCTTTTTTCGTTTTCAATAACGCCACCGAGATCACCTGCTTTAACATCTGCAAAATCTCTTAATGCTCTTATACGACGTACAGTTTTTCCCTCAGGAATACGGTGGATTTCATCTGTGAGTTCATATTTTTTGGATACATTTTTAGTGGTCATAGGTAGCTCCCTAATCTAACATTTGAATAAATTTTTGAATGAAATGGTTATAAGGAGGCGCCCCCGCACCGCCTGTTATTTAAGCTGCTTTTACAATAGCATTTGTTAAAACGCGCTTGGCTTCTGTCGTAACCAATTTGTAGTGATCAAGCTCTTTTTGTAGATCATTTACATACGATAAACGCGCAGCAATCATTCCCAAAACTTTACCAATTCCCTCAGAAGCTTTTAAACTTTCATAAGAAAATAAATCATTATCTCTAGAGAATAAATCATGATTTTTTGATTGGCTTTTTAATTCATAAAAAGCTTTAACAAGCGCTTTTTTAAATGCACGCACCGTGCCATTATTGCGCATATATGTCATCAGTAGAGTTGCTTGTGATTCATTAAGGATGGCAACTTCTCTCTTTTGTATTCCACCCTTGGTTTCAAAGGGTAGCATTTCAAATGCGACCCTTCCAAGTTCTTCGAAGTCTTTAATATTTTGACGAACCAACTGTATAACTGTTTTGTGCTTATTACCTACACCCTCTGCAATTTTCAAAGAAGTTGTGACAGCAATACCAGCATTGTTGATTGTTACTAAATTGTTCATAGGGAACTCCTACATGTTTAAAGTTTCTATTGACACTCTAAAAGAGTGCCGGGCGCTAGAAACACGGCATGTAGTCCGTCGTCACGCCTTTCCCATAAGGGTATTGTATAGCGTAACCACACCCGACAAAATCGTTATATGCCAACAATAGCATAAAAATAAAGCCAAATTTTGAAGCAGGAAAAGATTGTTTCGTAATCTATTCGCTACATGTTTAGTGTTTCTAGCACTTAATGATTCGTTTAACAGAATAACCTTTTAAAGTCAATACGTATTTTTTATTTTTTTCATTTTTTTTCATTTTGATACCTACCTAATTGAATACCAAGTGCTTTTAAATTTTACTTTTGGTTTTTAGTATAAAATGT
>NZ_JBHILQ010000009.1:0-82045 GCF_042193395.1 Bartonella sp. TT29SHDZB
ACTTGTCAAAGTAAAAGGTTCTCATCATAAATTAAAAAAAGATGGTAAGGTTGTTATTGTTCCACATCCTAAAAAAATCTTCCGATTGGAACAACACGCTCTATTGCACAACAAGCAGGATGGTTAAAAAAAAAGAAGAAAAATGAAGAGATTTTTTGCTCTTGTTCATAAAGATGAAGATTCTGCTTTTGGTGTTCAATTTCCTGATTTTGAGGGACTTTTTTCTGCTGCTGATAAGGAAGAAAATTTAATCGAAAATGCAACAGAAGCACTTCAACTTTATTGTGAAGATATGGATACAGTGCCTATTCCTTCAAAATTTGAAGAAGTGCATACAACGGAAATCTGTCAAAACAGCTTTGTCAGAAGGAGCTTTTTTAATACAATTCCCCTTTATTGAAAATGATGCAGAAGTGGTACGTATAAATATATCAATTGAACGACGGCTTTTACGTGCAATTGATGATTGTGCACAAGAAAGAGGTTTAACAAGATCTGCTTTTTTGGCAACAGCAGGCCTTCACGAGCTTAATATTTAGCTCATCAATCTGGAAAAATTTCTCACTCTAGATTTTTTTACAAAAGCGTGTAATTGCATATGATCTGCAAACTATTAATGAAAATCAAAAGGCAGCAGGCAAACAAAACGCTATAATTAAGAGAGATATAACTATCATTGATACCATATACACGGCATCTAATATTTCTGGACCTGTCATGGCCTTTCCCTCCTATAATAATTGCTCAATAATTTATAAAATCTAAAATGTCTTAGAAAATTCTATATATTCTATTTTAAAATAAAAAAATATAAAATATAGATTTTTTCTGTTGACAATATGTAAAAATTCTTATTTCATAATGATTCTGTATTGGTTAAATTGCATCCAAAATTCAAAAATGTTCCCAAAAATTCAGTAAAATATCATGCCTTTAATATAGCTAGAAAGCTCTGTTTTCTAGGTAATTCTGACTAATCTATTTTTCACAGAATAAAAATCAATATTTGACTAATGATGTCATTAATTATGACTCAAAAGGAGCAATGATGAAAGCAATCATCACGAAGCCAATGTGTATTGTTAGCGATAATAAGAGTATTGTTCGTTTTTAAACTTCAACACAAAATAATCCATTTGTTGAGGTTTCCAATCAAGTCTACGCACATCTCAAGCGCGCCAATGCTGCAAAACTTTTTGTTGAAGTCAAAACAACAGCAAAACCTGACAAGGCAGTTGAACAAATTAAGCAAATAGAACAAGACTCCACACAAACATCATATGAACCAGTGACAGAGAAAACCTCACTCGAAAAACCAAAAGCATCTAAAGCTTCCAAGTCATCAACACCTCCCCCCAAAAAAGGCTTAGAAGTTGAAGTTAATCATCCACCCAAAATGCTATCTTCAACAGGTGAAGGATATCTTCACAAGTCTTCAAGCCCCTCGCCTTAATTGGACTCTGCGTGATGCTGTAAACAACACAGCAAAACAAGTCGAACGCTTTACCGAAAAGCAAATTGCCAAAGTTACATCTGCCCAATCAAAGCGTATCAAAAAAGGGGGTTATATTAAAGAAAAAGCGACAGCAAAGTTTCTTGAGACAGATATCATTGGTTCTGGAACACTGATACCTCTTAATTTTTTTCAAGCAAGAGAAACAAAACGCGGTGTGGCTTACAAAATGTTTGGAAAAAAAGAAATCTTACCCCATGCTTTTATCAAGGGAGGCAGTTTTCCAAAGCGTGTTGAATTAAAAAAGCTGAATGGTAATGTATTTCAAAGAGTGGATAAAAATCAATTTCCCATTGCAACACAAGAAGTCCTCTCAATTGCTGGGGTGATGTCCAAGCCAGAGATTGCAAGTGCTATTGTAAAAAAAACAATGAAAGATTAATCAAAAACATACAGTATCAACTTACTCGTCAAGAATATGCTGCTAATAAGAAAGGCTAGATCATGTTCTCAAGCTATGTCTATGTACTCCACACCGTCATCTTATTACTTGACAAGATTCACGGAAAACATATATCGTTAAATTAAGTGCTTGAAAAACACTTAAGCGATTAGTAGATGAATTACGAAACAATCTTTCCCCGCATTTTAAAAATCGGTTATTTCTTATGCTCGAGATAGTATATGAAAGGCTCATCGGGTGCGGTTGTGCTAAAAAACACCCTTTTTAGGGAAAGCATAATGACAGACTTACTAGCGTGTTTTTCAGCGCCCAGCACTTTCTAATTAAAGTGTTAATGAAAAACGTCTAAGTAGTAAGAAGTTCACCCTGATCACCATCTGCTAGAATTGCATCAAGGGTAGCTGCTGCCAACTCAGGGTCATCATGGAATATTTCTGCCATTGCATCATCATGGTTACGGTCCTTCATTTTTGCACTCCTTTAATCTTTACGGTTTTGCCAATCACGCCAGCAAGCACATGCGCGAGTGATATCGGTCTCTTGTGTTTTTGTGGTGCCACCGCATATAGCAACAATACGATCTTTCCAGATTGGACATAATAAACTTGGTAGCTAGGACCAACATTAATACGCAATTCATGAACACCATCACGAAGCGGCTTGAAATCGCCAAAGCTTCCTTGTTCTAAACGATTAAAGCAACGAATAATTGCAGTTTTAGCCTGCATATCACGGAGCTTTCGCAGCCATTTAGCTATCAAGTCTTTGCCATCAGAGGTAAGGTTAGTGACGTATCTCAAAGATTATGTATATTCCCTTATAAACGAATACTTGTCAGGAGAGAAATTAAAAGTTGAGAAAAAATCTTCTTTTATTCCAATGAATAAGTAACATGAAGCTTAACCAAGCTATTTTTCCGAAGAAAAAAATCCAATTTTTATTTTACTATTCCTAAAAATACAGCCAAATAACGTTCAATTTCTACTATTTTATCTGTATGAATGAAGCCGAAAGCTGGACTAACTTTTTCACACCTTACTGTCATAATCTTATCAATCATTACTTGCGAAGGCTTTTGTAAACCATTTTTGTTGTCTGGTTGGAGAGTAATGCGGAGTAATGGCGCTGCAACAAGTGTACTTGTAATTGGTAAAACTGTTACGCTTGTATGTTCACTGGATTGATTAGCTTGAATGATCAATGCGGATCTTGGTTTACCAAAATCACCTTGCATAGCTATTGTTACGAGAGATCCGCGCATCATTCTGTCCAACCATCAACATCCATTAAAGATTGATTCATAAACAACTGTATAGATGTATCAGCTTTATCCATTTTTGCTACTAAGCGACATTGGCGACGACACTCTTCTGCAAAATTTGGCTGACGTGTATCTGGAACCCAAATCTGTATTAAGCGTAAACCTGCTTTTCTTTGCGCATTGCGATGTTTTTGAACCCGTTCATTAACGTGCATTGTACCTATAATAAAATCTCCACTATATTTCATGTAACGTATAACACAGAAAAAAGTTACATGAAACGAGATTTTTAAAAATGCAATAATTACAATTTTTAATATTCACTCATCCCCGCCTTGTGTGGAGCTTTTTATGGAGAATCATATGCGAAAAATATCATCAAAAGGACTTGCACTTATCAAACAATACTGGAAAACCTTTTGTTCATAAAAGCATGGCAATCACTGAAAAACAAGCAGAAGAACTTCTTTGCCAAGACTTAAGATAATTTGAGAATGCTGTTGAACGTGCTGTTACGGTTTCATTAACGGATGAACAATTCGCGGTATTAGTATCCTTTTTCTATAATGTAGGAATAGGAGCCTTTTGTAATTCGACACTGTTAAAAAAGCTCAATCAAGGTGAATATGAAGCTGTCCCTGCCAAGCTACAGAAATGGACCAAAGCAGGCGGAAAGCGTCTTGAAGATCTCGCTCACCGGCGCGCGGCAGAAACAGGCTTATGGGCAAAAGGGGCTTATATTTCCTCCAATTATCAAACAGTAGAAACGCAAGCATCAACGGGCTTTTTCAAAGCAGAAGCCCTTGCACCGATTATTGGTTTTTTCTCAGTTCTTGGTGGATTTTTAGCAGGTAATGGTCCAGTTCAATGAGCTTTGACTACTATTATGGTTTTAGCTGCATGTGCTGGCATTTTCTTTGTTGCTAAACGCTTTCAGGAGCACCGCCTATGATCTTATGGATGAAAAGAAATCTGATGATAACAAGCGCAGCTTTAGCCGCTTTTTTTATGATTTTAGCAAGAGCTTTTACTCTTGGGAAAAAAGCAGAGCAACAAAAACGAACAGAAAAAGCTTTAAAAGCAGCCACAACACGACTGGAGGTGAAAAATGAAGTTAATCAGAAAAGTGATACTGATGTGCGTGCTGCTTTCTCTGACTGGTTGCACGACAAATAAATATGCTTCTTCTTGTGTTGGCTGATTGCCAATTTATTTAGATAAGCAAGATCTGAACGCCATCAGTTCAAACTTAGCAAGAGAGATCTTAAAGCACAATAATCTAGGTGAACGCTTGTGTAGGTGGAAAAGTGGCTAGAAAAAAACACAAGACGATATAGAGCTTACAGAAACAGAAATCCTTCAAGAAATCATCATGACCTACAAAAGTGTAAAAGTGATGTCGCGCTTGATGAAATGGATTGTATTCATCCTCTTTTTGCTTATCCTTGATTTTGCTCGTCTTATGGATGTGATAGACAATGTCTGTGCACGTTTAAAACAGTGACTAACCAAAAACTGAAAGCTTTACCCTTCCCCGCTTTTAAAGCAAGGAATGAGAGATTATATCGTAATCTATCCGCTAATCGCTTCAGTGTTTCTTAGACACCTGACTCGATAATAGACATATTATCAAGCCTCTCCTGATATAAAAGACGCCCATTGTTCTAAGAGGACACGGTGCTGTTCTAAAAAATCCGTCCTCATGTAAGCCTTTGTCACTGACTTCTCAACTGAATACGCAAGAACAAATTCTACAATTTCAAATGGTGTTGACGTTGTCTCTGCTATCCAGTCCCGCAGAATCGATCTGAAACCATCAAGTCTATAATCAAAACCTTTGTCTTTCATGAATTTAGAAAGGACTACATCAGATATAAGCTTTCCAGAACTCTCAGCAAATAAAAAAACTTTTTTTTCTATTTTTTGCTTTTTCAATAACAGTAAACGCTTCAACTGTAAGCGGCACATGAAAATCAGAAACCTTTCCAACAATTCTCTTCATATTTTCTTTTGGGATAATCCATATCGATCACATAAATCTCTTCTAACCGAATATGCCTGATTGGCATAGAACGAACACCTGTCAAAATAAGAAGTTTTAAGGCTAGATTTGATACAAGCTCATTATTTTAAGATTGAAAAAACTTAGGCATTTCTTTCCATGACATTGCTGGAATATTTTGGTATTTTGAATAAACTTTTCTAATAAAGCTTTTGCTTTTAATTGCATATCCACATCTATACCAAGTGCCGTCGCATGTTTTATAGCTATATTCAAGCGGTATAGAGTTACTTGCTGTTTCGTTTTTTGTCTTCCAAATAGGAGAAATGCATCCTTTTATATCAATTTGCATCAGTTCAGTGATTGGCGTATCACCAAGTGTAGGAAAAGCATGTAACTCAAGAGGTATTAACCACCTTGCTGCTTTTCTTTCATTTTTCAATTCGTTTTTTTTTGCTTAAAACGCACTGGAGGCAATTTCTCGTAAAGAAATACCCCCATGCCCGACGAAAATTTTCTTTTTGTTTTCGGCAAATTGGGTCAATTTCGTGATCTAAAATATCACGACAAGATGAAACCTTGAACAGTGCTTCTTTTAAAGATACATTGCTACAAGAGCCTAATCCCATTTCTCATCGTCTTTTATTGAGGTAAAGTCTAAAAAACTATCATCCTTGATCTGGTGTAGTTTTGATAAGCCATAAAACAGCTCTATCAGCATATTTGCCTTTAGATAGATACAGATAAGACAGACAGTCTATCACGTGTTCTTGTTCTTCGAACCACCTTTTAAAAACCATCTTTTGAATCGCACTTAGAGCACTTTCATCTGGTACCAAGATTATATATAAAAAGCAATTTAATAAATAAAATAAAAACAATTAGTTATTAAATAGAAAAAAGATAAACCGCGCTATCAGATGATATTGCAGAGAGTTCTAAGGGAAGAAAAAATTGGTGCACAAACGTGCACGCTGCCCGCATCGCTCTATGTGAATTTTCTTTATTTTCTCATTACTTAGATAGTAAAAACTCTCTTTAAATTTACTGTTTGCAACTCTATAACGATATTATAAAATGATAACTGTAATAATATGAAAGACGAATTAATCCTTCTTTGCTAACAAATATTTCAACCACACCTCGTGAACTAAAAATTTTTCATTCTTAACAATTAAGAATCTGAGTAACTCTTCCTTACCTCCTCATTCTCACTCAAAGTCAAAGCTCCCTTTTTTCACCATAAAATAGTATTTGCAATGCATAAAATTAAAAAATAAAGGCCCTATCAAAGAAATAGGACCTTTTAAATTTAAGCTCCTTTATCCTACAAAACTAGAATTTGTAAGCTATTCCTGCGCGAAAATCATTCGTCTTATACTTAACTTCAATCTCGTCTTTAAATTTCTTTTTACCAAAATCTGAGTAACGATATTCCGCACGCACAACAAAATGGTCTGTCATTGCAAAATCAACACCACCACCGAGAGTATAACCCATCATCGTTTTTGTTACATCCGATGTCCTATTAAATGGCTCACTTCCCGTAATTACTGTCGACAGAATATCTTGAAACTGTCCATAAGCAACACCACCAGCAATATAAGGCATCACACGCCCTGCAGAAAACCCAACACGCACCCGTGTAGCACCTGTCCATTTTTGTTTTAACGTATGATTAAAAGTTAAACTGTCTTTCTCTTCTTTAGCCTCTGCAGCAGAGCGAGAAAAGCCTCTACCCTGTCTCCTGACAAGTTTTGCCCTTTTTCGACTTTTTTTTTCTGCACTTGCATCAGTATCACTACCCGATTCTTTAGTACCCGATCCTTCAGTACTAGGACCATCAGTACCAGTCCCACCAGCACTCGATTCATCAGCCTGAAATTTTGTTTTTGTATCCTTTTTTTCCGTTAAAACGATATCCGTATCAACCCCCATAATAAAATTATTACCGAGATCAAAATTAATACCCGCATAAAAACCACCTATAAACCCAGAAAGATCGGGCAGATACTGTTTCTCGATGGGGATCCATGGTTTACTTTTACTCTCCTCAGTATGATGGAGAGGAATATCAACATGAGGCGTTGTTGCAGAAATTTTACTTGAAAAGCCCCCAACTTGCCCCCCAAAATAAAAACCTGCCCAAGAAAAAGGTGAAGAAGCAAAAACTTCTGAGGCAACATGTACTGGCTCTTCGTGAGCCACCACATCTGCAGCATGTACTATAGAAGGTGAAATTAACGAAAAAACAGATGCTGTTATAAATTTTGTATTCATAAAATTATACCCCATTGCTAAATTTAAATATAATCAAAAATCACATTTAGAAAAACAAAGTTTTATAAAATCTTATGCCGCAAAATCGCATGTACTCCTTTATAGTTACATTTAAATCTATCACTATACTAATATATCATTACATCAAAATTTAATATTATCAAATAAATTTTAAAATATTATAATAATCAATACTTCAAATAATAAATATTTAATAAAAAAACTATTATATTTTTAAAAGGAGAAAATATAAAACATTTTGTATCAATAATACTGCAAAAAAATTACAAAATAGTACATTTTATGCATTTTTTATGAGAAAAAATGCATAAAATGATGTAATAATTTTTAGAAAATTGATATTCATTAAAAATATTATAAAAATACCTAAATATTCTTACACCCTAAATGCATACTGTAGATTCTACATAGTATAAAAACACATCTATTTTATACTAAAATCATACTTTTTTACCATTTTCTAAAGGATGTGTTTATTAATTACGCACAATATCATTATCCTTCTAAATCTTGTCTCTAAACACAAATTCTCAATCATTTTATTTAAAAATTGCTCTTCCCCTACTGATTTCTATAGTATCATCTGCCTTTATTGCAAAACGATCTTTATTAGGAAAAGTTATAAAACATCCCTTCATACAAATTGTAATTGTTTGATGAGTATTTAAAGAAATTGTTGAAGGTATACTTCCTTCAACAACAATAAGAGACTGTATCTTTAAATCAGTATTCTTCACTGTTGCAGCAAAAGCTGTTATGGTAAAAATACTTAACAGAATAACTGTAATCAAAGCATAAGTATATTTCAGCATTCTAAGATTCCTTCCTCAGAAAAATGCTTATATAGGCTAAATCGAAGAGCATTGGTTACATGAGAAGGTGAGGTAATATTAGGCACATAAATAGCCAAATTAAAGGAAAAACTCTTATGATCAAATGCAGTAAAACTCACCTGTGGGATAGGATTTTTTAAAACGCCTTCTGTCTCAGAAGCAATCTCTAACAAAATTTCAACAACATGCTCTGGAGCAACCTTAGATGATACAGTAACTGGTATATCAATTCGTCCTACTTTATTACGTCGTGTCCAATTACTAACGTTGTTATTAATAAGGCTTGAATTGGGAATAATAATTGTCTTACGCTGAATCGTCTCAAGTTCCGTTGCACGCACACTAATACGCTTAACAACACCAGCTACTGATCCAGATTCTATATAGTCTCCTATTTTAAATGGTCTTCCAACTAAAATAATAAGTCCAGAGACAAAGTTTTGGACAATATTCTGTAAACCAAAACCTATACCAAGTGAAAGTCCTCCAGCAATAAGAGCGAAATTTCTAAGATCCAAACCTGCCATTGATAATCCCGTCAAAGCAGATACAACAACGCCTCCATAACTTATCACTGTTTTGATAGAATTACGTATACCAGAATCGAACTCTCCATGAACCAACACAACACTATCTAACCAACCAATAAATCGGCGAATAAGAAACCAGCAAACACAAAAAGAAATAATTCCTGTTACAAGAGAAGTCAAAGAAAGAGTCATATTTCCAATCTGAAAACCGGTCACCGATTGCCACAAAACTGCTTTTAAATCAGAATAGGAAAATCCAAACTGTACAGCAATTGGCATTGTACAAAATATAACAACAAACAAATTGAGAAAAACGCTCACAAAAACTCCCAATTGATTCATCGTTTTTTCTTCTAAATGAAATCGCTGCATCAAAAGGTGACCAGCCGTTGTTTTCATCAATTGGCCTTTAGTTCCAAGTGCTTGAGCACTTTGTATTCCTAAATACATGAGAACTAAAAATACTCCATCAATCATAATTTGCTGCATAATAAAACGCGCAAGACCAACATAACCTAAAAAATTCAACACAAAGAGCAGTAACCCAAAGCCAATAAGAGGAATGCGTATATAAAATGGCCAAAAGTATGGCTCTTTTTTTTCTTCTTGAACACGCCTACGTCTAAACCGCAAAGGTACAAATGATATTATAAACAGCAATATCGCTATCAGAAAAACAGCAATAAAACTTTTAGCAATTGTCAAAGATAGAGGCGCTGAAATGATTTGATAAATACTATCAAGAACAGCGTCAAATGCCAAAATCCCCCCTAAAGAAGTGAGTAAAATCACTAATTGATAAGCAGACGATGGCGCAATACTGAAAAGACGCACATGGGGCTTATTCGATGATAAAAGAACAATCGCTAAGCGATTGATTAAAAATACTAAAATAATTTGGCAACCTATCATATCAAAAACTGTTGTAAGCCTACCTGGATCTAAGTTAAAACTACGAAACAAAAACAACACAAGATAAACGCAAAGAATACACACAAGTGAAGGTAAGAGAACTGAAATAAAGGCGATCAATAAGCGTTGTAAATAAGATATTTCCTCATTAGACTTCGTAAAATGGCAATACACATGAACAAGAACTTTTTGAGAAAAATACGAAAGTCCCAAAGTAATAAAAAGTGGAATTAAAAAGCAAAGAAATAGTTGTAAAAACTTGAAATAAAATATAAAATTCCACCAAGAATCTAACAACAAAAGAAAATCTGATGAAGCCTCTTTTGTTGTTTGGGCGAGATGCTGAACCATCGCAATCGAAAACTCAAGCCTATACGTAAGCGTGCGTTTAAAAAGCTCCCGAGATTGAGAAATAGAAAGTTCAGCTATTCTATTTGCCGCTAAGAAAATTGCCTCAAAACGAAGCATGATACTGTTAATTTTAGCTTTTTGCTCTATCAAGTAAGAATATTCCTTCACTGAGCTTTTCAGTTTTTTCACATCACGATGGAGCTCCGTTAATTGATCAAGAAGTGTATTAATCTCATTAAGAGGAGAACGCAAAACAAATGCTGCCTCAATAGCACGTTCACCGATATCTTGTGCACGTAACCGCAATTCTTCTAAAGCACGCTCATCTTCTGGCTTTCTGTCAAAATCTCTTTTTAAAGTTTCAGTATTTTCTTCAAGAGTCTTAATAATCAACAGTTGTTGTTGAATAATTTCATCAACTGAATAAGAAGCTATCGTTTGTTCGACAATTGTATTTTGTGCCCCCCTATTCCCCCATGCACCAGAATTAAATACAAAGATAATCCCCAAAAGAAGGAAAAGTATGTGGATATTTTTTCTACAAAATGAATACATATCTACCTTGCAAGAACAAAAAGGATTTTATTCCTCTCTTTTAAATATGCTATAAAATAGATATAAATATGCTATAAAATAGATATTTTCAACTTTTATAGAATAATCTTATAAAAGCTTTCCCTTATCCTATAATACTGGTAATAAGATAAAAGAATTAAATAAGATGAACTCAATAAGATTAAAGAAGGCACTCTAGCATGTTTTTTTTGCACCTTTATTGCAAAAAAGAAGATTTTCTTCCTTTGACAACTTGGATTTTTCTATCCAGTTTAGGTGTATTCTTGACGAACAACCTAGGAATGCGTGCTTATTTAATCAAACAATCACACACCAATAATATCATTAAAACGAATAGATTTGATTTACACAATAAGTGTGATCAGGTGAATGTTACCACAACTGAAAACAAAAAACTTGTAACATGCCATACAGAATCTATTTTTATGAGAACCTTTCAAAGAATCCTAGCATTGGATTTCTTTTTAATAAAGATTCCAGCTGTTGACACACAATTTCGTAGCGTTAAAACGCAATATTTCTCAAATAAACGCGCTCCCCCCAATGAACAACACTTAATCCTCTTCCTTGAATTATAAAAACGATCATCTTATTTTACTTGTGCTTTTAACTTTGAATAACTGTTAGATTGCCTATTTGCGGAATATATCATGCGTACACCTAATTGGTTAACTGCCCTTTATTGTTTTATTCTCTTAGGCAGCATTTATGTTGCCTTACCCAATTTATTTTCACACGAACAAGTTAAAAACTCGAAATTCTTACCCGACACCCGTGTAGCACTTGGTCTTGACCTTCAAGGAGGCTCTTCTCTCCTGCTCGAGGTTGATAGCAAAACGTTAAAACACGATCAGTTACACACAGTTTTAAGCAGTGTACGCAATACATTGCGTGAAAAACAAATCCGCACCTTAAGTGTGCGTATTGTTGAAGATAGCGTTATTGCCCTTATTTCTGACCCATCACAAACTGAAAAAGCGCTCTCTGCTTTGAAAACATTAATAACTCCCATACATAGTAGCTTTGGCACAACAGAACATAACATCGCGATCAGTGCTCAAAATGAAACTCTCCGCGTCACATTAACGGAAGCTGGTATAAAAGACCGTGTAAGCAATGCTATTGAACAAAGCTTAGAAATCATCCGTCGCCGTATAGATCAAGTTGGTGTTTCAGAACCAGCCATCCAAAAGATTGGAAATGATCGTATTATGGTCCAATTGCCTGGCCTACAAGATCCCAAACAACTGCGTGATCTCTTAGGAACAACCGCTAAGATGAGTTTTCATCTTGTTCCTTCTAATGTGGACCCCAATAATCCCCCTATAGGTGTTTCTATTCTCCCTGGATATACAGATGAGACACAACATTATGCAATTTATGATCAAATCGCTTTAGATGGAAATGTCCTGAAAGATGCCCGTGCAGGTTTTGACCCCCAAATACCAGGACGTTCTATTATTTCATTTACTCTAGATTCCGCTGGCGCTAAAATATTTGCCGATATAACACGACAAAATATTAACCGTCCTTTTGCTATTGTTCTGGATAATAAAGTTTTAACGGCGCCTACCATCAATAGTGTCATTCCCAATGGACAAGGTCAAATTACAGGAAACTTTGATCCCAAAGAAGCCTCAACTCTGGCTGCCCTGCTCCGCGCTGGTTCCCTCCCCGCACCGCTCACGGTCATTGAAGAGAGAACCGTAGGTCCCAATCTTGGTGCTGATGCCATCCAAATGGGACTTTACACCGGCGTTATCGGCTTTATTCTTGTTGCAATTTTTATTTTTCTTCTCTACCGTATTTGGGGATTAATTGCCAATATAGCACTAGCCCTCCACACGATTTTAACATTTGCTGCCCTGAGCCTCCTCGGTGCTACGCTTACACTGCCTGGTATTGCTGGTATTATTTTAGGCATTGGTATTGCCGTTGATGCTAATATTCTCATCAATGAACGTATCCGTGAAGAAAGTCGAAAAGGTGTGAGTGCTTTTGCAGCTTTAGATCGTGGATTTAAACAAGCTTTTGCAACCATTGTTGATGCAAATGTTACTGCAATTATAGCGACTGTCTTACTATTTTGGTTCGGTACCGGTCCCGTTCGTGGTTTTGCCGTAACAATGTTGCTTGGTATTATCATCTCCATGTTTACGAATATCACCATTGTACGCATCATCATGATTTGGATCGTTCGTAAATGGAAAATTAAAAAGTTGCATATTCACTCTGCTTTCAATATCATGCCACAAAACACAACTTTCCACTTTATGAAAGCACGTTTCATTGGTATTGGCGTCTCAATTGTTTTATCAATAGCTTCAGTTTTTCTCTTTTTTAAGCCTGGGTTGAATTTCGGAATTGATTTCATTGGTGGAAGCCAAATGAGTATTACCACGAAAGCACCAGCAGATCTAGCAACTCTGCGTTCCAAGCTTTCTACTCTTAATGTTGGTGAAGTTTCCTTGCAAAATATTGATAACGAAAATACCGTATTAATTCGCATGCAGAAACAAAGCGGTAGCGAAGCACAACAAACCATCGCCATTGATAAGGTTAAAACAGCTGTACAAAATATCTATCCCGATACCACATTCGATCAAATAGAAGTTGTTGGTCCCAAAATTTCAGGCGAGCTTGCCACAGCTGCTTTTACTGCTGTTATTCTTGCGGCGATTGCCATGTCTCTCTATATATGGCTCCGCTTCGAGTGGTTCTTTGCCGTTGGAGCCATTGTCACACTCATTCTAGACACCACAAAAATGATTGGCTTTTTTGCTTTATTTCAATTTGATTTTAATTTAACGGCTATCGCTGCACTCTTAACAATTGTTGGATATTCTATAAATGATAAAGTTGTCGTCTATGATAGAATGCGCGAAAATATGCGTCTTTATAAAAAAATGCCGTTGCGTGAGCTGATTGATCTGTCCATTAATCAGGTTCTTGTACGTTGTTTTTTTACATCAGCCACAACAATTCTTGCGATGCTCCCCATGGCGATATGGGGTGGAAGTGCTGTTCATAATTTTGCATTGCCCATGGTCTTTGGGATTATTATTGCAACATCATCCTCTATCTTTATTGCTGCTCCTATTTTACTCCTGCTAGGAAATTGGTGGCGTGAGCGAAATAATCGTGCAAATACCAAAGTGAAATAAAAATGCCCTTTAATGCGTATGATACATCTCGCCTCTCTTCTCATAGAAATATAGTCGTTTTCATTCATTCGCTTTTTGATCAAGAATAGTAATAATCCATGCTCCACGACACACCACTTATCACAACTATTGTTGCAGGCTTATGTTTAGCATTTCTCTTGGGAATGATTGCGAGCCGTTTACGTATTTCACCACTTGTAGGCTATTTATTAGCTGGTGTTATTGTGGGACCCAATACAGGCGGATTTAAAATAGATTCCGTCATCATTAATCAACTTGCTGAAATTGGTATTATTTTGCTGATGTTTGGTGTTGGGCTCCACTTTTCATTAAAAGACCTTTTATCTGTCAAAGCTATTGCTGTCCCCGCCGCTATTGCACAAATAGTATTTTCTACTTTTCTAGGTTTGTGCCTTGGTCTGATTATGGGATGGGGCTTTAGTGGTAGTTTGATCTTCGGTCTTGCTTTATCCATAGCTAGTACCGTTATCCTGCTACGGGCTTTGCAAGAGCGTCATCTTATTGAAACAGAAAAAGGACGCATTGCCGTTGGATGGTTGATTATTGAGGATTTAGCAATGGTCCTTATACTTGTCCTCATCCCTTCCTTGGCAAGTGCCCTCAGCAATACCAAAAAAGAAGCGTTGGATCCTCTTGTTCAATGGTTGGATTTAAGTATTTGGGGTATTTTTGGTCTCACCATCCTGAAAGTAATTGTATTTATTGCACTTATGCTTGTCATTGGGCGACGCGTTATCCCATGGCTTTTAAAAATGAGCGCACAATCGGGATCACGTGAATTATTTCGTCTTAGCGTCTTTGCTATTGCATTAGGAGTAGCTTTCGGAGCCGCTCATTTATTTGGTGTTTCTCTTTCTCTTGGTGCTTTTTTTGCTGGTATGGTCATGAGCGAATCAGAATTAAGCCACCGTGCCGCTGAAGAATCTTTACCACTGCGAGATGCCTTTTCTGTTCTCTTTTTTGTTTCTGTAGGCATGTTATTTGACCCAGAGAAACTTTTAACTCATTTTTTCCCTCTCTTAGCAACCTTATTCATTATCGTAATCGGAAAATCTGCTATTGCCTTTTTCATCGTTAAGGCTTTTCGCTATTCTAATGCAACAGCTTTGACTATTTCTGCAAGCCTTGCCCAAATTGGAGAATTTTCCTTTATCCTTGCTGGTTTAAGTTTAAGCTTAGGACTTTTAAACAATGACGCTCATGATTTAATTCTTGGAGGAGCAATTTTTTCTATTTTGCTCAATCCTCTTGTTTTCATTGCCTGTAATAAAATTAAAAAACGTTTAGAAAAAAATTCTGCAGCTTCACAAAATACCCAAACAATTATTGATATTGATCCACAAGATCCTGACCAAGACTTTTTACCGATAACATTAAAAAATAACCATATCGTAATTATTGGCTATGGTCGTATCGGTAAGTGTGTTGCATTATCTTTAATAAATAGAGGTGATCCTATAGTGATTGTAGAAGAATCAAAACGCCTCTCTGATAAAGCGATTGCAGATGGATTTGAGACTATTTGCGGCAATATCATTCAACAAGAAATAATGAACGCAGCAAATATAAATAATGCACATAAAGTTGTTATTACAATGCGAAGTACCATTGAAGTAGGAGAATGTATCGTGAATATACGTGATATGAAGAAAGATATCCAGATAATCACACATGCATTATCTGACACAGAAACAACATATCTCATTGATTTAGGAGCTGATGTTGTAGTAACAGATGATGAAGAAATTGCCAATGGCATTATAGAGTATATAACAGAACGAAGATCTGTAAGGAATATGCTCAATCATGAAAATTTACAGAAAACATAAAATGGATACAGAATCATGAAAATAAAGCAATTTATATGGCCATTGATTGGTATCTTAGCAATGCTGGTGTCTATTCGGATCCTTTATATGAAGCTCTCTGCCATTTCATTTGGGGACGTATTGGAGCGCTTGAGCGATTTAAATGCACAGCACTGGTTATTAGCCTGTTTATGTTCTCTCCTAGCTTATGCTGCTCTTGCTGGATATGATCGAATTGCCTTACAACATCTAGGCCATAAAATTTCTTGGATTTTTATCGCTATATGTTCATTTACAACCTACGCTCTTTCACACAATATCGGTGCTTCAGTTTTTTCTGGTGCCGTTGTGCGCTATCGCGCCTATAAAATGAAAGGATTAAACGGAACAGAAATCGCAATATTAGTAGGTTTTTGCTCTTTTACTTTTGTAATCGGAACAATCTTACTTTTGGGAATCGTTTTGGTGCTGCAACCCGAAATTATCACTCTCATTCATAAAGAACTTCCCGAATGGCTAGGAACAACGGCTGGAGCAATTTTACTCAGCTGTATAGCACTTTATACGTTTGGTAGCTGGCTTCAGTTAAAACCCTTACGCGTGGGTAAGAAAATTCAACTTTCCTACCCACGGCTGAAAATTGTTATTCAACAGCTTCTCATTAGCCCTCTAGAGCTTTTAGGAGCAGCTGGAATTATATATGCTGTTCTCCCACACAACGCAGATGTTCATTTTATCTCTGTTCTTGGTGTTTTCCTAACATCTTTTACGATAACTCTTCTCTCTAATGCTCCAGCAGGAGGAGTAGGAGTTCTGGAAGCTCTCTTCATAACAGGCATGCCCAATATGAATCCAGCTGATGTTATTGCAGCACTTATTGTCTTTAGAATGTTTTATTTGATTATACCGCTCATCATTTCATTATTTGTGGTCGCCATTTTTGAAGCGCACCAATATTGGAAAAGAGCCCCTAAAACACCACCTGAATAAACAAAAGGTTATCAATTACTTCTTTTTTGTGTGCCTATTAAGAACAGAACACCATCGTATTACCAATTTACATATCTTTTTTAAGAAAATTCTCTCAGTGCTCTTCCCCATTACACAACAATACCCGTGAATGGTATAATAAAGTCATTGTTGCAACATCATCTTTATACTTAATAAAAGAGCAAGCCTGCACCATTATACTATTTTCCCAATGTTGGGATAATTTTTGGCGCCTAAGAACGTTAATAAGAATCATTTTTATGCTTTTCTTCAATAGTCTTTATCCACACGTTAATCCCATTTATAAAGCAAAAATAATAATTTTAATTGATTTATTATAAGAGGGATTGAGACAAAAGAAGTTTATGATAGTAAAGTTTAAAAAATAATAATTAATCATTATAAATCAATATATTATAATTATTCTGAGCGGCTTTCTTAATATTTATATTTTTAGAGGTTAAGCTAACGGAAAGACAGCATAGCGTAACTGCACAGCTTAATATTTTAAAACTTTAAGCCTCATTAAAGCTTATTCTCTTTCGTTTAACAGGTATTAGTTTTAAACAATTAAACTAATCTAATTTTATTCCTGTTATATCCGCTAAATACTTTATTTTATCTTGATTTACCTTCTTGGAATACTGATGATTATTACAGAAGTTTTTTGTTTAAGCGGGAGAGTTATCAAAAAATATCCACGCTGCTAATACAACTAAAGTCCAAAGTTTCTTCTGTCTTTAAACAATATGCTAAAAATCCAAAAAAAATTTAATCAATTTATATTAAAAGAAGAAACAATACGTATTAAAAGATCTTTAAATATCCTTTGGAAGTTTTTTGAGTCCCCTAAAAAGTACAAAAACCGATGACTAAACTATATCAACAATCTTCACTTTTAAACAAACAGATATGGGGAAATCATACTGCCCAATTTTATTTAGAAACTCGTATCTTAAAAAAATTTACGCAATCAATAAGTTATTTACGGTATAAAATAGAATGGTGGGTGATGAGGGGATCGAACCCACGACCCGCTGATTAAGAGTCAGCTGCTCTACCGACTGAGCTAATCACCCATAAGCTTCTCAAAAGACGAGAATGAGCGTTTCTATAACGCTCCTAAGGATGGATGTCCAGATATTTTGTTGTTTGTTATATAAACTCATTGTCTGTAAGGTTAAAAATATGATATTCACCTCTTGATCTTATATAAAAATAAACCCATTATAAGAAGCTTTATAAATAAATGTTCTGATTGTTACACAGAACCTATAGTTAGAGGATTATCGAGCATAATGCCCGAGCAAAAATTAGAGGGACCTTCTTGTGGTTGTAAGCGGGATGGGGCATCATTTTGTTTTATCAACAATCACATGCATTCAAGCAATATTGTGCTATTTTTTTCTTTGAATCTAAGTTTTCTTACATACAATGTTCATGATCCAATATACGAATAAAAGCCTATGAATTTTTTTTGTCAATCGCGCGCTTTTAAACTTCTAAAAGGTAAGGAATGATGGAATGGATCACTGATCCCCATGCGTGGTTTGGTTTGATCACGCTGGTTTTTCTCGAAATTGTTTTAGGAATAGATAACCTTATCTTTATTGCAATTTTAGCTGAAAAATTGCCACTGCATTTGCGTGACCGCGCACGCTTTATAGGTCTTACTTTAGCATTAATTATGCGGCTTTTCCTTCTTACCGTTATTGGATGGGTTATGAGACTCGATAGGGTAATTCTTTCACTTTCATCTTTTGCATTTAGTTGGCATAGCTTTATTTTAATCGGTGGTGGAGCCTTTTTGCTAGCAAAGGGAACGCTAGAATTACATGAAAGGTTAGAAGGAGTATCACATGAAAGAAAAACAGGCGTTGGTTATGCTGTTTTTTGGCAAGTCATCGTTCAAGTCGTGGTGCTGGATGCCGTTTTTTCACTAGACAGTATTATTACCGCAACAGGTATGATTGCAAAAGAGCAGGCAGCAGTTATGTATATCGCAGTCATAGCTGCTATGGGAGTAATGATGTGCGGATCTGGTGCTCTTATGCGTTTTATTAATCGTCATCCCACTATTGTAATCCTTTGTCTTGGTTTTTTGATGATGATTGGTTTTACTCTCATTGTTGAAGGATTTGGTTTTCATATTCCAAAAGGGTATTTGTATGCTGCTATTGGTTTTTCTGTTCTCATCGAAGCTTTTAATCAAATTGGACGTCGTAACCGTGAAAAAATGATTAAAACGAATGATCTACGCAGTAGAACAGCTGATGCTGTTTTGAGGCTCTTAGGAGGAGGAAGCAAAGATAGTCACCTTGCTGAGACTGTAGATGTTATTGCTGAACAGGCTGCTGCTTCTGAGTTATTTAGACCAGAAGAAAAGGAGATGATTCGTGGTGTTCTCGATTTAGCTGATCGCCCTGTTCGCTCTATCATGTCGCCACGTAATGAGATTGAGTGGTTAGATTTAAATGCTGATGAAAATGAAATGCGTGAAGAATTACAAAAAGTTAAACATAGCCGCTTAATTCTTGCGCGTGAAAAAGTGGATGAATTTGTTGGCGTTGCGTTGACAAAAGATCTTCTTTTGAATTTGGCTGAGGGGAAAAAGATTAATTGGAAAAAAGCTATGCGAGAACCCCTCGTTGTTCATGAAAACACAAGTGTTTTACGATTGATGGAGCAGTTACGTCATTCTTCGATTCAGCTTGCAATTATTGTTGATGAGCATGGATCTTTTGAAGGAATTGCAACACCAACTGATATTCTTGAAGCTATTGCAGGAGACTTTCCTGATGACGATGAAGAACTTATGATCGCAGAACAACTCGAAAATGGCAGTCTTCTTGTTGAGGGATATGCTGATATCCGCCGTTTAAGTGGTTATCTTGGGCGTAACCTTGTAGATGAAGCAGATCGTTATACGACTCTGGCAGGCTTTATGCTTTGGCAGTTTGGTCATTTACCAAATGAGGGAGAAAGCTTTGAAACGGATGGTTTACACTTTAAAGTGATTGAAATGGAACGCCGAAACATATCTAAAATCCTTATTTCTCCACTTGTATCACCAGAAAAAAGCTAATTCTTTTTATAAGCAAGATGAATAAAAAGATTTTTTTATGATTAAAAATTGAAAATAATAAGCCGTTGATGACTTAATTGCATTTCATTATTTTTATATTTTTTTAAGCCTAAAATAATGACATACAAAAGTTATGTTATCAATGAACTTTCCATTACAAGAAGTTTTCATTGATGATTGACGAAAAGCTGGAAGAAAGAAAATGGTGCAAATTATTTGTCAATAGTCATTAATCTCAAAACAATGAATATATACAACATTTTGATTTATAATAATTATTTATTACAATATTACCTTCACATCAAGAAAGCCTCTTTCAAACATCAGATTTCCGCCAATGGATAAAACTCCACCATTGTTGAGTTCACTCAACTGATGATGGCAGCTTTAAAGCAGAATCTGGTTCCTATAATCTTTTTAGATCTTCTTGATATTTCTTAAGGAGCTATTCCTTATCTTTTGTTTCGATAAATGTAGCTATTTTTTTCCTTCCAAGAATGAGACTCCACCTCTCTGGAAACCCCTTATTAAGAACTTTGTTTTTCTTCTAGATGGCTCATATTTTTTGCTAATTTTTTAATTAAAGTGTAGCTGAGCTGCTTAGATTTCACTACTTTTTTGGCTAAAGCCAATGCACGTTCCAGATGAATCTGTTGGGTGTTTTCATCAAAGCCTAAATGATCCTCTGCACTGAAACTTTGATAATAAGATTGTAAGGGTGCAACATCACCCAATAAAGCCACTGCACCAATATGAAGTAAGCTATAATCTGCATCATCTACCTTGATAACCTTATGTGCCTCCAACTTCACTCTTTTACCAAGATGGTGCTCCATATCTGGAATAAAAGCATTTATGAAGATCTATTTTTTTCATCGCCTATTTCAAGATATAATCAAGCTTAATTCCAACTAATCTGCATATATTTCTTCTTCACAAACTCTCAATCCCTTTTTATCAAAATCAAGTTGTAGATCTTGTAAGTGCTAAGAATTGATAGGGATCAATTACCATGCAGGCAACAGCTAAAATACCAGTACTAATCGAAACTCCAACATCAAATTGCGGATAATCTTTGATAATTGCGCCATTGTAAAGAATTTGCGCTTCATGATCTGGTCGTTGATAACGTATTAAATGATTACCTGCCTCTTTAATTTTTTCAACAAACCAATCAAGATTTTTAAAGAGCACTGTTGCACTCTCCATGATTAAAAAATTCTTTGCTCTACCTCAAAAGAGGTTGTATCCATATCAAAAGTCAAAAGACAAGCAGATTTTTGCAAACAAAAGTGATAACGCCGTGTAAGAGAAGAATCTTATCAATAAGGTCTTTGGTGATTTCTCATGAAACGTTTAAACGAGATGGAATCTTGTTCAATAAAAAATACAATAAAGTCAATATTTTGTGTACAATTGTTTTATATGAATCCCATTTAAAATCTACACTTTCATACGTAATTTAATTGACCATTTTGATAAACAATTACCATGTATGAATAGACCATAAAAAGCAAATCATGATGCAAATGTTATATCTTGTGATAATCAAAAGCTTTTTAATGATATAACGCAAGAAAATGAGGTCCCCTCAAATTTAAGGATACCTATTAAGACAAAGATAAGCAGATAAATTTAAAAAAATTGTAATCATATCACAAAGGCATGGGGTTTTACTCAATTTTGAGTCAAAAGCGACAATGTTTAAAGAATGCTCTATTCTAAAGTTAACGAGCTCGAATTTGTGCTGGTTAATTTTGCCAGCTCAAATATGGACCGGCTTATTTGCAGAGAAGTTATGTTTAAATGCAAAGTGAAAATACGCTTATGAGAACCTCACTAAATGAACGTTTAAACGTTTAGAGACATAAAATGATATCTCTATAAAAACGTTTGAAACCTAGATTTATAACAGTTTAAAAGCCTTAGATTTTATAAAAAGCGGTTGTTTATTGTCTTCTGAAAAGCTGCTTTTAAAAACCAATGCTTGTAAATATAAACAACGGATTTTGTTGCAAATATTCACTTAATACGCATTTTCTCTTGATTGTCTTAATATGAACCTACCAAGCGTTGAAACATTTTGATAATGTACTTTGTGTCAAATGACCACCTCAAAAATGAGAGCGTTATTCTTAATACGTTTTATAGCCATAAAAAAGTGTTTATAGGTTCTGTAATTCAAATGAGTGATTAAAGATCATATCTGTCATTTACGTTCCTTTTGATCAGTTTTAATCAATATAATAGAGCGCTTGCAATATGATATGTTTTGTATATATGCATTCATTATTGATTTCTTTTGTATGATCTGTAGCACCTCTATTTAAAAGCAGCGTCATATCAATTGGTACGGCTTTCTTTTATGAATTCTTTCTTTTATGACGCGTTTATAATCATCAAAAAAGCACCCCCCACGTCTGTCATTTATTCTGTTTATCAATCTTGATAATGTTATCGCTTTCATAAACCTCACAATTTATGGGAACCGAATATAAATCGCTATGTCTTTTTATTCTTGCATTGCCATATACATTACCTCTAATCACGAAATAACCAGAGACCTTGGCATTTCCGTAAATAGAGCTATACACATCAGTATGACACCCCATGCTATCATTTCCCGTAAACATTTCCTAACAACAGCATGATTCATAAACCGCAGCATTGCTATGAATACGTGCACTACCGGATAATTTTGCATTCCCATAAACCCGCGCATAATGATAAACTCAACCGTTATAAGAAAGATGAGCATTGTCATAAACATGAGCACTAAAATACACATAGGTTTTATCACATATAAGGGTATTGCCATAGACATAGCCACCAATGGCAGTATTGCTATAGCCCCTTGTATTTTCATAAACACGACTATATTTTACAACACAGACACTATCAGCAACCCAGCAATTGCCATCATGAAAGAGATTGCTCTTTCATTTTCAATAAAAGCATCTAGACCGCTTTTTTACATCACCAAAATCGTTTAAAGAACGAATGCAATATAAAATATATGACCAGTCACGAAATCTATTTGATTGGTTAATTCATATTTTTGGGATGGTTTTTTCTTATTAACAGGAGTGATTTCATTTGCAATAGAAGAAATAACAGAGTTGTTTTTTTGATATAGTTGTCATATTCAAGCTAATAATAACATATTCATTACCTAATCGAATACCAACTCCTACACCTGCATAAAGCGAAGCAATAATCCGCCCATTATGGCTATGCTGCATGACCAGAATAGACCCCAAAATCATCATTGCTACACTCGCAACACCAGCAGCAAATGGATCAAAAGGACCAAGTGTTAACGCCATGAAAATAATAAGTGCACTCATTACTATAGCTGCACAAGATAGTATGTGAGGAGCAAGAGATATATTCCCAATTCTGCCAAATGTAAAGAACATACTCCCAACTAAATAACCACCATAATTAGCGCTCGGTATATAAGAAAGTTGATTAAAGGTAAACAATCCCTCATCTAACATAACTGGCAATATTGGTGTATAAAGAAATCGTCAGATACCCATTCCCAAAACCATACAGAATACAGCGTTTTGAAAAAAATCAAATCTTGACGATTACTTTTTCCCCATTATGATTCCTTTAACTGGTGATATTCCTCATCCGCGTTCCATCTCACCATAACAGCCTTTAGCTCCCAAAATAGAATAAACGCAAATTTAGCTATCTATTTTAATGCTCAAAACAATATATTTAGCGATCTACTATCAACATCACCTGATCAATTGTAGAATAACATATTGAATTAATATGTATTTTTATGTTATAAATGTTTATAGTTAAATTGAAAGCATATTTAGATAATCTTGCTCTTTTATCTCGACATTCAAAATACCTAACCGAAGAATTATATACGCAGCCGTAAATTTTACTTCTCTTAAAATCATTGGCTTATTCGCTAAAAAACTTAATAAACAATTCAAATAACCATTTTCATAAAAGAGGAAATTGACTTCTTTTTAGGTAATATTGTTATTTAGGATAATATGAAGTTGAAGAATTTGGTGCACCCGACAGAATTCGAATCTGTGACCTCTGCCTTCGGAGGGCAGCGCTCTATCCAGCTGAGCTACGGGTGCTTCACACTGATTATTAAAATCAGTTATGGTCTTTTAACTAATCATACTCTTAGCTTCAATGCTAAATTATCATTCTAATAAAAAAATTACTTGTTTGTAATTTATCTAACGACGCACTCCTTTTACTTTTTAATGATACTTTACCTTGAAATAACTTCTCTTTATTCAATGCTCTTTTTATTATAAAAAGAGCTTTTATTACAACTTCAAAACTCTCAAAAATAAGTTACAACATAAATTATAAGTATCAGGATAATTTTTAAATGGCTACATTACCAAGTCGCTTTCATTTTATTTCCGCAGAAACTGAGGAGGCTGTTAAAGCTACCCATAAATTAATTTCCGTTTATGGTCATTCTTCTCTGGAAGAAACTGATATTGTTGTTGCTATAGGTGGTGATGGGACAATGTTACAAACTGTACGAGAAGTCATGAACACAGGCAAACCTATTTATGGCATGAATCAAGGTTCTGTAGGATTTCTTATGAATGAATTTCATGAAAAAAAATTGCCCAATCGTATTGCTGCCGCACATAAAAAAGAAATCCATCCCCTGCGCATGATTGCAAAATCTGAATGTCAAGATTCTATCGAGGCGCTTGCAATTAATGAAGTATCCCTCTTTCGGCAATCTTATCAAGCGGCAAAAATTCGCATCACCATTGATAACAACGTACGCATGGAGCAATTAAATTGTGATGGTGTTCTTGTTGCCACACCAGCTGGATCAACCGCCTATAATTTATCAGCACAAGGACCTATCTTACCTCTTATGGCTCCCCTTATGGCCCTCACTCCCGTTAGCCCTTTTCGCCCTCGGCGTTGGCATGGAGCTTTGCTTCCCAATACAGTAACAGTGCGCTTTGATATGCTTGAACCTGACAAACGCCCTGTCAACGCTGCTGCAGATAATATTGAAGTTAAATCTGTCCATTCAGTTACTATTTCAATGGCAACAGAAGTAACAGCTTCAATCCTTTTTGACTCAAATCATTCATGGGATGAGCGCATTTTATCAGAACAATTTCGCTATTAATGATTGTATTATGCGTTTTATGTGTATATGATTGTTATAGTTAATTTTTTTGTAAAAACATCTTAACACTTTTAAAGAGTGTAGAATATTGGTTATAATTATCATTTAGATAACGCAGTTAAAATCACAGAGCAGTTGATAAAAAAATGATACCATCTTTAAACAGTTTTGATGATTTAGGTCTTTCCGCAAAGGTTATTAATGCCGTAAAATCAGCGGGATATACCGTTCCAACACCTATTCAAAGTGAAACAATTCCGCATGTCCTTCAAAGAAAAGATGTTCTAGGAATCGCTCAAACGGGAACAGGTAAAACTGCTTCTTTCGTATTGCCTATGCTCACTCTCCTTGAGAAAGGTCGTGCAAGAGCACGAATGCCCCGTACGCTCATCTTAGAACCAACACGGGAAATTGCAGCTCAAGTTGAAGAAAATTTCGATAAATACGGAATAAACCATCGTTTAAATGTTGCTCTTTTGATTGGTGGTGTTTCTTTTGAACTCCAAGATCGCAAACTTGAACGGGGAGCTGATGTTCTTATAGCAACACCAGGGCGCCTTCTTGATCATTTCGAGCGTGGTAAATTGCTCCTGATGGGCGTTGAGATCCTTGTTATTGATGAAGCTGATCGCATGTTGGACATGGGCTTTATTCCTGATATTGAACGCATCTGTAAGCTAACCCCTTTTACGCGTCAAACTTTGTTCTTTTCTGCAACAATGGCACCAGAAATTACAAAACTAACGAAACAGTTTTTACATTCCCCAGTAGCTGTTGAAGTTACAAAAGCTTCCTCAACAGCCACCACAATTACACAACGGCTTGTCAAATCTGGAAATAAATCATGGGACAAAAGAGCAGTTCTACGAGAACTTATCCAAAATGAAGGTGCAGAGCTTCAAAACGCTATTATTTTCTGTAATCGCAAGAGAGATATCTCTGAACTTTTTAGATCACTCATTAAACATAACTTTAATGTAGGGGCACTTCATGGAGATATGGACCAATATTCACGCATGAGCACCCTAGCCGATTTTAAAAATAATAAACTTACACTTCTGGTTGCTTCTGATGTTGCTGCCCGTGGACTCGATATTCCAGCTGTAAGTCATGTATTTAACTATGATGTTCCTACACATGCTGAAGACTATATCCATCGAATTGGTCGTACAGGACGTGCAAATCGCAGCGGAAAAGCCTTTACAATCGTTACAAAAGCTGATCAAAAATATATCAATGCCATCGAGGAAATGAGTAATGAAAAAATTGAATGGCTCAATGGAGATCTCTCGACTTTAATAACTGATGATCAAACAGAAGATATTGTTGTAAAGAAAAGGTCTTCAAAATCTTCAAAGAAAACTGCTCCCAAAGAGCCTGTTGCTCACATTAAAAAATCTGCAAAAGAGAATAAAATAGATTATATCAAAAGCGTGAATAATAAAGAAAACCCACCTGAAAAACAGCGCCCACGAAAAAATAAAAATTACACGCCCCTTGGATTTGGTGATGATATTCCTGCATTCATGCTCATAAAAACGCGTAGATAGACTTGTCCTTTACTCTCTGTAAGCATAAAGTAAATAAAAAATGCCTTTTAAAAGTTTCTCTTATTTCTTAGAGAGTCTTTCTATTACCTTTTCACGCCCTAAAAGCTGCAAAAGCTTTCCCATTTCAGGTCCATGATCCATGCCTGTCAGTGCTTGACGTAATGGCATAAATAAAGACTTTCCTTTCCGACCTGTTTTTTCTTTTAATGCGGTTGTCCAAATTTTCCAACTTTCCTCATTCAAAGCACCTTCAGGTAAGAAATCGAGTGATTGACGCACAAATTCACAATCCTCTAATGCTACTGTGTCAAAATTCTGTTCATCATGAATGATTTTCCACCATAAGACAGCATCATTGACTTTATCAATATTGCTTCTTACCGCGTTCCAGAAATATTCCGCCTTATCTCCTTCAATAGAAAGTTTTTTAAGGCGCATGTTAACGTTTTCATAACTTAGTTCATGAACAAGATGACTATTCAAAGTACAAAGATCAGCAATATCAAATTTTGCAACCGATTTTGATGTATCTTGTAAATTAAAATGCTCTAAAAGTGCTGCTTGATGGGGATAGGGATGTACATTTTGTGATGTCCCAATCAAAACAGCAAGACACTGAACAGCTATAGATTCAAATCCTTCTTCTCGTAGAGAACGAATAGAAAGATCATTATTGCGTTTTGAAAATCCTTTTCCTAAAACTGTTGCCAATAAATTGGTATGACCAAAAACAGGTAATTCTGCATTGAGAGCTTTAAAAAGAGCAATCTGAACCCCTGTATTTGTAATATGATCATCCCCACGAATAATATGTGTAATGGCCATATCTGCGTCATCCACAACAGACGGCAATGTATAAAGATAGGTTCCATCTTTACGAATAAGAACAGGATCTGAAAGAGAAGCCAAATCAATCGTCTGCTTTCCCTTTACGGCATCATTCCAGCAAACTTCTGTTCTCTTTGTTTGCAAAGGATCACTTTCAAAATTAGGAAGAAGAAAACGCCAATGCGGTTTACGACCTTGTAATTCAAAGTTTTTTTTGTCTTCTTCTGTCAACTTCAATGCTGCACGGTCATAAATAGGAGGCAATTTGCGTGAAAGCTGGATTTTACGACGCCGCTCTAATTCCTCTGTTGTCTCATAACAAGGATAAAGAAGACCACGTTGTTTGAGAATTTCTGCCACTTCATCATATCGATTAAATCGCTTGGATTGGTAATAAATTGCATCTGGTTGAATACCGAGCCATTCAAGGTCAGCAGCAATAGCATCGATATATTCTTGTTTAGAACGCTCAATATCTGTATCATCATAGCGCAAAACAAATTCTCCCTTATACGCTTGCGCATAAAGCCAATTGAAAAGCGCAATACGGATATTGCCAATATGAATATAACCTGTTGGAGAGGGAGCAAAACGAACTTTAACCATAAAATAATACTCAATTTTTATCGCGAAAATGATTGACTATAGGATAGCGACGATCGCGTCCGAAATTCTTGTAACTGATTTTTACACCAGGCGCAGATTGACGCCTTTTATATTCGGCACCATAAAGAAGCTGTTCAACTTTCGCAACAGTTTCTCGTGAATGTCCACGTTTAACAATATCACAAATACTCATGTCATTTTCTACAAGAGATTGTAATATATCATCTAAAATAGGATAAGGAGGAAGAGAATCTTCATCTTTTTGATTTTCCCGCAGCTCTGCAGAGGGTGCTTTTTCTATAATATTGGATGGAATGATCATTCCTTCTGGTCCTCTCAAATTGTGCAAGTGATTTTTATTGCGCCACTCCGCTAATGCATAAACCTGCATTTTATAAATATCTTTAAGAGGATTAAACCCGCCATTCATATCCCCATACAGTGTTGCATATCCCACAGCCATTTCTGACTTATTGCCTGTCGTTACCACCATTGAGCCGAATTTATTTGAAAGCGCCATTAAAAGTGTACCGCGTATACGACTTTGAAGATTTTCTTCTGTGACGTCAGAGGGTAACCCTGAAAAAACAGGGGCCATTGTCTTTAAAAAAGCTTCAACAGGTTGTGCAATCGGTATGATTTCATAACGACATCCCAAAAGATCAGCACATTCTTTGGCATCTTTTAATGACTCTTGCGAAGTATAATGATAGGGCATCATAATGGTGCGAACCCTCTCAGCACCAAGAGCATCCACCGCCATTGCCGTACACAGGGCTGAATCAATTCCTCCTGAAAGACCAAGAATAACATCCTTAAAGCCGTTTTTATTAACGTAATCTTTTAATCCCAAAACACAAGCTTGATAATCAGCCGCTAATCCATTGAGAAGACTTTCATTAGGACCTGAAATACAGTGCCATCCCGTCGTTGTTTTTTGCCAATGGCTTAAAGCAATATGGCTATCAAAGTGTTTCATTTGAAATATCTTTTTTCCTTGTCCATTCAAGGCAAAAGACCCACCATCAAAAACGAGCTCATCTTGACCACCTACTTGATTAGCGTAGATAATTGGCACTCCAGATTGTAGAGCCTGCGTATGAACAACGTCTATACGTTTTAATGTTTTATTACGATAATAAGGAGATCCGTTAAGGACAAGAATAATCTCAGCCCCTTTATCTTTAAGCTCTGTACTAAGAGAGAAATCATTCCAAAGATCTTCACAAATGACTATTCCCAATTTGATTCCATGATAAATAATAAGCTCAGGACGTGGACCGGAAGAAAATAGACGCTTTTCATCAAATTCGGCATAATTAGGTAAATCAAACTTTAAGCTTTCGGCAATGACTCTCCCTTCATCAAGAAGCATGACACCATTATAAATTTTGCCATTGCGTCTTAATGGAAGACCGATGACAATACCTGGTCCGCCTACGGTTACTTTTGCTAATTTCTCAATGGCCTCTTCACATGTTTTTGTAAAAGCAGGTTTTAGAACAAGATCTTCCGGCGGATAAGCGCTTATAAAAAGCTCCGAGAATAAAACAAGATCAGCCCCCTCTTCTTTAGCCTTTTGATGTGCCATAACAGCTAGAGAAAAATTCCCCTCAATATCACCAACAATAGGATTTAATTGGGCAATTGCTACCCGAAAATCATTTTTCATAAGCCTTTTTATCACTTCATCAGTTTGGCAACCACAACTTTATTTTTCATCATCGGAAATATCACTTTTAAAAAATTCTCTTCTGCCATAATGCCCTGAAAAATATTAGGTCATTTTTTGCCTACCCCTCAGCAGCAATTTCTAACGAGTCAGTGGCACGATTTTTTTTAAGGAGTTCAGCAACAAGAAAAGCCAATTCTAACGCTTGATCTGCATTTAACCGTGGATCACATTGCGTATGATAACGATCAGACAAATCGTCCACAGAAATGGCATGCGCCCCTCCTGTACATTCAGTAACATCACGACCTGTCATCTCAATATGTATGCCTCCTGGATAAGTTCCCTCTCCATGATGCACGGCAAAAAAATTCTCGACTTCTTTTAAAACATAATCAAAGGGACGCGTCTTATAACCATTGGCAGTAATTGTATTGCCATGCATTGGATCACATGACCATATAACCGCACGCTTCTCGCGTTCAACGGCACGGATGAGTTTAGGCAGATAACTTTCAACCTTATCATAACCAAAGCGCGTAATAAGTGTAAGCCGCCCCAGCTCATTTTCAGGATTTAGAATATCAATTAATCTTAAAAGCTCATCAGGTTCAATAGAAGGGCCACACTTTAATCCTATAGGGTTTTCAATGCCACGGCAATATTCAACGTGAGCATGATCAATCTGTCGTGTACGGTCACCAATCCATAACATATGGCCAGATGTTGCATACCAATTTCCTGAAGTTGAATCAATCCGCGTCAAAGCCTCTTCATAACCAAGTAAAAGCGCTTCATGACTAGTATAAAAAGATGTTTCACGTAATGAAGAATGCGTTTTGGATGTAATCCCTATAGAACGCATAAAATCAATTGCTTCAGAAATACGCTCTGCCAATAATTCATAACGTTCCCCCTGCGGACTGTTAGAAACAAAACTCAACATCCATGTGTGAACATTTTCTAAATTAGCATAGCCACCTTGTGAAAAAGCACGCAATAGATTAAGCGTTGCCGCAGATTGGCGATAAGCCATAGACATCCGTTGTGGATCCGGAATACGAGAATCGGCGCCAAATTCAATGCCATTAATAATATCCCCCCGATAAACAGGAAGCTCAATCCCTTCTTTGCTTTCGATATCAGAAGAGCGTGGCTTTGCAAATTGACCAGCAATACGACCAATTTTAACAACGGGTTTAGAACTACCAAAGGTTAAAACAATCGCCATTTGCAAAAACACACGAAAAAAATCTCGGATATTATCAGCTTCATGTTCTGCAAAGCTTTCGGCACAATCACCACCTTGCAATAAAAAAGCTTGTCCTTTTGCAACAGCTGCTAATTCATTTTTTAAATCACGAGCTTCACCGGCAAAAACTAAAGGAGGATAGCTTCTCAGTTTTCGTTCAACATTTTCTAACATAGACTTATCCGGATAAGTCGGAACTTGTTTAATTGGCCTTTTTCTCCAAGAGTCAGGCGCCCATTCTTTTATCATTACACTCTCTCTAAAGACTAAACTTACAGCTTGGCATATCAAAAACTTTTTACCATAATATATGCTGTTTAACTTTCTATTTTCTTCCCATTTTCATATATATAACTTGGTTTATACATTGTTACCAATTCTTCTGCCATCGTTGGATGCACTGCCATCGTCTCATCAAAGATATCCTTCGTCAGCTTACCCTTGAGAGATATCCCTATAAGCTGAGCCATCTCACCAGCATTTTCCCCTAAAATATGAGCGCCCACAACAATACGGCTTTCACCATCAACAATGAGTTTCATAAGCATTTTCTCTGAACTACCAGAAAGAACATTACGCATAGGACGAAAAACTGTACGATAAATTTCAAGACGCTTATAACGCTTTACCGCCTCTTCTTCTGAAAGACCAACTGTTCCAATCTCTGGCTGTGAAAAAACTGCTGTTGTAATTAAATCATAATCAGGTGTTGTGGGAATATTCTCAAATGCTGTCTTAACAAAACACATTGCATCATGAATCGCAACAGGTGTTAATTGAATATGACCTGTTACATCACCAACAGCCCAAATATGAGGGATATTTGTTGTCATTTTCTCATCAACAACAACTGCACCAAATTCATCCACTTGAACACCTGCCCTATCAAGTCTTAAACCCGTTGTATTTGGTACACGCCCCGTAGCCAACATTATCTGATCGGCACTGATTATTTTCCCATTGGATAAAACAACTTCATAACAATTTTCTGCAGCCTGCACTTTAGAAATTGTTATCCCGTAGAGAATAGAAATCCCTTTTTCAATCATCGCATCGCTGAGCAATTGCCGCAAATCATGATCAAAATTACGAAGGATTAAATCACTTCGATGGAGGAGTGTTGTTTTTACACCTAATTCATGAAAAATATTAGCAAATTCAACACCAATATACCCTCCACCAACAATGACTATTGATTTTGGGAGTTGATCAAGGTCAAAAATCTCATTAGAAGTAAGGCAAAATCCACCACCTTCTATGGGAGTATTTTGTGCAAATTTTGCTCCCGTTGCAATCAAAATTTTTTCTGCACTTACCCGCTCACCCGTAGCAGAAAGCTCTAATGTGTGATCATCTATAAAAGTAGCACGACTTTCATAAATATGCACATTGTTATTTTCTAATCCCTTACGATACAGCCCTTCTAACCTTGATATTTCTTTATTTTTAGCTGCAACCAACTTGTCCCAGCTAAAAATTGGATCCGCATATTCCCACCCAAAACCAACACTTTTCTTAAATTCTTTTACATATTGTGATGCATAAACATAAAGTTTTTTGGGAACGCAACCACGAATAACACAAGTGCCCCCTATACGATATTCCTCTGCTATAGCGACCCGCTTGCCAAGACCTCCAGCAAGCCGTGCTGCACGCACTCCACCAGAACCACTTCCAATAACAAATAAATCAAAATCAAAAGAGCCCACGAATTATTCCTTCTTATATAGCTGCAAGAGTAGGCTAAGGTCTTTTATTATCAAATGAAAGTCTTTTTTTCTTTTGAAGAAGCCTTTTTTATAAAACAGTATTCTAAAAAGACCTAATCTCATTAAAATATTAAAAACGGCGGGAAAACCGCCGCTATTAAAAAAATCAGAAATTGCCCATTGTTGTCATGATATCGATCAAGCTATTTTTTATTTTTTGAAGATTCTGATTTTATAGGCATATTTGTAGGCATAGTAGAATTATTCAAATTAAGTGTTTCAGACATCTCTTTTTTCACATTTTCTACAAGATCCCGCATAAGAGCAGTACGCCATATATCAAATGCTGAATAAGAATCACGTGCAATATTAGGGACTTCTGTCAAAAACTTTTTACCGGTATCAGAATTATAAAATGTTGTTATCGCATCAAGCTCTTTTTGAGTAAAATATTTTGCGTACACATGAGCAATCTCTTTTTCTAGATCAGAGCGCCTTTTAATTAAAGCAAGCGCCTGCTTATCAACAATATCAGAAATAGCTGTTGCCAAATTCGGATCATCGCTGATCAGTTCATTTTTGAAATCATGGACCGCATTTGGTAAAAAACTATCAAATTGATCCGTTGCATGAATAGCTCTGATTGCCTTTCGCGCTGAAGCCAAATGTTGATCACTCACACCTTGTGCATAAACCATTCCAACATTCACAAAAAAAATAGCGATTGCACCAAAATATACGACAAAACGCTGAAAAGAAAATATTATTCTCATTTAATGATTACCCCGATAGCTAATTATAATTTTAATTTGTTATTCTACCTAAAATCTTTAAGACCCTTTTTACTGTGCTAACATATCATCATGTAAATGCCTTTTCTAAAAATCAAACGGTTCTAAAATTTTTATTTGACCATCAGCCATAGCGACAATTGCACGTGAAGCCAACCCCAAAAAAAGGCCATGCTCAACAACACCAGGAATGGCAAGAAGTGCATCCGATAATGGTTTTGGTTGCAAAATGCAGCCCCAAAATGCATCAAGAATAAAATGACCACCATCTGTTTCAAAAGGATCTTTTCCATTCATTCGCAATGAAATTTTCCCAGAAAGCCCTAAATCATCAGCGACTTTTTCAATGGCTTTGCATGTTGTGTGGATACCAAATGGATTAACTTCAATTGGTAGTGCAAAAGCACCAAGTCTTTTTACCACCTTTGTTTCATCCGCAATGACAAGCATTGCACGAGATGCCGATGCCACAATTTTTTCATACAACAATGCTCCCCCTCCCCCTTTAATGAGCATCATCTCAGGACCAATTTCATCTGCTCCGTCAATATCAAGATCAAGCTCAGGTATTTGTTCTAAAGTGCTAACAGGCACTCCAAACTTACGACAGAGTTGTTCAGAATATTTTGAAGTAGCAACACCAGTCACCCGCAAACCATCCGCAACACGCTCACCTAGAAGACGAATAAATTCATTGACTGTCGAACCAGATCCGATACCAAGCCGCATACCATCTTCAACAAACTCAAGCGCTTTAATAGCTGCCATTTTTTTTAACTGCTGAACATTCATGAATGATTTTGCCTTTTTCCGTAAGCAACATTTATCCCCCTATTACCACCGATAATAATGATAATAAAAGATAACCTCTTGACGTAATCTATTTAAATTTACCGTCATCTTTTGCTTGAAGAGATGTTACTCGTTATAGAAATATATGATAAGAATAAAATAGAATAATCAACAATTATCTTTTTTATTTCTTTAAGAAAATTTGTTAGCATTTTTCTCATTCAAGATGACGTTGATAAACTTACCAATTGAAAAAACGCAAAATATGACCAGAAAAGTCTTCTATTATTTTTTGTTTTGTCATTATCCAGATATTTTGTCATTATCCAGATATGAAGAAAAATGTGATAAATTATATGTTTTTTTGTGAATACTGTCTGTGTATATTCCATGGTCTATGAAACCCTAGTGAAGACCAAATAATATCCCCACTTTTGGTCATCATAACGCTTCCTCGTGATAACAATTGCTGAGGTATAAATATTATTTTTGCCTTCTTGTAACAAGTTGGATTATGCATTACAAATGTCTGAATGAGAATATCTGCCTCTACACATTGATCTGTTTCTCTCTGTAAAACGATCACTTTTAATCCATTATCCAATAAAGATGTACATACATGATAATCACAAATAAATTGTCCGTGCAACGAAGGACCATATTTTGTTGGTTTAATCGTTTCATTCACACGAAATGACTTTTCCCATATGGATGTCGTGAACTTAGAAATATGGTAACGATCAATATATAATTTTTTATCATGGATAACGCCCACGAGACGCATATTATCTGCTATAATCAGTTGTACAGGTGAATGCATTATACAAATAGAAATACCTGCCAAAATAAACAAACTAAAAAAGAGCCGGATAGGTGTTTTGCAAAAAGTCAGTCCAACCAAGCCTATACTCAATAAAACTAACGCTGATAACGGCATAAAACCAGGATTCAAATCAGGAGAAATAGCCTTGATAGCATGTGCAATCTTTATTACAAGATCAACTCCAAAACCCATAATTTGAAGAGGAAGCCATTCGAATCCTCCTAACATTGCAAGAACTGCGATTAATCCAAAGGGAATGACAAAAATTGAGATGACAGGCAAAGCGAAAGCATTACTAATAATGCTCAAAAATGCCATATTAGAAAAATGATAAGCAGCATAAATTCCACTTGCACTCCCTGCAACAAAGGAAGAAGCACATGTTGAAAGCATCGATGAGAAAACAAAATTTATCACTCCTCCTCCAACATAAGAGGGTGTTGTTTTTCTTTTACGAAAAAATGATCTTCCACTCCACCAATCAAAAAAAGCAATCAAAGCAGCAGTCGCAGAAAAGGACATTTGAAAGCTAGGACCTAATATTTCATGGGGTGTCATCGCCAGAGTTATCAACCCTGCAATGGAAAAATTACGCATTGTTATAGCAGAGCGATTACACAATATAGCAACCAACATAACAGCAATCATCACAAAACTTCTTTGCGCTGATATTGCTAAGCCTGACAATAATAAATAAAAAGCTGTTATCATAAACGCAACGATAGCAGCAAATTTTTTACTGGAATAATAGGAAGAAAAAACTGGAAAAAATGCTAAAAAACTACGGATACTCAAAAGAACTATACCGCTTAACAACGCCATATGTAAACCTGATATTGATAAAATATGGGCTAATCCAGCTGTACGTAATGCTTCATTTGTCTCATTTGAAATACCAGCACGCTGCCCTGTTATGAGAGCAGCTGCAACGCTCCCCTTTTCTCCTTCAAGGGCTATACGGATTCTTTGTGTCATCTTCGTGCGTAAATTTTCAATTTTCTGTAGAATGATAGCGAATATTCCATCAGGCTGCGAAACGGATATTTTTCTTGGTTTTCCTAAATAAACGCCTTGTGCTCCAATTCTTTTAAAATAATTATGAAAACTAAAATCGTAGCCTCCTGGACGCACCGGCCCAGAGAATGCACGCATCCTCACTTTTCCATGCAGTCCATCACCAATCGCTAAGCCAGATGGCAAATATCTTGCCGATAAACGAACACGAAGAAGACTATGGCGTAATACGGGCTTTTCTGTACTCAAAATATCCAAAACTAAACGAAATCCTCCTTTGGCACCTGACTCAATAGAAACAATTCTTCCCGTCAATGTAGTGACAATGTCACTGCTTAGCATGGGTGTTGCAATACGCCACGTTTCTATTTTTGCCGCTAAAGCACCCAATATAATACAAAACAGAAACCCCACGGGAATCCATATTTTTCGATAAAAACGTGCACCATAGAATATTGCGAGAAAAATACTGACCAACGCCCCCAATTGTCCCCAAGTTGGTTCCCACTCTAAATGAAAATAGAAAATGATTCCTAGGGCAAAAAAGACTAAAATCAGCGAAAAAAGGATACCAAAAGAAACTTCTTTATTGATACAATCTTCTAACCATTTGCGAAAAAAAATGATTACTTCTTTTAAGAGTGTCCATAAAAAAAGTTTTTGTTGGTTATAGCCACCATTCTTTGCATCATCATATCTAGAAAAAACACTCTGCCCTATCTGACATGGCTTTTTTTCTTCTGTAACAGATTTTTCGGATAAACCCTCTTTACTTTTATAAAACATCAGTCCCCCACTTTAACTCGCAATACGGCTATTGCACGCCCCATCACTTATGCTAACATGACTTTTCTATAAAATTCCATAAGTAATATCTTAGTTTAAAGGAAAATATTCGTGTCTGTTATTACTCGTTTTGCCCCTTCACCCACTGGCTTCCTTCATATTGGTGGTGCTCGTACTGCTCTTTTTAATTGGCTTTATGCAAAACATACCGGTGGAAAAATGCTTTTACGAATTGAAGATACAGACCGAGAGCGTTCAACAGAAGCAGCTGTAAAAGCCATTATAGATGGCTTGCACTGGATGGGTCTTAGTTATGATGGCGCCCCTATTTCGCAATTCGAACGTGCAGAACGTCACCGCCAAATCGCTGAACAGTTGGTCAAGAATGGTAAAGCATATTATTGTTATGCTTCACCTGAGGAGTTAGCTGAAATGCGTGAAAAAGCCCGTGCAGAAGGGCGCCCACCACGTTATGATGGACGTTGGCGCGACCGTGATCGTTCTGAAGCTCCTAAAGGTGCTAAGCCTGTTATTCGCATTAAAGCCCCTCAAGATGGAGAAACGATCGTACATGACCGTGTTCAAGGTGATGTTCGTTTCCCTAATAAAGATCTCGATGACTTCATTATTTTGCGTTCTGATGGTTCACCTACCTATATGCATGCCGTTGTCGTTGATGATCATGATATGGGGATCACACATATCATACGTGGTGACGATCATCTTACCAACGCAGCCCGACAAACGATTATCTTTAAAGCAATGGGATGGGACATTCCTGTTATGGCACATATCCCTCTTATCCATGGTGAAAACGGCGCAAAATTATCAAAGCGACATGGTGCGCTGGGTGTGGATGCCTACCGAACTATGGGATATCTTCCTGGTGCTCTGCGCAATTACCTTGTCCGTTTAGGTTGGAGTCATGGTGATGATGAACTTATGTCACTCGAAGATATGATTTCTTGGTTTGATATTGAGGATATTAACAAAGGTGCTGCTCGTTTTGATCTCAAAAAGCTCGATTCCATCAACGGACACTATATGCGCATGAGCAATGATCAAGAACTTTTTGATGCCGCTCTTAATATTCTACCAGAAACCGATAGGGGAGCACAAATTATTGAAAAACTTGATGAAAAACGCCGTGTTCAATTTTTAAAAGCAATCCCGCATTTGAAAGAACGTTCAAAAACACTGTGCGAACTGATTGACAATGCCTCCTTCATTTTTACGCAACGACCTTTACAACTTGATGAAAAAGCTCAAATGCTCTTAGATAAAAATGGACGAACCATTTTAAACGATCTTTATCTTGCTCTGAAAGCGTGCCCCTCTTGGGATACAAAAACTCTAGATGAAACACTTCGCTCTTGTATCCAAACACAGAATCTCAAATTTGGATCTATCGCCCAACCACTTCGCGCAGCTCTTACAGGATGTGCAACATCGCCAGGTGTTTTGGATATTCTTGTTTTATTAGGACGCGATGAATCCCTTTATCGCATCAAGGACCAACTTATCACAACAATATGCTCATAATGGGTACTGAATATATCTCCTCAAATGAGCCTCTATACAGATATCTCAACACGATCTAAAAGAGTTTTTTATGTTACATCATTGAAATACATTTCCTATTGAGTAATAATGATCAATAAGGAAATATTTTTAGATTGCATGTACTCACTTTTAGAGGCAATCTACCCTTAATATAAGTAAGAAAAGCTTCAGTTATTGTATATCTCCTACTCTGATGAAGCAGAGTCTTAATTTTTAGAAGCGAAGGATCTGAAAGGAATACCGAATGTCTGAGAATAGCGCACATATTATTGTGAATGATAAAAAAGTAGAACTTCCCCTGCGTAAAGGCACAAGTGGACCCGAAGTCATCGAAATTGCTTCTCTCTACAAAAAAACTGGTATTTTTACTTATGATCCGGGGTTTACTTCAACAGCTTCTTGTGAATCAAAAATTACTTATATTGATGGTGATAAAGGTATATTGCTTTATCGTGGTTATCCTATCGACCAATTGGCTGAAAAAGGAGATTTTCTCGAAAGTTGTTATCTTCTCCTTTATGGTGAACTCCCAACACAGCAAGAAAAAAATGACTTTGATCGATGTATTATGCAGCATACCATGGTCCACGAACAGTTTTCACGTTTTTTTCACGGCTTCCGTCGTGACTCTCATCCTATGGCTGTTATGGTTGCCTGCCTTGGCGCTATGTCTGCGTTCTATCACGACTCTATTGATATTACAGATCCTCACCAGAGAATGATTGCTTCTGTACGTCTTATCTCAAAAGTTCCAACGCTTGCTGCTATGGCCTATAAATACAGTATCGGACAAGCCTTTGTTTATCCACGCAATGATCTTAGTTATGCTGCAAATTTCCTCCATATGTGCTTTGCTGTTCCTTGTGAAGAATATAAAATAAACCCAGTGCTTGCCCGGGCGATGGATCAAATCTTTATCCTTCATGCAGATCATGAACAAAATGCTTCTACATCTACAGTGCGTCTTGCTGGATCCTCGGGTGCTAATCCGTTTGCCTGTATTGCAGCAGGTGTTGCATGCCTTTGGGGACCAGCACATGGTGGTGCCAATGAAGCATGTCTAAAAATGCTCCAAGAAATAGGTTCTATTAAAAGAATTCCTGAATTTATTGCACGTGCAAAAGATAAAAATGATCCTTTCCGCCTCATGGGCTTTGGGCACCGTGTCTATAAAAATTATGATCCACGTGCAAAAATCATGCAAAAAACTTGTCATGAAGTTTTAAAAGAACTCAACATTCAAGATGACCCGCTTCTTGATATTGCAATAGAACTTGAAAAAATTGCTTTAAATGATGAATATTTTATCGAAAAAAAGCTTTATCCCAATGTTGATTTCTATTCCGGCATTACATTAAAAGCTCTAGGTTTTCCAACTGAAATGTTTACTGTCCTTTTTGCATTGGCACGCAGTGTCGGGTGGGTGGCGCAATGGAAAGAAATGATTGAAGACCCTGAACAAAAAATTGGTCGTCCTCGACAACTCTACACAGGCTATGCCATGCGTAACTATGTTCCTATAGATGAACGTGCAAATTAAAAAAAGAAATCAATAAAGCTTCATTTACTGAAGCTTTATTGAGAATAATCAAAAAACATCCTTTAAGAATTTTTATAAAATGTGATTCTAAAACTCTATAAAAATTTACTAAAAAATTCTAAGTTTTAGCTCTGTAAAGAAATTGAGAATTTTACCTTATAATTCTCATTATCTTTAATGGAAATGTATCCCCTATCATTCCCTCATGTTTAAAAGCCTTATTACATATTAAAATCTAGCAAAGCCAGAATTTTTCTTTTTATCTTCTCCAGATAAAATTGCAAAAAGCTTACATTAAGTGCTTCTCTAAGATGCCAAAACTTCTTATCCCTCTTCAAATAGATTCGAATAAAAATACTTTACATTTTGTCATGTTAAGAGCTAAAATTTTCTTTGTATTTAAGTTAATAGGTTTTCTTTTAAAGACAAATTATTGATTTTTAAGTAAAATCATTAAAAATCATCATACAATCAATAAGAGGTGACCTTCTTTCCTGTATTTTTTATTCCCATACTTAATAAAAAGAAATTATTTTTTTGACAATGATATTCAGCATAATGATATCAAAATGAACACAGATAAATTTTTTACATTGCTCCAAAAGAGCTTACAGATTATAAAAATTCATGATGGTTTCATATTTGCCAGCTTATCCAATAGGAGAACATAATGAAATTATTAGCAGGAGCTCTTATAATAAGCGCGACACTATTTACCCTATCGGCCAATTCTCAAACGCTGAAAATTGCAAGCGATGCTTCTTATCCGCCATTTAGTTATATTGACTCAAATAATGAACTTCAAGGGTTTGATATTGATATATCTTATGCTCTTTGTAAAAAAATGAATGTTGAATGTACTATTGTCACACAAGACTTCGAGGGGATGATTCCCGGTCTTCTTGCCAAAAAATACGATGCTATTGTTTCTTCCCTTTCTCCTACAAAAGAGCGCTTACAAAAAATTGATTTTACAGATCCTTACTACAACACAGCACTCGCTGTTATCGTTACCAAAAATTCGGAAATTAAAGAAATCTCAACACAAGCATTTAGAGGTAAAAACCTTGGTGTACAATCAAATACAACACAAGCTGCATATGCAGAAGATCATTATGCCTCTGAAGGAGTTAATATCAAACTTTATCCTACAGCAACAGAAGTTAATCGTGATCTTTTAAGCCATCGGCTTGATATCATCATCTTTGATAAATTAAAAGCATTAAATTGGCTTGAAAATGAAGGAAAAGACTGCTGTCTCCTCTTGGGAACTCTAGAAGAAACAAATTTTCCTATTGCAATTGCACTCCGTCAAAATAATAATGATCTTAAAAACAGTTTTAATAAAGCAATAGAAGAAATCCGCGCCGATGGAACCTATGAGAAAATTATGAGAAAATATTTTACTTTCGATATCAATTAGATAGCACTATGAATTAAAACTCAATCTGTATATTTAAGGAGTATTTTTTAAATCTTTATTGGACATGCAGATATAATTAGAAATTCGGCTTTTTTATAAGAAAATTTACATTTATCAAAATAACTTTTAATTGCTCCTTGAGAGCTAAACATTTTATAGAATCTAATGACAACAATAAGGTTGTATTTTTATCGTATCAAAATCTAATTTTTTCTTTATGTCCAAATTTAATAGCCTTATTTTCAAGAAAAATCCGCAGTTTTGACTCATGAAATGATTCAAATCAAACATTTCGTGAAAATTAAGCTATCATACAAGCAATAAGATATTTATTCTTTTTTTATCAATAATGTCCAACATAATGATCTAAAATAAACATCAATAAATTTTTGAATTGCTCCCAAAAAGCTTACAGATTATAAAAACATAATGATTTCATATTGCCCGCTTATCCAATAGGAGAACATCATGAAACTATTAGCTGGAGCTCTTATAATAAGCGCTGCACTATTCACCCAATTGGCTGATGCGAAAACATTAAAAATTGCGAGTGAAGGCACCTATCCTCCCTTCAGTTATATTGACTCAAATAACAAACTGCAAGGATTTGATATTGATATATCTTACGCACTTTGTAAAAAAATGAATATTGAATGTACTATTGTCACACAAGACTTCGAGGGAATGATCCCTGGACTTATTGCAAAAAAATATGATGCTATCATTGCTTCCCTCTCTCTCACACAAGATCGCTTACAAAAAATTGACTTCACAGATCCTTACTACAATACAGCACTGGCTGTTATTGTTACCAAAGCTTCGGGAATTAAAGAAATCTCGACAAAAGATTTTAGAGGTAAAAATCTTGGTGTGCAATCCAATACAACACAAGCTTTCTATGCAGAAGATCATTATGCCTCTGAAGAGGTGAAAATAAAACTCTATCCTTCCACAATCGAAGTTAATCGTGATCTTTTAAATCATCGACTTGATGTGATTATTGTTGATAAATTACAAGCATTAAATTGGCTTAAAAATGAAGGAAAAGATTGCTGTTTCCTCCTAGGAACTCTAGATGAAACAAGATTTCCTGTTGCAATTGCAGTCCGTCAAAATAATAATGATCTTAAAAATAAGCTCAATGAGGCGCTAAAAGAAATTCGTTTGGATGGAACTTATGAGAAAATTATGAGAAAATATTTTACAAGTGATGTTTATTAAATATCAATATGATATTTAAATGAAACCCGTTGGTTATTGCTAAAAAATATTATCTAACTCTTTCATGAGGAACACAAGAATGATTGAAAATTTAGCATTGCTATCATTTAGCAATGGGGGATGGGGAGCTGTTATACTTTCCAGTGCAGGAATGACATTGTCATTGGCGTTATGTTGTGGCCTTCTAGGATTTCCTCTAGGACTTCTCAATGCAGTAATGATTCGATCCAATATTAAGATAGCTAAAGCTCTAGCACGTCTCTTTTCAACGGTGTTTCGTGGATTACCAGAGCTTTTAACTCTGTTTTTAGTTTACTACGGATTACAAAGCCTTATTCAAAATTTATTTGACTATTTTAATTTTGAAATCATGTTCAGTATCAATGCTTTTGTTGCTGGTGTTCTTGCTCTTAGTATGGTTCTTGCAGCTTTTTCTTGTGAAGTTTGGCTTGGAGCATTTAATATTTTTGATAAAGGTCAATACGAAGCGGCTAAAGCTTTAGGCCTTTCACGAACAACCACATTTTTTCGTATTGTCTTTCCTCAGCTCATCCGAAATGCCTTACCAGGACTTTCTAATAATTGGCTTACTTTACTGAAAGATACATCCCTTGTTTCTACAATCGCGCTTGTTGACCTCATGCGACAAACGAATTTAGCTGTCGCTGCTACCAATAAACCCATGCTATTTTATTTTGTAGCATGCTTACTCTATTTGTTATTTTCAGCGGTTTTTACTGCAATCTTACGCCATTTGGAAACATACACTCAAATAGGCTATAAAAAGGTGCTAGGTCAATGATTCCTGAGTGGCTTTATTTCCTTTTTAATCCTGATCTTTTAAGCCATTATGGACCCAAATTTATTAATGGCTTTATTGTTACTGTTGAGCTTGTTTCTATCTCTTGTTCTCTAGGTCTTTTTCTTGGTATGCTTATCGCTTTTGCTCGTCTATCAAAGAATACATTTTTACAATATTTTGCAAATGCTTATGTCTATTTTTTCCGCGGCTCTCCTTTATTAGCTCAACTCTTTCTTTTTTATTATGGGCTTGGGTCAATGAATAGTTTTTGGCAACAGGTGGGACTATGGTGGTTTTTTCAAAACGCGTGGTATTGTTGTCTTTTTATTTTTACACTCAATTCTGCGGCCTATCAATCTGAGATCTTTAAAGGAAGTTTTTTATCCGTAACAACTGGACAACGTGAAGCATCAAAAGCTTTAGGTTTAAGTGACTCTGTCACATTTTTTAGAGTTATTCTTCCACAAGCAATGATTGTAGCATTACGCCCCCTAGGAAATGAGTTGATTTTAATGATTAAATCCAGTGCTGTTGCCTCACTTATTACTGTTTATGATTTAATGGGGGTTGCTAAACTCACTTATTCACGGACTTTTGATTTTCAAGTTTACGTTTGGGCTGCTCTTATCTATCTCTTTATCGTTGAACTCATTCATCGTTTTATTATTTTTATCGAACAGCGCCTCACTCGATATTTACGCTAAATAAAATGATCATAAAAAAACTTTACCAAACCAAAATGTTGAATTAATCAAGTTCTTCATCAATGAAAGAATAAAATAAGATGAATTTGAAAAATAATAAATCGATCTCTCCCAGTAAAAACCCAGTGATCTCTATTCGAAACCTCAATAAATGGTATGGAAACTTTCAGGTCCTACATGATATCAACCTTAATGTTCAAACTGGTGAACATATCGTTATTTGTGGACCTTCCGGATCAGGAAAATCAACATTAATTCGTTGTATTAATCAATTAGAACAAGCACAAAAAGGTTCAATCTGTATCCATAACGTTGATATCCATACTGCTCCTGTACAACAGCAAAAAAATGTTCTTCGTAAGATAGGAATGGTCTTTCAGAATTTTAATTTATTTCCCCACATGAGCGTTATACAAAATTGTATTTTAGCACCTATGACAGTTCAAGGGCTGTCCAAACAACAAGCACAAGAACGGGCAATTCGTTACTTAACGCATGTTGGTATTGAAAAACACTGTGAAAAATATCCTTTACAACTTTCTGGTGGGCAACAACAACGTGTTGCGATTGCCCGTGCACTTTGTATGGAACCTGAAGTCATGCTTTTTGATGAACCAACCTCTGCTCTTGATCCAGAAAGTGTGGGAGAAGTTTTGGACGTGATGGCTCGATTGGCAGATACAGGAATTACAATGCTTTGTGTTACCCATGAAATGGGCTTCGCACGTAAAGTCTCAGAAAGAATACTCTTTCTAGAAAATGGAAAAATTGTTGAAGATACAGAATCTGAACAATTTTTTACCAATCCTAAAAGCCAACGTGCTTGTGATTTTCTTGCTAAAATTAAATATTAATCATTAACATATTGCTTTATTTATACAATTTTATTCCTATTTTTTAAAAGAGTAATAATTGTTTGTGCACCAACAACCCCCGATGGTACTTCAGTTTTCATTTTCTGTTCTACCATCTCAAAGGAATCAAGTTGAGCCTGTCGCAATAAAGGATTAGCCAAAAGTTGTTCTACTTGTCTTGCTAACATGCCAGGACGGATTAATTCATTCAAATATTCCGAAACAATAGGCTTATCAGCAATAATGTTTGGAAGAGCAGCACTCCATAACATCATTTTAGGAAAAATAAATAATTTAGAAAAGCGATCAAGTTTATAGCAAAGAACCATAGGAATTTTTGCTAAGGCTAATTCAAGTGAAACAGTTCCATGTGCAGCAAGAGCAACATCTGCTTGTGCAAAAGCACGCCATTTTTCATCTTCACCAACGACAATTTCTATCTTGCTTTTCCAGCATTGCACAAAGTCACGGATTCTATCTACCAAATGAGGTAGGGTTGGTAAAATAATACGTAAATGAGGAATACGTTGTACAAGAATCTCTACTGTTTCTCGAAAAATAGGCATTAAAGAATGAATTTCTGAATTGCGTGATCCTGGCAAAATAACCAATGTAGGTGATAATGTTTGTGTATCAATCAAATTTCTTTGTTCTAATTGGTGTTTTTTTTCTGACTGAACGCTCAAAAGGGGAGGATATGTCAAAAGACGATGTCCAACATAGGTCGTGGCAGGACCTCCCAAATCTTGCATAATCTTTTCTTCAAAAGGAAAAACCGCTAAAATATGATCAACAAATCCACACATAGCTTTTGCACGCTCTGGTCTCCATGCCCAAACGGTTGGTGCAATATATTTAATGATAGGAATAGAAGGTGCTAAAGCACGTACTTTTTTTGCAACACGATGCGTGAAATCAGGACTATCAATAATAATTAAACAATCAGGTTGTTCTTGTGCAATAAATTTGGATAAATTGCGAATATGTAGCAATAACAATGGTAGTTTTTTCAATACTTCCTTTAAACCTATTAAAGCAATATCATGGGAATCAAAAAAGCTTTTTAAACCTAATGCCTTTAAATGCCTCCCCCCAACACCAATCAAATGAATATTGCATCCTATCTGTTGTGATAAACAAGAAATTAAATCGGCCCCAAGTAAATCACCAGATTCTTCACCTGAAACCACTGCAATCTTTAAGAAACAATTATTCATGACCAAACTTTTCAAATGTCTCTATAAATAGAGAATATTTGTTGGCTTTTTCTATTGTTGTTTTCACCGATAATATTAGACTTCTATTTGCCTCCACCGCAACACCAGATAAACCACTCTTTGCAATATTCATTATTGTCGCGGGCCCAATTGATGGCAAATCAACGCGATTATCCTGTTGTGGTTTTGCACATTTTACAAGAACGCCACCTTTAGAGGGAATTTGCCCTCTTTCTCGCATTTCACAAACACGCCACAACATATTATCAGTTCCCTCAGCGCCCTCCAGAGCAACTACCCTTCCTTGGACAACAACAACGGCTTGCCCAATATCCAATTGCCCTAAAAGCTTTGCTGCTTTTGCTGCTAAAAAAATATCTTTTTTCTCTTTTGAAGTAGCACACCGTACTGTTAAATTAAATTCTATGGGAGCTAAAAGATCTGGTACTATTTCGTGAGCACCAACAACACAAAAACCGTGCGCTTCAATAATCCGTATAAAAGCTTTTAATAACGCATCATCTCCCCTCCTCAAAGCTCCAATTAACTTAGGAAGAGCTAAAAATGTTGTCCAGTCCAGTCGCAATTGTTTAAGAAGTGGACGCTTTTTCACACCACCTGCCAAAACAACATTATATACACCAGCCTCTTTTAAAATTTTAACGAGTCGTGCTAACTCTACAATTGATAGCTCGCAATGCTCATAGCGATAAAGAACAGAATCTGCCTCACCATGTAACAGCACAAGAAAAGGATTTTCTCCATTCTTCTCAAGAGTCTGCGCAACAGTAATCGGTAGAACACCATTTCCTGCTATAATAGCAGTACGGCCGGAAAGAAAACTTCTGGCTCCCCGAATAGGCATTTTTAATCCTTATATTCTTTTATTCTATCGCCTTCAAATTTTGGTGTACAATAAAAACGCTTTCCTTCTTCTTTAATAAAATTAACAACTTCAGAAACAGACTGAGAAGAAGAATAGAAAGAAGCAACATCACTGACACGCTCTTTAAATGGTTTGCTATGATCAAAAAGCATCGCAACCGCATGACGGAGTGCATGAATATCTTGACGCTCAAGTCCTGCACGCTTCATGCCAATAATATTGAGGCCGGCAAGTTTTGCCTGCACACCAACAGCTGTTCCATAAGGTATCAGATCACCAACCAGCGCAGATACGCCGCCGATAAATGCATGATGTCCAACACGAACAAATTGATGAACAGCAGCACCACCACCAATAATCACATAATCACCAACAGTAACATGACCAGCAATCATTGCGTTATTGGCAAATGTTACATGATTGCCTACATAACAATCGTGAGCGATATGCGCATAACAAAAAAATTGGCAATTATCACCAACAACTGTCATTCCTACACTCGAATCGGAACCCCTATGCATTGTTACACCTTCACGAATCGTACAATTCTTACCAATAAAAAGAGTTGTAGCCCCTCCTTTATGTTTATTATTTTGCGGATCTGCCCCCAAAACAGCATGAGAAAATACTTTACTCTTGGCTCCTAACGTTGTCTTTCCCATTATTACAACATGACTTGTCAAACTACATTCATCACCAATAACAGCCTCTGAACTAATATGGCAAAATGGTCCAACGCGTACATTCTCACCAAGCTGCGCTCCCTTCTCCACAAGAGCAGTTGGATGGATTTTCGTACCGGACATTTTTAAATTCCCATCAAATATCGTTTATGCTTCTTCGACAATCATCGCAGCAATTTCTGCTTCAGCGACGCGAACATCTTCTACTTTTGCAACACATGAAAAACGTCTCATACCAGATCTTTTTTTCAAAAGCTGAACATGGATCTTTAGCTGATCACCAGGTATAACCGGCTTACGAAATTTCGCATTATCAACCGTCATAAGGTAAACTAAATTTGTTTGCTTATTGCCTAAATTTAAAAGTGCTATTGCTCCTGCCGTTTGTGCCATAGCTTCTAAAATCAAAACTCCAGGCATAACAGGCTTTGCGGGAAAATGTCCCGTAAAATGTGGCTCATTAATCGTTATATTTTTAATACCAACCGCTTCTTGTTCACCATCAATATCAACGATACGATCAATCAATAAAAATGGATAACGGTGCGGTAATATTGATAATAGCTTTTCAATATCGACAGCCTCTAAGTTTTTAGTTTTTTCACTGCTGATCATATCAGCGTTTCTCCTTTTTAACTTTTCCCATACTGCGCAACGCCGCTACTTCACGAAACCATTGTTTAAATGGTCGCGCTGGACTACCTCCCCATTTTTCGCCATCCGGAATGTCATTCATAACACCACTACGAGCAGCAATCTGAACAGATTTACCTATTATGATGTGATCCGCTACTCCCACACTTCCGCCAAGCTGAGACATATCCCCTATAGATGTACTTCCCGCAATGCCACATTGAGCGGCAATAAGACAATAGCGTCCAATTTTGACATTGTGGGCAATTTGTACAAGATTATCAATCTTGCTTCCTTCACCAATAACAGTATCTTGAAATGTCCCACGATCAATTGTCGTGTTCGCACCAACTTCTACACCATCCTCAATAATAACACGACCAAGCTGTGGAATTTTCTCGATTCCAGCCCCGCCTCCAACATAACCAAAACCATCTTGCCCAATGCAAACGCCAGGATAAAGCTGAACCTTATCACCTATTATAGAACACTGAACTGTGACCTTAGGAGCAATATAGCAGTCTCGCCCAATACGGCAATTTTCACCGATAACAGCTGTGGATGAAATAAGAGTTCCTGCACCAATCTCAACATTTTTACCAATAACAGCTCCCGCTTCAATACACACATCATCTGCCAACTTAGCCGTTGGATGAATATGCGCATGCGATGAAATCCCCTTCTGCCCCAACCAAGGCATTGGCTTGACAGAATCCGGAAACAAAATACGACCAATCTGAGCAAAGTCACGCTGTGGTGTGGATGTCACCAAAATTGCCATAGTTTCGGGAACTTTAAAAACAATCTCATTCGTACAAAAAACAGCAACAGCAGAACTGTCCAGTAAAGCATCAGAAAACTTCCGATGCTCTACAAAAACAAGAGAACCTTCCACAGCACTCTCAAGTGAAGAAAGAGTATTGATAACTTTATGAGAAAACTCTGGATTAAGAAGCTTTGCACCCGTCAACTCAGCAGCATTTGCAACTGTCAATCGTCGGGACGGCGTAAAAAAAAATGTATCCGCCATCAAAACACTTTCTCTCCCAGCTTAAGCTATTCTCTTCAAGTTTTTCCTTCTTAAAATCGCTCAAATCAGAACTTCGTAGAAATACCAAAATTCAATTGTTGCAAACGATCACCTTCCTGCTTCGTTATTGGCCAAGCATAATCAAAACGCAAAGGACCAAACGGAGAATCCCACATCAAACTCACACCTGCAGATGAACGCCAAGCACTTTTGGTATTAGTAACAGACGGTTCACCCTTAAAAACGGCTTTATAATTATTGCCATAAAGCGTAGCAATATCCGCAAATAAAGCACCGCGCAACCCGAACCCTTCAGGCACAACAGGGATAGGAAACTGGACTTCAGCAGTCGCATTCATATATGTCGTTCCCCCCAAGAAATAAACCTCACCCTTACTGGAAACCTGACGTGGACCTATTCCATTATATTTGAACCCTCGAATCATATCAGAATTTACTTTAAACATATCGAAAATACGAACACCATCTCGGCCCATTCCGTGGATATAACCACCCCCAAAGGAAAGCAAACCAACGATATCCTTCTGATCAGAAAGAGTCTTGTACATCATCGCCTTACCCGTGGTCTTTAAGAACTTTGCACTTCCACCAAGCCCTGCATATTCCTGAAGAAGATGCACGTACCATCCATCATGAGGAGATCTCATATCATCAATCGTATTATAGGTGAAACCATAACTAATTGATGAACGTTTCCAAGGGCTGTGTTTTGCAGCTTGAACAATCGCACCAGAATATTTCCCATATAATTCTATTATGTCACTCTCTTTGTCAAAATCATACTCTCCGCCAAAATCATATTCTTCCTGCACATAAGAATAAGCTACATTAGCAGATAATTGATTATTAATAGGTAACGAAAACCGCAGCGATCCACCTGTCTGCCGTACATCATAGGCTTTATCAGCACGATAAGTACTACGAAAAACATCAACGCCAGCAGATAAACGATACCCTAAGAAATAAGGATCAACAAATGATAAATTATAATTACGAGATTTTTCTTGCCCCGCACCTAATCCTAAACGAACATATTGACCACGTCCCCCAAGATTACGTTCAGTAACAGAAACTTCAAGTGACATACCAGGACTTGTTCCCCCTGTTGTATACCCTCCAGAAAGAGAGAGATCTCCTGTTGAAGCTTCAACGACATCTATTACCAAAACAACTTGGTCAGATTGATCTGTAGGAACCATTGAAATATTAACGGCTTTGAAGAAACCTAAACTTTCTAGACGACGTTTTGCCCGCTGTAATAAAGTTTGATTGTAAGCATCTCCTTCGTTTAAATCAATCTCACGGCGAATGACGTAATCACGCGTTTTCTCATTGCCACGTATATCAATACGTTGAATATAAGCACGTGTACCTTGTTCAATATTATATAAAATTGAAATTGTATGATTTGCTAAATTACGATTTCCCCGCGGTTCAACTTTAGCAAAAGCATATCCCGAATCAGCAACTTTGTTATTAATAGTTGCAACAGACTGTTCAATATCCTCTGCACTATAAACATTACCTGGCTGGGTTTTAAGCACCCTTTTTACAGATTGAACATCAATTCCATCAACATCACTTTCAACCTGAATATCGCTAATTTTATAGAGCGCACCCTCATCAAGAACGAAAGAAATTTTATACGTATTGCTTGCCGCATCAAAAGTTGCTTTAGAAGAGACTACACGAAAATCTGCATAACCACGGTTATAATAAAAGCGACGTAAAGCTTCTTCATCAACAGCGAGGCGCTCTTCACTATAAACATCACCTCCCAACAACTTCGAAAAAATTCCTGAAGTTTTTGTTGAAATCACATCACGCAAACGGCGACTTCCAAAGACATTATTTCCCTTAAAAGTGATATCACCAATCTTTGTTTTTTTCCCTTCAACAACATTAAATACCACATTAACCCGCCCTTTTCCGAGGTTAATCGTTTGAACATTAACAGTGATATTATTACGACCAAGAGTTTTATAAGCTTCACGAATTGTATTTATATCAGCAGAAAGCTTAGCAGAATTAAAAGGCTCATTCGGTTTTAAAGAAATAAACCGCTTAAGATCTGGGTCTTTAAAAGATTTATTTCCTTGAAACAATATTTGATTGACAACCTCGTATTCTTTTACGAATACAACCAATTTATCACCCACCGGATTTATTTTAACATCATAAAATAAACCCAATTCGAAAAGGTTCTTCACAGCACTATCAACATCACCACTGGAAACACCTTGCCCAACCTTAATCCCCATATTGTCTCGAATCGCCTGAGAACTTACAAACTTATTCCCACGAACTTCAATAGATCGGACTACAGACGCTTGTATTTCTCCGACCGCAGCAAGTGACATAAAAACCGTTGCTGGGGCAAGCAACCCCATCTTTAACACCAATACAGATGCTGCATTTAAAAACTTTGAATTCGTAGTCATTGGCTTTTTTACCTTACTCTTGTTCCTTGGACATGATGCCTTAAAAAGCTAACTGCCATAACAACCTTTTTACAGCGAGACTTTTTATTCCTTAATTACTCATTATAATGTACAACGCCACAACATTTTGTAGACATGGTAAACAACCTTCAATTTATTTTTGCTATTATTACTCAATTTATAAAGCGTTTTCCATAATTTAATTAGCTAAACCAACAAAAATAATCATTAAAAAAGACAAAGATCATAAAAAGGAGAAGAATGGAAAAACCTAAACGAAAAATGATTCCCTGAATTTTAGCAGATATTTGCCTCCCAGTAATGACTTCAATGACATGCAATAAAAGATGCCCACCATCAAGCGGTAGAATCGGAAAAAGATTAATAAGCCCAACACTTATTGAAAGAAAAGCTGCCAAGTTCAACAAAGAGATAAAACCTGTCTCGCTCACTTTCCAAGCAATTTTAACGGTTTTAGAAGGTCCACTTAGTCGACAATGATCCTCTTTTCCTCCTATTAAACGACTCATAAAAAGAACGGTTTGAGTGGCGATAAACACAGTACGGTCTGACGCTTCTCTTATAGCTGTTACAAAACCATAGCGAATATGTTTTATATAAGTTGGATCTAAACGTGCAGGATTATTTAAATCAACAGGAACGCCTACACCTATCATAGCACTTCGGGTTCGATTACCAAATCCATCATCTCGCTCAACGACTTTCGGGGTAATCATTGTTGTAAAGACTCGCCCCATGCGTTCTATTTTAAACTCTATGGGTTCTCTTCCGTGAAAAATCACATAGTTCATCAAATCTTCAAAACTTTCAACCCGTCGTCCATCCATTTCAACAAAACGATCACCTAATTCCAAACCAGATTGAAGAGCAGGGCTATCTTTTACCAAAGAACCAACAACGGGCTCAATGGCTACACGACCATAGATAAAGAAAAAAAATGTTAGAATAACAACAGTAAAAAGGGCATTGAAAAGGGGACCAGCAAAAACAGTTGCTGCTTTTTTCCAAGCATGCGCACTCGCAAATGAACCATCAACAATCAGAGATGATTGGGATGATACCGTATCGATTTTCTCCTCATCCCCAACAAATTTTACATAACCTCCTAAGGGGATAAGTGCTAAACGCCACTTCGTGCCACGCTTATCTGTATAACTCGCTATCTCTGGTCCAAATCCAAGCGAAAAAACTAACGCCTTAATACCACACCACCGACCAATGAGATAATGCCCAAATTCGTGCACAAAAATGATAATCATAATGATGAAAAGAATACTCAAACTTCTTAAAAGAAAATCACCCATAGTGACGATATGATTTAAAAGTTCCAAACTATCTTCTCCTAATTAGATCATACTAAAAAGATTAAAAGGCGCATCCATATCAGACATAAATGAACCAATTAAATAAAGAAGAAAAGCCGCCCCTACCAATCCGTCTATACGATCCATAAAACCACCATGTCCAGGCAATAAAGAGCTAGAATCTTTAACAGAAAACCGTCTTTTGAGCCATGATTGCCCTAAATCACTCAATTGTGAAACAATTGATAAAACAAGTGTAAGGAGCGGCACAAAAAAACTTGCTAAATTTATATCAAAAAATCCAAAAGCAACCCATATACCACCGAAAACTCCGACAAATGTACCACCAAGTGCTCCTGACCATGTTTTATTAGGAGAAAATTGTGGTGCTAATTTAGGCCCCCCTAATGCACGTCCGATAAAATAACCACCAATATCTGTTCCCCACACTATCGTAAATAAGAAAATAACGACTTGGAACCCCAACATTTCATGATCCCGCAGAAAGCATAAAGCAACAACAGGAAAAGATGCATATAAAAAACCACAAAAAACCCAACCACTCTTCTTTATAGATATGATAGCCAACACCGTAGCCAAAACGATTAAAACACAAAAAATTAATGAAGCAGATACACTCAACACTAAAAAAAAGCCAAAGATCAAATAAAAAATACTTGCTAATATTTTTTGTAAAACACACCATTTTTCTTTAGTAATACTCATCCACTCATAAAGAACAAAACCGCCAATACACCATACAAATAAAAAAAAGAAGTTTCCTCCCAACCATGTTAGATACAACGCAATAACGCCAAAAACAAAAGCTGTCAGAATACGATAAACCAAATTAGACAAAACAACATCCAAACAATAAAAATAGAAAATACAAGCTCTAAAAATTAACGCAAGAAAAACTCTCCTACGCAGTATTTTTATATCATACCTGTATAATTTCTCTTATAATTTATCATAAATAATTCAGTCTACTAAGATAGCGCTTATGAAACTAATAATCAATGAAAACAGCTTCAAAAATCTCTGTCAAGATTAATCCTAAAATATTTTTTAATATTTTCTCAAATATAAAATGAAAAAGCAGCCACCTATGCCCCATACAAATTAACTAATACAGGTTTCGTATAAAAACACTTTTCTATCAACTATTTGTCATTAAAAAACAAATTACGCCACACAACATCTTCTTGATCGATTATACCCACATGTTTTATAATGAGAAATATTAGGCGTATTTTTTTGCGTTATATTCTTTCCGCAACCTTTATCTTAGAATCTTTGAATAATTTCTAATAATACTTTATATTATGCAGTTTAACAAAGACGAACTCAACTAAAAGCCCACACTATGCTGTTAAATAGTGTCCTTCAGCAAAGGGCATGATTTATCACGCAGATAAAAAAATTAAAACATCTGCACTTTCAAATCAATCTCTCCCATATCAAAATGATAAAACACTTTCCTGCATCACACCTTGCTATCACAGAGCCCCCCCTCCTATTATCCCTAGAAATAATTTACAGGCTGGGAGTATAACATCCTTTTTTCTAGCGACAAAATCGTCTTAAACGTGCATAATTTCAGATTCTTTTACGGCTAAAATTTTATCAATATCAGCAATAGTTTCATCCGTGAGTTTTTGAACTTTTTCAGATAAACTATGGGCTTCATCTTGTCCAATTTCACCATCTTTTTCTAACTTTTTTAAATTGTCCATACCATCCCGACGAACATGACGTGTAGCAACACGCGCTTGCTCTGCATAGTGATGCGCAATTTTTACAAGTTCTTTACGGCGCTCTTCGTTCAACTCAGGCAAAGGAATACGTAGATTCGTACCATCAGTTATGGGATTTAAACCAAGACCAGAATCGCGAATAGCGCGCTCTACAGCTCCGACCATCGTCTTATCCCATACAGAAACCGAAAGCATCCGAGGTTCGGGAACAGAAATATTAGCAACCTGATTTATATGCACAACAGAACCATAAGATTCAACAGTCAACGGTTCTAATAAACTGGCCGATGCACGTCCAGTCCGCAAACCACCTAACTCATGTTTAAAAGCCGTAATGGCACCATCCATGCGACGTTTCAGATCATCCATAATTGATGTAACATTCATATTTCTGTCTCCTTCAATTGTCCTTTGAAGCTTACCCTTATTCCGATACTATTGTAAAGCGTCCTGTTCCATTCAAGACCTTAGCCAAACCACCTTTTTCATGAATGGAATACACAATAATCGGGACATTGTTCTCACGTGCTAAAGTGACCGCCGTTGAATCCATAACAGATAATCCCCATTGCAAAACTTCAACATGTGTTAATTGGTCAAAACGTTTAGCCGTAGGGTCTATTTTGGGATCTGCTGAATAAATACCATCAACTTGTGTTCCTTTAAGAAGGACATCCGCACCAATTTCAGCTGCACGTAAAGTAGCAGCAGAATCAGTGGTAAAAAATGGATTTCCTGTACCGCCTGCAAAAATAACGACTTTTCCCTGATTCATATAAGCTATTGCTTTACGTTGCGAGAAACTTTCACAAATTTGTGGCATAGCAATCGCAGAGAGTACAACAGTTTCAACCCCTAATTTTGTCAAAGATGTTCGCAATGCTAAAGAGTTAATAGCAGTTGCAAGCATTCCCATATGATCACCTGTCACTCGGTCCCCACCATGTGAAGCAACAGCAACGCCACGAAAAATATTTCCCCCTCCGATAACAACCGCAACTTCTATCCCCATTGTGCGCACTTCTGCAATATCGGCTGCGATACGGTCTACAACAGAAACATCAATACCAAAACTCTGCCCCCCCATAAGAGCTTCACCAGAAGCCTTTAAAAGTATACGTTTATACGGAAGTGCTAATGCCATTCATAATCTCCCCAAAAGCACATTTATTTTCGCTTTTGACACCACGAAGGGCACCACTTTTTTCACGTGACGCCCTTTCAACAATTATATTGTTCTCATCAGAAATTCTACAACCAACGATATCATTTTAAATCTCTGATCAAGAGTTTGCAATAACTAGCCCTTTGCAGCAGCCGCAACCTCTGCAGCGAAATCAGACTCCTCTTTTTCTACACCTTCACCTAACGCAAAACGAATAAAGCCTGTGATTTTTGCTGGTGCACCAATTGATTTCTCAGCGTCTTTTAAAGCTGCTTCAACAGTCATATCAGGATTCATAACAAAAGCTTGAGAAAGCAAAACAACCTCTTCAAAAAACTTACGCATACGTCCTTCTACCATTTTTTCAATGATATTTTCAGGCTTTCCCGACTGACGTGCTTGATCTGAAAAAATTGCTTTTTCACGTTCAACAGCAGCAGCATCAACATCTTGTGCTGTAAGTGCTAATGGATTGGTTGCGGCGATATGCATCGCGACCTGCCGTCCAAAAGCAAGAGCAGCTTCTTTATTTCCTGCCGTTTCAATTGCAACCAAAACACCAAGTTTTCCAAGCCCATCAGCTACACTATTGTGTATATAAGTCGCAACAACACCATTCTCAACAGACAATTTAGCGGAACGACGAAAAGTCATATTTTCGCCAATTGTACCAATTGCATCTTTAATTGTAAGCTCTACAGTCTTCTCAGAGCCTGGATAAAGAGAAACAGAAACAGATTCAACATCCCCTGGCGTATCTAAGGCAGCAGTTGCTACTTTACGCACAATGTCTTGGAATCCATCATTGCGTGCAACAAAATCTGTTTCAGAATTAATCTCAATCAAAACTGCATGTGAATCTTTTGATACGACTCCGATTAATCCCTCAGCTGCTGTACGACCAGCCTTTTTATCTGCTTTAGCTATTCCTTTTTTACGAAGCCAATCAACAGCAGCTTCCATATCTCCATTGGTCTCTGCTAGAGCGGCTTTACAGTCCATCATGCCAGCGCCAGATAGTTCTCGAAGTTCTTTTACTTGTGCAGCAGTAATGCTCATATTTGCCTCTTTATTTTGTAACAGTGAAAGCGTGCAAAATCCCTCTGCACGCCTATAACTTCTTCTTTAGACAATAAAAGTACCTTAATTAGGCATTTTATATTATTCAGAAACTTCTGAAACTGCATTTTCTTCCAAAATAGGTTCCACAGGTGCATCAACTTGAGCTCCTAAATCGATACCCATTGCTCCTTGCTGGCGTGCAATACCATCAAGAGCAGCACGGGCAAAAAGATCGCAATAAAGAGAAATTGCACGTGAAGCATCGTCGTTCCCTGGTATTGGATGTGTCACGTCATCAGGATCACAATTGGTATCAATAATAGCAATCACTGGAATACCTAAACGTTTTGCTTCTTGGAGTGCAATATTTTCTTTATTCGTATCGATAACAAAGATAAGATCTGGAACAGAACCCATATCTTTAATACCACCAAGCGCACGATTAAGCTTTTCACGATCACGTTCAAGATTTAAACGTTCCTTTTTGGTAAAGCCTTGCGCTTCAGCAGCAAGAATTTTATCAAGCTTTCGCAAACGATGGATCGAATTGGAAATCGTTTTCCAGTTTGTGAGCATACCGCCAAGCCAACGTGCATTAACGTAATATTGGGCGGAACGATTCGCCGCATCTGCGATAATGTCAGATGCTTGCCGTTTCGTACCAACAAAGAGAATACGACCACCACGCGCTACAGTATCTGAAACAAGTTTAAGCGCTTGGTGTAAAAGCGGAACGGTCTGAGCAAGGTCAATAATATGGATATTATTACGCTGACCATAAATATAGGGAGTCATTTTGGGATTCCAGCGATGAGTCTGGTGACCAAAATGCACACCGGCTTCTAAAAGCTGGTGCATAGTAAAATCGGGTAGTGCCATAAATATTATCCTTTCCGGTTCAACCTCCGCGGAAAAAGCAGGAAGACCTGCTACCGGCGGATGCTTGCTAGAATTTTCTCACAGATCATTTGCAAACACCCAGACTCCGCGTGTGGAATAGCGCAAACATACTAATATTTGATTCTTTTTCAAGTTATTTTCTTTAATCATTTAATATTTGCATTTTCACATTGATTAAGATCTTTTCCAAGTTCCAAGAATTCGAGACTGTTCAATTTTGCACGCACTGAAAAAGTTCCATAATCTATATGAAGATCACGCATGACACCATTCTCATGTAAGAGAAAACTGCTACGATAAACCGGCAAACCATCTTTATTTTCTCCATCATCAAAATAAGAAATTGTAACAGGCCAATACTCTTCTTCATCCAATTTTCTTACTTTTTCCGTTTCGCTATCAGATAAAAGCGTCTTCTTTTCCCCTATGACGATACTTTCTTTTATAACTTTATCTGCTTTATTTGTCCCATCAAATACAGTAACATTGTAAAAATGATCTCCTGCTTTTGCATGGCGGATAATATTTTTTAGTTGCATCATTGGAAATTCAGCCATGGCAAGCTTATACTCTTTTTCCTTTGGCTTTTTTAAGGTAACTGTAATACCATCTTGCGTACGCTCCGCAACCCCCTCGGCACGATGCACAACCTCTTCTCCCTCTTGATCTGTAATATTAAAACGAAATGTACGGCTATCTCCTGTTTCATAACTCGTCGTCTGTTGATCCGTCAAACGTACTGGCATATCTTCAATGTGAACACGGCTAATGAAACGAAAACGTGTGCTATAGCCTTGGCATGCCGAACCAGTAAGCTCGTAAACCATTCGCCCTGACATCGCAGAAATTGTCATTTCATGAGAAACGCTATCGAGATGAAAATCATAAATTGCTCGATGAGGCACAATAAAAATGGGCTCTTCAGCTCTCGCAGTACATAAAAAAACACTATATAAAATTATTATAAATAATGATCTAATCATTCCCAACTTCCGAACTTTATCCCCGTTGCATAACATCATACAATAAGGCAAAAAAGGCTAATTTCTCAATTAACCACACATTTTCTTAAATAAAAAAATAGATTATGCAATGAATATATTATAGAGCAGCTATGGAGTTAACATTATGACCAATATGATTGAAAAAAACTTAGAAAAATTCGGAATCACTCTTCCTGAAGTAATCTCCCCCCTTGCCAATTACATCACCACTTCACAAAGTGGCAATCAACTCTTTATTTCTGGACAACTCCCTCTTATTAATGGAAAACCAATAGCCATTGGTAAAGTTGGTGCAACTGTGAATACCGAACAAGCCCAAAAAGCATCCGAAGCTTGCGCTCTCAATATTCTCGCGCAACTCAAGGCAACTCTGGGTGACTTAAATAAAATAAAACGTGTGGTCAAAATTACTGTTTTTGTGGCTGTAGATTCTCATTTTACCGATATTCCTTTTGTTGCTAATGGAGCTTCTAATTTATTCGTCAATATCCTTGGTGAAATTGGAAAACACGCCCGTTCTGCTATTGGTGTTGCTTCTCTTCCTATGGATGTTCCTGTAGAAGTTGAAGCCATCATAGAAATCTAAACCTTCATTAAGACAGTGCACCATTCTAAATATAACTGAAGTCAAAATACTTCTTTGTCTTACATTCTGATAAACCTTGCATTCTTTCGTTTTTAAATTAGAATCTTAAACTTACAATAAAAGGAAATATTTGTATGAAACAAGCTTATGACAATAACAATATTTTTGCTAAATTGATTCGCAATGAAATCCCTTCTATTCGTGTCTACGAAGATGATGATGTTATTGGATTTATGGATATCATGCCACAAGCACCAGGTCATACGCTGGTCATTCCTAAAAAAGGCTCTAGAAACTTACTTGATGCAGATCCTGAAACATTATTTCCTGTTATTAAAGCTGTTCAAAAAATTGCAAATGCTGTCAAAAAAGCCTTTCATGCAGATGGCATAACTGTCATGCAATTTAATGAAGCAGCTAGTCAACAAACCGTCTATCACCTCCATTTTCATATTATACCACGTATGGAGGGAATAGAGCTTACCCCTCATAATGATATGATAACGCCTTCAGAAATACTTGAAGAGAATGCAAAAAAAATTCGTGCAGCTTTATAACACACTCTTAAGTTGTTGTGCTTTTTTTTCCTACACGCTTTTTTGTAAAATTTTCTATTTTACTTTTCTTTGAACTTACAGATATATCGGAAGATGAAATTTCTAAGTGTAAGCTTTCTTTTTTGCCATTTGATTTTTGTGTCAATACGCGAACGGTACCACCATTGCGTAACTTTCCAAATAAAATTTCATCAGCTAATGGCTTTTTAATATATTCTTGTATAACGCGCCCTAATGGGCGTGCTCCCATCTGAGAATCATATCCTTTATTGGAAAGCCATAAAGTTGCAGAAGGGCTTAATTCAAAACAAATTCCCCGATCAGCTAATTGTGCTTCAAGCTGAAAAATAAATTTTTGCACTATCTGATTGATGATTAAATGAGATAAAGGTGCAAATGGAATAATTGCATCTAACCGATTACGAAATTCTGGTGTAAAGAACCGATTGATTGCTTCTATATCCTCACCATCACGATGCACTTTCCCAAATCCAATAGCTGATTTTGCCATATCTGAAGCACCAGCATTGGTTGTCATAATCAAAATAACATTGCGGAAATCAATTTTCTTACCATTATGGTCTGTTAATCTACCATAATCCATTACCTGCAATAAAATATTAAATAACTCTGGATGCGCTTTCTCAATCTCATCTAGCAATAGAACTGCGTGAGGTTTCTGATCAACAGCATCTGTAAGGAGACCTCCTTGATCAAACCCTATATAACCTGGAGGAGCTCCGATTAAACGTGCTACCGTATGTCGTTCCATATATTCTGACATATCAAAGCGCAATAATTCAATGCCTAAAGATGATGCAAGCTGCTTTGCAACTTCAGTTTTTCCTACACCTGTTGGCCCTGAAAATAAATAACTTCCTATTGGTTTATCCGGTTCGCGTAAACCTGCTCGCGCCAATTTTATGGATGAAACTAAGACGGATATTGCCTGATCTTGACCATAAACAACATGTTTGAGTTCTCTTTCAAGCTTACTCAGTATCTTCTGATCATTCCGAGAAACTGTTTTTGGTGGAATTCTTGCAATTGTAGCAACAGTCGCTTCAATTTCTTTAACACCTATACTCTTCTTGCGTTGTTTTTGTGGCAAAAGCTTTTGCGCTGCGCCACTTTCATCAATAATATCAATTGCTTTGTCAGGTAACTTACGGTCAATTATATAACGTGAAGATAATTCTACAGATGCCTTCATCGCCTGATCTGTATATTTAATCTGATGAAAATCTTCAAAGTAAGGCTTCATCCCCTGCAAAATCTTAATCGCATCTGTAACAGAAGGTTCATTAATATCAATCTTCTGAAAACGACGCTCTAAAGCACGATCTTGTTCAAAGAATTTGCGATATTCTCTGTAAGTCGTCGAACCAATACATCGCATAGTTCCAGAAGATAATACAGGTTTCAAAAGATTTGCTGCATCCATATTTCCCCCTAATGTCGCTCCTGCTCCAATTAAGGTATGAATTTCATCAATAAATAAAATAGCATCTGGATACAGCTCAAACTCTTTAATAACTTGCTTTAAGCGTTCTTCAAAATCACCGCGATAACGTGTACCTGCAACAAGTCCCCCCATATCAAGAGAAAATATTGTTGCATTTGATAAAACTTCAGGTACTTGCCCATCAACAATGCGCTTTGCCAGTCCCTCAATTATAGCGGTTTTCCCTACTCCAGGATCACCAACCAAAAGCGGATTGTTTTTTGACCTTCGACATAAAATCTGAATCATGCGTGAAATTTCTATTTCACGGCCAATTAATAAATCAATTTTTCCATTACGTGCTTTACAATTGAGATCAACACAATAATTCGTTAAAGCACTTGTTCCTCTTTCACCATTATCCGAAATCTGCTGATCTAATTGTTCTTCAAGTCCTTCAAGTAACATGGATAATCCATCATCACGCGTGACACCCTGTGAAATAAAACGTACAGCATCATAGCGTGTCATTCCCATCTCTTGAAGAAAATATGCTGCATGGCTTTCACGTTCAGAAAAAATTGCAACAAGAACATTTGCTCCCGATACTTCATCTTTTCCAGCTGATTGTGCATGAATCACCGCACGTTGGATAACACGCTGGAAAAAAGCTGTAGGCTTTGTATCTTCATCAGCTCTAATCTGTTCATCTAACTCTGAGCAAAGATAATTGGTTAAACGCTCTCGTAATTCCTCCACATCTACTTGGCAAGCCTGAATAACGGAATTTGCATCGGCATCATCTAACAGCGCAAGGAGAAGATGCTCTAATGTTGCATATTCATGCCGTGCTTGAGTGGCAATTGTTAATGCACGATGCAAAACCTCTTCAAGACTAGGTGTAAAAGATGGCATAGCTCCTCACTTCCATTCCATTACACATTGTAACGGATGTTCATTTTGACGCGCACATTCCCTCACTTGTAATATTTTCATTTCAGCGACTTCATAAGTATAAGTTCCACATTCTCCTATCCCATTGTGATGAACATTTAACATTATCCGCGTTGCCTCTTCGAAACTTTTTTTAAAAAAGTTCTTCAAAACGAAAACAACAAAATCCATAGGTGTGTAATCATCATTAAGCAAAAAAACTCGACATAATTTAGGTTTTTCGAGTTTTTCTCTAGCCTTAGGTATTATAACCGCACCATGCCTACCTTCATCCCAATTTTTGCCCTTTTCATTATGCATAATATGAGGTATGGAGTTTATTATAAGCGTCTGTTCCATTATCATTTTCCATGCTGCACATTATTTTATTAATTTTAAATTCTTTCATAACTATTGCAATACCTATTTGTATTAGAAAAAAATTTTCCCTCTATGGTTAGACTTCAATCACTCGCTCATAAAATAACTTCTGTAAACAAATTAGTAATACCATTCGTCTAAAATACATCAACAAATTACAGAAAAGGAAGCTTTATAGAAGTTTTTAGGATAAATGGAGAAATAGGATACTGCAAGTGTATATTAATTATCAAAAAATTATGCGCTACTGTAAAACAATAGCAATTTCTTTTGTTATGTTAGCTTTTTCTTACTGTTGGGCATCAGCCACGCCTCAAGGGGCCTATCCTGATAAGTATGCGGCTATTGTTATAGATGCTACTACGGGAAAAACTCTATTTCAAGCCAATGCAACACTGAAACGTTATCCGGCTTCTTTAACAAAAATGATGACATTGTACCTCCTCTTTGAAGCTATGCAGATGCGTCGTGTGACACCAAACACACCAATTCCTGTTTCTCATTATGCAGCAATGCGTCCACCGACAAAAATTGGGTTTAAAGCAGGCCAAACAATTTCTGCTGAAGCAGCAGCTAAAGCACTCATTACAAGATCTGCAAATGATGTTGCTGCTGCCATTGCAGAATATCTTGGAGGTAGTGAAAAAAAATTCGCTCAAATGATGACAGCAAAAGCTCGTAAACTTGGCATGAAACATACACATTTTGCAAATGCTTCAGGACTTCCGGATGTGCGCAATTATTCTACAGCACGAGATATAGCGACTTTGTCATTAGCTTTACGTAAACATTTTCCAAAACAATATAAATTGTTCAAAACAAAAAGTTTTAATTTTCGTGGACATACGATTAACAGCCACAATAAACTCGTAAAAATAATGAAAGGTGTCGATGGAATTAAAACAGGATACACACAAATGTCAGGTTCTAATTTAGCAACTTCGATGCGTCTTGAGGGGCGCTCTATTGTCGCTGTTGTTATGGGAGGCAAATCATCTACTGCACGTGACGAACATATGGCTAGCTTATTGAATCAATATTTGCCCCAAGCAAGCCAAATGAAAAGTGGTGAACGTTTAATAGCTTCTGTACGTTATCACTTACCCACTGGCGCCAATACTCCGATACCAACCATTAAAGATGATTCAAGTAATTTTGACGATGAAATTTCGACTATGTTGACAGCATTTGCAGAACAACCTAAAAACTCCAATATCGCAATAACGGCTGTAAATAAGGTAATTATACCAATACCGAACCCTCAAAAAACTACACCGGTTGAGACTCATAAAATTGTAACAGCCTCTTTGTCCGAAAATGCTGGATGGGCTATCCAAATTGGTTCTCTTCCTAGTGAAGAACAAGCAAAAACTCTACTTTTAAAAGCAAAAAATACAGCTTTTTCCATTTTAAAGCACGCATCTTCACATATGCAACTGTTTGAAAAAAATGGGCAGCGTTATTACCGAGCGCGCTTTACAGGGTTTCAATCAAAAAAAGCTGCATTTGATGCTTGTTCTACATTAAAGAAAGCAAATTTTAACTGCTATACTGTAGCCTACTAAAAGTTTTTGAATTCTGCATTAAGGATAGTATTATGACAGATAATGCTTTTGCTTCATTCCATAAAAAAGAAGTTTTATTGAAGCAATCATCCCTCCTTTCATTGCGTTCTCTTCACGATGCTGCCGCAAAACTTACTGGTTTAAAATATAATTCGACTGCATTAGATACACAATCTCTTGTTAATCTTCTCATTTGCCAAACAATGCGCAACCGTCGTCTCATAATGCCTCCTGTACGCATTCATTTACGCGTTGCGAGCCAAACTGGTAATGTACCTATTAAAATCCGTCTAGGGGCAACAAATATTTAATTCTACAGACGATCTCTAAAAAATTATTTTATTATTAACCATTATCTACAGCCTTAGAAAATTCTTTGATAGACATACTTCATTATTAAGTTGTAGGAATTGTTCTGATGTTTTTTTCAACTATCCCTAGAGATCTTCAAGATTCCAATCAAAGCATTTTTTAGGACACAAAAAATACCAAATATTTTTTACATTTTGATTTAATATCAAAAATTATCCTTGATATTTTTCCATAAAAAAATGAGAATAGGTTCATTAAATGAAAGCTTATCACTTTAGAGATTATTGTAAAAATTCAATAAAGAAAATTCCCCTTAAATAACGCATCAATTCATCCTACAACATAAACGCTGTACAAATTTCCTAAGCTTTTTGAACTCCAATACGCAAAGCAATTTTAAAATATAAATACTATCGGTGAAAAAACATAAAAAAGCCTTTTATAAAGAGTCTTAAGTCCCAAGAGTTTTTGTCTATAATATTGAGAGCTGACAAAAGAATGATAGTGCTCGTTTTGCTCCCTTTATAAATAAAGATGTTCATGCTCGATAGCATTTTATATCATTCATAGAGACTTTACATTATACTATTTATATGTACCATTGTGAAATAGATTTCAGATTAAGAGATGTTTCTTTTCAAGATATTTTTTTTCATCATACCAGATGTCCAAAAGATCTTCACTTCTAAAAAATTAAAATCTTTAAAACTCTCTCGTACCTCATCATAATCATTTAGATTTAAAACAAATTTTCCTTGGATACTCAGATATAATCTTCCATTACTTAAAAGATATTTCTATGTAAGCTTTTAAAGTTCTCATAAAACCTAGTAAAAAATAATGGCAAATTGATCATTAATTTTTCCTGACGCTTGTTTATTTTTTCCAAAGTAGACTTGCTTTTCCATTTCAGAGACAAATCAAACATATATAGGTAATACTCTTTCTCCAACCTTGCACGCAAATACTATGACTCGTTAAGAAAGCACTGAACTTGTCTTAAATTTATCTCAAGTATGCTGCTGAATTAAATTTGAATTTTGATTTATAAGGAACAAAAGAACACAAGCTTATCAGAAAAATAATACGATTCCTCTCCAAATAATCCAGTTATGGATTGAAAAAATGTTCCAGCTCTTAACAAGATATCGCATTAACTGCGAGTCCACCTTTACTTGTTTCCTTATAGCGTTCACTCATATCATGACCAGTCTGGCGCATTGTTTCTATACAAGCATCAAGAGAAACAAAGTGATTTCCATTACCATATAATGCAAGAGAAGAAGCGGTTACCGCTTTAACAGCCCCCATTGCATTACGCTCAATACAAGGAACTTGTACAAGACCTGCAACAGGATCACACGTCATTCCCAAGTGATGTTCAAGCGCAATTTCTGCCGCATTTTCAATTTGAGCTGGTGTTCCACCTAACGCTGCGGTCAACCCTGCTGCGGCCATTGAAGATGCCGTTCCAACTTCACCTTGACATCCAACTTCTGCACCCGAAATAGAGGCATTATGTTTGATAACACCGCCTATAGCTGCTGCCGTTAATAGAAAATTATGTATTCCCTCTCGATCTGAATCATCATTAAACTGAAGATAATAACGCAAAACGGCTGGGACGACACCGGCTGCTCCATTTGTTGGTGCTGTAACAACACGACCACCTGCTGCATTTTCCTCATTGACTGCTATAGCATATACCGAAAGCCAATCATTTGCCCAAAGTGGATAATTGTAATTTTTCTTTTGTTTTTCCAAAAGCGTTTCATGTAGCTTTTTAGCACGCCTTGGAACACGCAACCCACCAGGCAACTCACCCTCTTGTGAAAGACCTCTATCAATGCAATTTGTCATAGCTGAAAAAATTTCATCAAGCCCTGCATCAAGAGAAGAACGCTTTATCTTTGTTTCTTCATTTAAGCGCTTCATTTCAGCAATTGAAAGTCCTGATTTTTCTGCCATTGCTAACATTGTACGAGCAGAATCAAATGGATATGGCACCTCAGACACTCCTGGTTCTATATTACCATTCATGTGTCTTAATTCATCCTCAGTTACAACAAAGCCACCACCAATAGAATAATAAATCTGCCGCAAAAGAACATTCCCATCAGTATCAAGCCCTTCAAATGCGAGTCCATTCGTATGTCCAGGGAGGATTTCCTTTCGTTCAAAAATAAGATCACGTTGCACATCAAACTGATAAACGGGATGGTCTTCTGGTTGTACCCTTTTTTCACGTATAACTTTTTCTAACAAGAAGCCCATGTTATCAGGATCAACAGTAGAAGCTTTTTCTCCTAAAAGTCCTAATATGATAGCCCTATCTGTCGCATGCCCAATACCTGTGAAAGCTAAAGAACCATAAAGATAAACACGTATACGAGAAACTTGAATATCAAATAACTGAGAAAAATCTCGTATCCTTTGCAAAAACATATTAGCCGCTGTCATTGGCCCCATCGTATGTGAGCTAGAAGGACCAATACCAATTTTAAAAAGTTCAAAAACAGATAAAAACACGCACCACCTCAAAACTCTAGTATAGCTTGAGCATACGCCTTTCTATAACGTTTGTCCTCTTTAAAATCAAATTGTAAGATAAACTAAAAAAATGACAGCAATAAACACGAGTGTCGCTCGTCTTGCTACCACCCAACACCCTCGTTCTATAGTGCTTTCCATTAGCCCAACCTTCAAAACGGACAATGCCCCTAGAGTCATCACTCTCTTAATGTTTCAAACGTAGTAAAATAAGTGTTAATATGCAACATCATAATTCAATAAAAATGAAAAATTCTTCCCCAGCATATTTTTCATAATGCACCAAGTTCTTCAAAGCCTATGCTTAATGACATAAAATAGTTTATGGACATGCTTCAATGAAACGTACAAAGTTTTCTAACGGTTCTCGTTCTGTCTCAAAATTGTTTTCTGGAGCATTCATATCGCGATAGCCAAGTGCCATACCGCAAATAATATGGCGATCAAAAGGTACAGATAAAAGCGTACGAATCTGTTTATGATAATCAGCAAAAGCTGCTTGGGGGCAGGTATCCAATCCAAATCCACGTGCTGCTAACATAATGGTCTGCATAAACATACCCAAATCAAGCCAACTCCCCATTTCCATATCGTGATCCATTGTAAACAAGAGTCCTACAGGTGCATCAAAAAATAAAAAATTTCGCGCTTTTTGATGAAGTATTTTTTCTTCATCTCCTTTTTGAATTCCAAGACTCTGATAAAGATCCAAACCAACTTTTCGACGCCTTGAAATATAAGGCTCACGCCACTGACGTGGATAATAACTATATTCACGCTCTCCTTTTACACCTGAAAGCACAAGTTGTGAAAGCTCTTGCCCTACTTTCTGTAATACACTTCCTGTAAGCACAATCACTTGCCATGGCTGAATATTTGTTCCAGATGGTGCTCGTGCTGCAAGTTTTAAGATTTCTTTGATTGTTTCCAAACGAACTGGCTGATCAGTAAAAGCGCGAATTGACTTTCGTGACAAAATAGATTGAAAAACACTCATAGGAGAAACTGTCATTGTTTTTACTTTCTTTATGAAAAATAGTTTTTTCTTATCAAGGATAATATACTGCGAAAATACCTTTGCAGCTTTTTCAAACACTCTATTTCTTTAAATGACTGACACATTTCACGCAGTGTTAAACATTCCCCTTAGAGATAGTATAACCTATCTCTTTTAAGAGAAAGAAAATTGTCTAAAAGAAGACAAAATAAATTTTATAATCAATGACTAACTCCCAACTCCGCTAAGCTCTCAAAAAAACTCTCCTCAATTCGTTCTAAATTCTGTAGAAGATCATCAACATCATGCTGCACCTGCTTTAAATCAGCTCGTTTTTATGAATTTTTGCAATTAATTTCTTAAGCTTTTTCTCATCATCAGGTGGGTTTCCAACCATTGTCAACATATCAGATATTTCAGACAACAAAAATTTAACTCTTTTAGCACACAGGATTTGTTTTAATTTATGACGATCCGTTTGAGCATAAAGCCGTGTACTCCGACACCGAAAAGGGATAAGAAACCCCTCTTCTTCATAGCAAAGTTCGAGCTGTTATTGAAAACTCACGTGTTAATTTTCCAATTGAATAATATTCGTACATTTTATCATTCTGTCTGCATAGATCACATTGTTATAAAAAATATGTCTATTTTTTATAAAACTTAGTGAGCACCTTAATCTCTACTTTCCTGCATTCTAATTTATAAGAAAATACATTCTTATCATACAAGCATTATATAGTAGAGAATCAATTATTTTTTAGATTATAGAAAAGACTCTTGATCTTTCATTATAAGTCCTTTTAATTTTTTATAGAAGATATCAATCAAAAATTTTCCTACAATTTAAAATCAATCTTATTTGATTTGTAGATAATCAACTCTTTTCCTTGAATATGACTTTTGAGTTTCACATATTTTGGAAAAATTCTATACTGCTTTTAGAAATTAAGAAACTTTAAAATAAAGTAACAAAAAAGATAAGCATCATTACAAAACAATAAGGCTACTAAAGACGTTTAAAATAACTGTCACCTTATAATTTTTAATATTTTTAAGAAAATATGCAATTTCTGCATTTCAAGATAAAAAACGTCTGAACTTTCTATTCAGACGTTTTTTATATTATGTAATGTTGTATTTAAATTATTCAGCAACTGCCCCAGTTGTCATATTTGTCAACATAGCCTTAGCCACTTCGTTATTACTAGACTTACGCTGCTCATCTACAATCAAATCATCACGAACTGCAGCAATACGACGGATTTGAGAAATCGTACCACCCGTACCTGCTGGAATAAGACGACCGACAATAACGTTCTCTTTAAGTCCTTGCAAAGTATCAATTTTACCAGAAACTGCTGCTTCAGTAAGAACACGTGTTGTTTCCTGAAACGATGCCGCCGAAATGAAAGAAGGCGTTTGAAGAGAAGCTTTTGTAATTCCAAGAAGAATGGGATTACCAGATGCGGGTTTCTTCCCTTCTGCAATCAAATTATCATTGATTTCATCAAGTTCAATACGATCAACATTATCACCTGGAATATAACCAGAATCTCCAGATTCAGTAATTTCAACTTTTTGCAACATTTGACGAACAATCACTTCAATGTGCTTGTCATTAATAAGAACCCCTTGCAAACGATAAACCTCCTGAATCTCATTAACAAGGTAAGATGCCAAAGCTTCAACACCCTTAATCGCCAAGATATCATGAGGTGCTGGATTCCCATCAAGAATATAATCCCCCTTTTCAATTTGATCGCCTTCTTGAAAGTGAAACAGCTTACCTTTTGGAATCAAATATTCTACTGCCTCAAGAGTCTCATCATTTGGTTCAATAATAATACGACGTTTATTCTTATAACCACGGCCAAACCGAATTGTACCACTTACTTCAGCAATAATCGCATGATCCTTTGGACGACGTGCTTCAAAAAGCTCAGCCACACGAGGCAAACCACCCGTAATATCTTTCGTCTTGGCACTTTCCATTGGTAAACGAGCAATAACATCACCCGCCTTAACATGAGCACCAAGCTCAACAGAAAGAATAGTCTCCGCTGACATCATATAACGGGCTTCACCTCCTTTATACAATTTAGCAATGGATTCACCTTCTTTATCTGTGTGAATAATAATAGCTGGTTTAAGATCCGCACCACGTGGATTAGCGCGCCAATCAATCACCAAACGCTTCGTAATACCCGTAGATTCATCAGCTGTTTCAGTGACAGATAAACCATCAATCATATCTTCAAAACCTACATAACCTTCAACTTCCGTTAAAATTGGACGTGTATAAGGATCCCATTCTGCTATACGTTGGCCACGTTTAACCACATCACCATCATCAACAAAAATATGAGCACCATAGCTAACACGATGTACAACGCGCTCTTTTCCTAACTCATCCTTGATAAGGATAGCCATATTACGCCCCATAACAACCAATTGGCCTTCAGAGTTACGAACCACATTACGATTACGAATCTCCACCTTACCTTCATAAGATGCCTCTAAATACGATGAATCAACAACCTGCGCAGTTCCTCCTAAGTGGAAAGTACGCATAGTAAGCTGTGTTCCCGGCTCACCAATGGATTGAGCAGCAATAACACCAACGGCTTCTCCCTGATTAACAGGTGTTCCACGCGCCAAATCACGACCATAGCATTTTGCACAAACACCAAGACGTGTTTCACATGTTAAAGCAGAACGAATTTGAACAGATTGAATTCCAGCTGCTTCAATCTTCGCAACATCAGCTTCCTCAATCATTGCCCCACCTTCAAGGATAACCTCTCCAGAGACAGGATGTAGAATATCAACAAGGGCTGTACGACCAAGAATTCTTTGCCCAAGGGAGGCAACAATTTGTCCTGCATCAACAATGGGCTGCATGGTAAGCCCTTTTGCTGTACCACAATCAACTGCTGAAATAATAGCATCCTGTGCAACATCAACAAGACGCCGTGTGAGATAACCAGAGTTAGCAGTTTTTAACGCAGTATCAGCGAGTCCTTTACGTGCACCATGCGTGGAATTGAAGTATTCATTAACAGTTAGACCTTCTTTAAAATTTGAAATAATGGGGGTTTCAATAATTTCACCCGATGGTTTTGCCATTAATCCACGCATACCAGCCAATTGTCTCATCTGGTTAGCAGAACCACGTGCACCAGAGTGCGACATCATATAGATCGAATTCATTGGCCGTTGACGACCTGTTTTAGGATCAAAATCGACGGCCTGAATACGTTTCATCATTTCATCCGCAACGCGATCTGTACATTTACCCCAAGCATCTACAACCTTATTGTATTTTTCACCTTGTGTAATCAAACCATCATTATATTGCTGTTCATACTCCTTAGCCAAAGCTTCTGTTTCTGCAACTAAACGCGACTTACTATCAGGAATAACCATATCATCCTTACCGAATGAAATTCCTGCACGACAAGCATAAGAAAAGCCAAGTTGCATAATACGGTCACAAAAAATAACTGTCTCTTTTTGTCCACAGTGCCGATAAACATGGTCAATCATTTTAGAAATATTCTTTTTCGTCATTTCTTGATTGACAATATCAAAGGAAATATCCGGACTTCTTGGCAAAAGCTCACCGATAATCAAACGACCAGGTGTCGTATCATAAAGTTTAGCAACTTCTTTCCCATCCTTACCGATATTCTTAACACGACCTTTAATCTTCGTATGAAGCGTTACAACCTTATTTTCTAGGGCATAATGAAGCTCACCTATATCAGAAAAAGCCATTCCCTCACCTGGTTCTTTTTCAGAAACAATCGAAAGATAGTAAAGACCAAGAACCATATCCTGTGAAGGAACAATAATTGGCGCCCCATTGGCTGGATGAAGAATATTATTGGTCGACATCATCAAAACACGGGCTTCAAGTTGAGCTTCAAGAGAAAGCGGAACATGAACCGCCATCTGATCACCATCAAAATCCGCATTAAAAGCAGTACACACCAATGGATGTAGCTGTATAGCTTTTCCCTCAATCAAGATAGGCTCAAAAGCTTGAATTCCCAAACGGTGCAATGTTGGTGCACGATTGAGCAAAACAGGATGTTCACGAATAACCTCATCCAAGATATCCCAAACTTCTGGATGTTCCTTCTCAACAAGCTTTTTTGCTTGTTTTACAGTTGAGGAATATCCCTTCGCATCAAGCCGCGCATAAATAAAAGGCTTAAATAATTCAAGAGCCATTTTTTTGGGAAGACCACATTGATGCAATTTTAATTCAGGACCTGTCACGATCACAGAACGCCCCGAGTAATCAACACGCTTTCCAAGTAAGTTTTGACGGAAACGCCCTTGCTTACCTTTTAACATATCTGAAAGAGACTTTAATGGACGTTTATTGGCTCCAGTAATCACACGCCCACGCCGTCCATTATCAAATAATGCATCAACAGCTTCTTGCACCATACGCTTTTCATTGCGCACGATAATTCCAGGAGCACGCAATTCAATCAACCGTTTCAAGCGGTTATTACGATTGATAACACGTCGATAAAGATCATTCAAATCTGATGTCGCAAAACGCCCACCATCAAGTGGAACCAACGGACGCAAATCCGGCGGAATAACCGGAATTGTTTTCATAATCATCCACTCTGGCTTATTCCCAGATTCAAGAAAATTTTCAACAATCTTAAGTCGTTTAATTAATTTTTTCTGCTTTAACTCTGAAGTTGTGTCAGCTAATTCGAGACGCAAATCATTAGCGATTTTATCTAACTCCATACCAGCTAAAAGCTCGTAAATAGCTTCAGCGCCAATCATAGCCGTAAACTGATCTTCTCCAAATTCATCAATAGCAAGCATATATTCTTCTTCAGAAAGAAGCTGATGGAGCTTAAGAGATGTCAATCCTGGCTCGGTTACAATATAATTCTCAAAATAAAGAACCCGCTCAATATCTTTTAAAGTTAAATCTAAAAGTGTAGAAATACGACCTGGTAATGATTTAAGAAACCATATATGCGCAACAGGTGCCGCAAGTTCAATATGCCCCATACGCTCACGACGTACACGCGAAAGGGTAACCTCTACACCACATTTTTCACAAATAATGCCCTTATACTTCATGCGTTTATATTTGCCACATAGACATTCATAATCCTTAATAGGGCCAAATATACGTGCACAAAAAAGACCATCACGTTCTGGTTTAAACGTCCGATAATTAATCGTCTCAGGCTTCTTAATCTCACCATACGACCAGGACAAAATTTTCTCAGGACTCGCAATAGAAATACGAATAGAGTCAAATGTCTGCGCTGGCGCTTGAGGATTGAAAAGATTCATGACCTCGTGGTTCATGCTGTTCTCCTTCAAAGATTCTTAGAACCTGTTGTAATATCTCATTTATTTTATTACAGATCTTCTTTAAAAGACATTTACTTTTAAAAACGAACTGTATAGCCTTAATAAGGTTATTGAGCCTCTTAAAGTAATAAGAGCGCAGCCTTTTTCTAGTGCGCTCCTTGAATTATTATTCTGCCGTATCAGACAGTGCCCGCTGTGCAATAAGTTCACGCGCATCATCAAGCTCCACATTAAGAGCAAGTGAGCGCATTTCTTTCACCAACACATTAAAGCTTTCGGGTATCCCTGCCTCAAATGTATCATCACCACGCACAATTGCCTCATAGACTTTTGTTCGACCAGCCACATCATCTGATTTTACTGTTAGCATCTCCTGCAAAGTGTATGCAGCACCATAAGCTTCAAGTGCCCATACCTCCATTTCACCAAAACGCTGACCACCAAACTGTGCCTTACCTCCTAATGGCTGCTGCGTAACAAGTGAATAGGGACCTATAGACCGCGCATGAATCTTATCATCAACAAGGTGATGCAATTTCAACATGTAAATATATCCCACCGTTACTGGACGATCAAAAGGCTCCCCAGTACGACCATCATAAAGTGTAACCTGCCCAGAACTATCTAAGCCTGCGTCTTCCAGCATCATGTTAATATCAGACTCATGTGCTCCATCAAAAACAGGCGTTGCAATTGAAACACCTTTCTTCATCTGTAATGCCAATTTGTAAAGGCTTTCATTATCATACTGACGAACTGGTTCATTATGATTATCATCAGGCATAAGATTTTCAATACGCTGACGCAGCGGCAATATATCCCCAGTCTCTTGATACAACTCTAACAAATCACCAATCTTCTTGCCCATCCCCGCGCATGCCCAACCAAGGTGCGTCTCAAGAATTTGTCCAACGTTCATACGACTAGGCACACCAAGTGGATTCAAGACGATATCAGCATGAGTTCCATCTTCAAGAAATGGCATATCTTCTATAGGAAGAATACGTGAGACAACACCCTTATTCCCGTGCCGTCCCGCCATCTTATCACCTGGTTGGATTTTGCGCTTCACTGCCACAAAAACCTTCACCATTTTCATGACACCAGGAGGCATTTCATCACCTCTTTGGACCTTTTCAACTTTATCCATAAAGCGACGTTGTAATGCTTCTTTTGATTCATCATATTGCTTGCGTAAAGCTTCAATTTCATTTTGAAGCTTTTCATCCTCAATAGCAAATTGCCACCACTGCGATCGTGGATATTGCCCCATTACCGTACCATCAAGCTTTTTACTACCCGAAAAGCCCTTCGGACCTTCTACAGCAACTTTACCTGTTAACATATCGGTAAGACGCGCATAAACATTGCGATCAAGAATCGATTGTTCATCATCACGGTCTTTTGCTAAACGCTCAATTTCTTCACGCTCAATTGCCATCGCACGTTCATCTTTTTCCACGCCATGGCGATTAAAAACGCGAACTTCAACAACAGTACCAAAAGTCCCAGGAGGCATACGCATAGAAGTATCACGAACATCGGATGCCTTTTCCCCAAAAATTGCACGCAGAAGCTTTTCTTCCGGAGTCATAGGACTTTCACCCTTTGGTGTAATCTTTCCAACTAAAATATCACCCGGTTGAACTTCAGCACCAATATAAATAATACCAGCTTCATCAAGATTTCTTAACGCTTCTTCCGCAACATTAGGAATGTCGCGCGTAATTTCCTCAGGCCCAAGTTTTGTATCGCGTGCCGCAACTTCAAATTCCTCAATATGAATTGAAGTAAACACATCATCAGCAACAATGCGCTCGGATAATAAAATAGAATCTTCATAATTGTATCCATTCCAAGGCATAAAGGCTACGAGAACATTCCGCCCAAGAGCCAAATCACCAAGATCCGTGGATGGGCCATCTGCAATGATATCACCTTTCTCTATCCTATCACCGACATGTACAAGAGGGCGCTGATTAATACAGGTGGACTGATTAGAACGCTGAAATTTCTGTAAGCGGTAAATATCAACGCCTGATTTTGAAGGATCTAAATCTTCCGTTGCACGGATAACAATACGAGTAGCATCGACTTGATCAACAACACCACTACGTTTTGCACTCACAGCAGCTCCTGAATCGCGCGCAACTATGGATTCCATTCCCGTCCCAACAAATGGCGCTTCAGCGCGTACAAGAGGAACTGCCTGACGCTGCATGTTCGATCCCATAAGCGCACGATTCGCATCATCATTTTCCAAAAACGGAATAAGCGCTGCTGCGACTGAGACCAACTGTTTGGGTGAAACATCCATCAAATCAACATGATCACGCGGCGCCATTAAAACTTCACCAGCATGACGACAAACAACAAACTCTTCTATAAAACGGCCTTCACTGTCTAACGAAGAATTAGCTTGAGCTACATAATGCTTTGCTTCTTCCATCGCTGAAAGATAAATAACTTCTTTTGTGACTTTACCATCAATAATTTTTCGATATGGGCTTTCAATAAAGCCATATTTATTAACCCGTGCAAATGTTGCTAAGGAGTTAATAAGACCAATATTGGGGCCTTCTGGTGTTTCAATCGGACAAATACGACCATAATGCGTAGGGTGTACGTCACGAACTTCAAAACCCGCACGTTCACGAGTCAAACCACCTGGACCAAGAGCAGAAAGACGGCGCTTATGGGTAATTTCCGACAATGGATTGGTTTGATCCATAAACTGTGATAATTGTGAAGACCCAAAAAACTCGCGAACTGCCGCTGCAGCAGGCTTTGCATTGATCAAATCCTGCGGCATGACTGTATCAATTTCAACCGATGACATACGCTCTTTTATCGCACGCTCCATACGAAGAAGACCAATGCGATATTGATTTTCCATCAACTCCCCAACGGAACGAACGCGACGGTTGCCAAGATTATCAATGTCATCAATTTCACCACGTCCATCACGCAATTCAACCAACATCTTAACAACAGCAAGAATATCCTCTTGGCGCAAAATGCGAACTGTGTCTGGACAATCAAGGTCCATACGCAAATTCATCTTAACACGCCCGACAGCTGAAAGATCATAACGCTCTGGATCAAAAAACAATGAATGGAACATTGCTTCTGCTGTATCGATTGTTGGAGGCTCACCTGGACGCATCACCCGGTAAATATCAAATAACGCATCCTGCCGACTTTCATTTTTATCCACCTTCAAAGTATTGCGGATGTAAGCGCCAATATTCATGTGATCAATATCAAGAATATTGACTTGATCAGCACTAACTTCAAGCAGAATTTTTAATACTTTTTCATCAATTTCATCACCAGCTTCAAGGTAAACTTCACCTGTTTCGTAATTGACGATATCTTCAGCTAGATAACAACCTAATAAATCATCTTCACTAACTTTAACCGCTTTAAGTCCTTTTTCTACCAAAGCCTTCGCAGTACGAACGGTTAATTTTTTACCAGCCTCTGCAACAACTTCACCACTATCTGCATCTATAAGATCAGAAATGAGTTTCATTCCTTTAAAGCGATCAACAGAATAAGGAACTCGCCATCCTTCTCCATCACGCTCATAAGTCACTTTATCATAAAACGTCGATAAAATATCCGACGCATCCATACCTAACGCCATCAAAAGACTAGTAACAGGAATCTTGCGCCGCCGATCAATACGCGCATAAATGATGTCCTTAGCATCAAACTCAATATCAAGCCAAGAACCACGATACGGAATAACACGAGCTGCAAAAAGAAGCTTTCCTGATGAATGCGACTTTCCTTTATCATGGTCAAAAAAGACACCAGGAGAACGATGCATCTGAGAAACAATAACACGCTCCGTACCATTAACAATAAAGGTACCATTCGTCGTCATTAAAGGCATATCGCCCATATAAACGCCTTGCTCTTTAATGTCTTTGATATCTTTGGAGCCAGTATCTTCATCAACATCAAAAACAATCAAACGCAATATGACCTTTAATGGAGCAGCATAAGTTAAATCACGTTGACGGCACTCTTCAACATCAAATTTTGGTAAATCAAATTCATAACCTACAAACTCAAGCATAGCTGTACCGGAAAAATCTGAAATAGGAAAAACAGATTTAAAAACAGCTTGCAAACCTTCATCTGGTCGTCCACCTTTCGGTTCCTCAACCATGAGAAACTGATCGTATGACGCTTTTTGGACCTCAATAAGATTCGGCATTTCTGCTACTTCAGGAATCTTACCGAAAAATTTGCGTACGCGCTTACGACCATTGAATTGAGACATCATTGCGTGAGTCTGAGCCATCGTCGCTCCTTGATCTTTACTCTTCAAGGTAGACCAACCTTGAAAGCCTTATATCATTAACCTGCATATGCAGACCAGTTCACTTGACACTCAATAATGAGCATCATTAACTTCTCCCACCAACATAAGCCATTTATCTCTTTGACTCTATGATGAAGGGATGAGTAATCCAAAACTATCCCATTCCTGTTACGAAACCGTTTGGAAAAGGTTTTTTACTCATTCTTTTTCCTCTTTGTATTAAGAGAAAGAAAATCGGCGAACATAAATGCCCGCCGATAAAATTAAATTTACTTAAGTTCCACTTTAGCACCGGCAGCTTCAAGTTGAGACTTAATTTTCTCTGCCTCTTCTTTAGAAGCACCTTCTTTAATAGGCTTGGGTGCTCCTTCAACCAGATCTTTAGCTTCTTTAAGACCAAGTCCAGTAAGAGCACGAACTTCCTTAATAACATTAATTTTTTGTGCGCCACCTTCAACAAGAATAACATCAAATTCTGTTTTTTCTTCAGCAGCTGGAGCAGCAGCACCAGCAACAGCAGCGACAGCTACAGGAGCAGCAGCCGAAACTCCCCACTTTTCTTCAAGTAACTTAGAAAGCTCAGCGGCTTCCAAAAGGGTTAGATTAGAAAGGTCTTCTACGATCTTCTCTAGATCAGCCATTTTTAAATTCCTTCAATTAAAAGATTTGAACCATTATTAAATTTTATCCAAAAAAACAGAAAAGTATTAAAGCTCTTCCATAAACGTGAATACAAACAGCCTTAAGCCGCCTTATCCTCCTGAGCATATGCTCCAATGACACGTGCAACCTGACCAGCAGGGGCATTAACAACCTGTGCAATACGGGTCGCAGGGGTAGAAATCATCCCCACAAGTTTTGCACGCAACTCGTTTAATGAAGGCAATGAAGCCAATGACTTCACAGCATCTACAGTTAAACTTGTTGCACCCATTGAACCGCCAAGGATGACAAATTTGTCATTGCTTTTCGCAAAATCAACAGCAACTTTCGGTGCTGTGATTGGATCTTCTGAATAAGCAATAAGTGTTTGTCCAGTAAACAAACCCACTATCGATTCAGATTCCGTGCCCTGAAGAGCGATTTTAGCAAGACGGTTTTTGGCGACTTTAACGGCACCGCCAGCTTCACCCATTTTCGAACGCAGATCATTCATCTGTGAAACTGTCAGACCGGAATAATGTGCAACAACAACAGAACCAGACTTCCGAAAAGCCTCGTTAAGCCATGTAACAAATTCGCGTTTTTCCGCTCTATTCACTGTCTCTCTCCATTTAACAGATTTGCTTAAAACAAACCTGTAGGTTACCTTTGATAACATAAAATACTTCATGTCACCGATGAGGATCCTGTCCCCTTTTTCACGCACAGCGTTCAAAGGCAACCCTGGCTCAAACCCTTTAAGTCTTTTAACTCTCAGTTTTTACCCCAGTCTCATGCAGGTTTTTTTTGATTAAGATACTTAAAAGCATCACCTACAATCTCGGACAGGATATTCCGGAATTTCTCCCGGTACAACCTAAGCCCTATAAAGCTTAGATAGCTAAATGCTGATCAAAACCAGCATTTTAAATACAATTTTGCTATTCCCATACCCCAAAACAAAATTATAAATCAGCTTTATACTAACTCTGAACGAACCGTTGCTGGATCAACTTTAATACCAATTCCCATAGTCGACGAAACAGCAACGCGCTTAATATATTCACCTTTTGCACCTTGCGGTTTGGCTTTAATAACTGCACTTGCAAAGGCTTTTATATTTTCTACGATTTTTTCAACACCAAAAGAAGCCTTACCAATACCAGCATGGACAATACCAGCTTTTTCCACACGAAACTCAACAGCACCACCTTTAGAAGCTTTGACAGCACCGGCGACATCAAGTGTTACAGTACCAACTTTCGGATTCGGCATCAAACTCCGTGGACCAAGAATCTTACCAAGACGACCAACGAGAGGCATCATGTCTGGCGTTGCAATACAACGATCAAAGTCTATAGTCCCTCTATTAACGCTTTCAAATAAATCTTCGGCACCCACAATATCAGCTCCTGCTGCCTTAGCTTCCTCAGCTTTATCTCCACGGGCAAAAACGGCAACACGAATATTTCGACCTGTTCCATTAGGCAAATGAGCAACACCTCGAACCATTTGATCAGCATGACGAGGATCAACACCCAAGTTCATTGAAATTTCGATTGTTTCATCAAACTTAGCAACTGCACGCTCCTTAACCATTGAAACGGCATCTTTTAAAGCGTAAAGTTCATTAAAATCAATATCTTTTCGGATATTTTTTATTCTTTTTGCTACTTTTGCCATAATATTAGCCCACCACTTCCAAGCCCATCGAGCGAGCAGAACCTTCAACCATACGCATTGCTGCCTCAATATCATTTGCATTAAGATCTTTCATCTTTGATTCTGCAATCGAACGAATCTTATCGCGAGAAATGCTTCCTACAGAAACTTTACCAGGCTCTTTTGAACCAGATTTTAGTTTTGCTTCCTTCTTTAAAAAGAACGATACAGGAGGCGTCTTGAGAGAAAATGTGAAAGACTTATCTTGATAATACGTAATAACAACTGGAATCGGCGCTCCCTTTTCCATTTCTTGTGTCGCTGCATTAAACGCCTTACAAAATTCCATGATATTAATACCACGCTGCCCAAGAGCTGGACCAATCGGTGGAGATGGAGTAGCAGCTCCTGCAGGAACCTGCAACTTAAGCTGACCTATACTTTTTTTTGCCATAACAATCTGCCTTCAATTTCACTGGTATACGGACAATTCACCTTGCCTGTTACCCGCTGCAGTCACGTGGTTCGGATCATTAAGCCGACAAAAGCTATAAATCACCTCCCACTCCTTCCTTAAAGTAATTAAAACTACTCTAAGTTTAATCAGAGTTTTTCAACCTGACCAAATTCCAAATCAACAGGCGTAGGACGCCCAAAAATAAGCACTTCAACTTTAAGACGAGAGCGCTCTTCTTCAACCTCTTGAACAATTCCATTAAACGAAACAAAAGGACCATCAGCAACGCGAACTTGCTCTCCAACCTCAAACAATACAGAAGACTTTGGAGACTCAACCCCCTCCTGAACTTGTTTGAGAATTTGCTCAACCTCTCGATCAGAAATGGGAACAGGACGTGCATCCGACCCTAAAAAACCTGTCACTTTAGGCGTATTCTTAATAAGATGATAAACTTCATCTGTTAACTCAGCACGAACAAGAACATAACCAGGAAAAAACTTTCGCTCAGTATCAACCTTGCGTCCACGACGAACCTCTACAACACGCTCTGTTGGAACAAAAATCTTTTCAAAAAGATGATCAAGCCCCTTTTGCTTTGCCTCCTTATCAATAGCTTCCGCTACTTTCTTTTCAAAATTTGAATATGCCTGAACAATATACCAACGAGCTGCCACAGTCACACTTCCTTACATTCTCAACTAAAAAGATATTTCAGAAGATCAATAACCCGCCAAACACCAAAATGCATAACCTGATCCACAATAAAAAAGAAAGCTGAAGCCAATGCAGTTACCAACAAAACCATAATAGTAGAAATAACCGTCTCACGACGTGTAGGCCATTTCACTTTAATTGTTTCTGCATAAACCTGCTTCAAAAAGGTAATCGGATTGGTTTTAGATGCCATCGTCACACTATATACTCTCTCTAGTCCTATTGTGTTTTATAGAACAAAATAAACAGGAAAAAAATGCAAAAGCCAACTTTAAGACTTATGCAATTTCCTTACTTTCTATTCAATACCGTTTCACACACAAAAAAACAAGCCCCATATCAAAAAAAGCGAAAAAGGCAGCAAAATCCACTCCCTTATATGTAAAATTCCACCCCCATTTGGCAGGGGCAGCAGGACTTGAACCCGCGACCTGCGGTTTTGGAGACCGCCGCTCTACCAACTGAGCTATACCCCTAACTCTCAAAACTAAAAAACTTCTAACTTCCCTTCAACAAGCATTATTTATTCAATGATCTTAGAGACGATACCGGCACCAACAGTACGACCACCTTCACGAATAGCAAA
>NZ_JBHILQ010000085.1:0-1646 GCF_042193395.1 Bartonella sp. TT29SHDZB
CTTTTAGATGGCAAAAATGATGATAATCAAGATCAGTCATCTGCTTATGACAGAAGCATTTACAGACCTCTTGATACGCCCCATACCGTTATGAATGACAGTGTTCCTTTTTAATAGAGGGTATTTAAATGTCTGATAAGCCGCCGCTCCATACCTTTAGTGCAATCTGTAAATCTAAGCCAGTTTATAACTATACTATTACAGATCAGGAGATAAAATCATTACAACATAATAATAAGATTGAGACATTCTGTAATATATCAGCAGGCTTTCTAATTGTAATGATGGTCATTATCTTCGTGTGGATGATGAATGATGATGATGATTGGAAAAAAATTCCAGCCTTTTGTATAGGCGGCGTGTTGCTAATACTTGTAGCGTCTTTGGATGCAAAAATAAATTTAAATTCAAAGGAAATTTGGGAAAACGTTAAACAGGTGTCTGAGGTTATCTGTGAAAAAAAATAAAAAAAGGGGACGCCCTAAAATAGCAGGGCAGGTAAGAGAACCAAACGGACGTATATCACGTGCAAAAGCACCGCGTGAAGCCGTTGATAAATTGGCAATAGAAATGCGTGCAAAACGCTTCGGTTTAACGCTACAAGAGGCAAAAAATCCACTTTCTGGTACCTATATAGGGCGGCTTTGTTTAAAAGGCGTGATTACTCAAGAGCAATACGACACCGCCCAGCAATATCTACAGATAAGGAATAATTACCTTTGCGCAAAAGGCTTGCCTAATGCAATTTATGACGAAATGCCATCATCATCTGATGATAAGGCAAGAGATAAATGGGTAGAATTTGCAACAGAGCAGTTTATAAACACGCAAGAGGCACTAAAAGAAGCCCAATGCCTCTATAGACAATATAACCTTTATGCAGCGCTACAGTATCTCGTTATAGAAGATCAAATGCTACCACACCTTGTGAATTCATTACGTGTTGCTCTTAATGTGCTTCATAAGTATGCAATTATTCATAAAAATAAATAAGCATATCATTTACTATTTCAATTTCATGATCTAGCCTTTTAACTTTTTCTTTTTGTGTAGCAATAGTCTTTCGAACATCGGTAATGATATCGAGGAGTTGTGATACCTTTTCATGTTGCTTATTTCGTTTTGCTCTATCTAAATGCTGCATTTGCTCTATTTCGAATTGCATATTGCTTATCACGGCACGCGATACACTATTTCGGTTTATGACTAGACGACGCCATTGCTCTATAGTTTTTATATGTTGCTTAGCTAGTCGTGCTGGTAGCGACAAAGTTTTTTCTACGTATTTATCGTGTATCCATTGAGCGTTGTAACACCTTTGTTCCCACCAATTGTAATTTTTATACAGATAATCACTGCGTGCTCTCTCTAGTCTTACTACTTCTTTTGAACAGCAGAATTCATCTAAATTATCATCAGCGTATCCGTTTGAAGGGAATATAAGATAGGTTGTAAAAAGTGCGATAATTAATACGCTTCTAAATAAAGATTTTTTTATAAACATCACTTCTACCTTAATATGTCTACCTTAATATGCACTTTATCTGTTTAACTGATTCCTTTTGAAATTATCAATATGTGTTATTTTTATGTTGACAAAGTGTAGCAAATCGTATTTAATGACAGCACTGTACTTGGTCGTATTG
>NZ_JBHILQ010000086.1:0-1604 GCF_042193395.1 Bartonella sp. TT29SHDZB
GATATTTCATTGCCCGATATATGCTTTAAAGTCATTTCTACAGTTATGTCATTTGAACTCTGGTCTTTGATACGAGAGAACAAGGCAAAGTGATGTTTTGCAAGGGGTTCTTTAATAGCATCAATATATTTATCAAGCGTTGTATAGAGGCTTTTAGTATGTGTATTAATGGCGTTTTGTTCGATATTTTTGTATTCCATTTGCATAGCAGAAAGATCACGGACAAAGTTTTGGCGCTCTTGTCGTTCTATCTCCTTTTCTCGCAATTCAAGAAGGCTCTTGAGACGTTCCATATCGACATCATCTTTTAGAGCTCTTTCTAAAATCAGCTCCATAGCTGTAGATTTGACTTCACAATCGTTCGTTGTTTCCACTAATTCCGTTTGTGTGGTACTTAGTTCACTCATCTTGATTTCCTCCTATTTGAGCGCAATTCACCCGTGGCGTGAATCACGCTGGTGTTTAAAAGTTGGTTGGTTGTTACAATCCTGTTTCTAGAGACTGTGTGATATTGACCACCTCCCCGTCTGAAAAGACGAGGAAATGAAATCATATTTTAAACTAAGCAGCTTTTACGACAGATCTTTCTAAGACCTGTTTCGCTTCTTTAATGAGAGCTTTATATTTTCTGTTTTCTTCATCTACTCTGAAGGCATCAAGAAGACGCACATGAATTGGACCTAAAAGATATAAAACTTTTTCACCAGCGTTCATTCCCTCCCAATAGCTTGGCAAATCAAAGCGTGTATCACGATCATAATCAACAGATTGGTTTCTTAGTTTTTTCTCACACTCAATAAAGTAACGACGTGCCTGTCGTCCTTTCTTATTACGTTCAACCATGGAAAGCTCTTTCGCCATATCTAAGGTGAGATGATATTCTACTGCTATAGCATTGTTCGCTTCCATTTTTTTGTGGAAGCGAATAAAATCTTGCCTTTCAAGAAAAGAATAAGCAATGATGCGTTTTTTTATCCAAGTAGAGAAATCTTGTTTGCTTTCCAAAAATGCATGCAACTCACGTGCATTTACTGCTTGAACAGTTTCTTGATCAATTGTTTGTTCTGTAATTTTTATAAGAGTGTTCATAATGAACTCCTATGCAGTTAGATGTTTTTCATTGACATCCAATAAAGGATGCCGGGTGCTGAAAAACACGGTGCATAGTCCGTCGTTACGCTTTCCCCATAAAGAGTATTGTATAGCGTAACTACACCCGACAAAGTCATTATATGCGTGTAACATACAACGAGTCAAAGCCTTTAATGTGCGGAAAATAAACTGTTTCGGCAATTCATCCGCTATGCATCTAAGGTGTTTTTCAAGCACCTGATTCGACAATAGACATACTGATATTATTTTGTCAATTAAAAAGTTTGAAAATTGACGCAAATAAATCATATCGATTTTATCAGTAAATTCGTATTTCTTTTCCATGATTGTTTCTCTTAATGCATGCTTTGTCTTTTAATCTCTTGAGACAGCAGCCCCATACCTTTTGTGGTGATTTTTGCGCAAGGAATGACCTTTTCTATTCCACTTGCGGTTTGAAGTGTGATAGTTGGACAATCCATAAGTTTCTTTTGGATTTTGTCTTGATACGG
>NZ_JBHILQ010000087.1:0-1598 GCF_042193395.1 Bartonella sp. TT29SHDZB
AAGAAAGTGAGGAAGATGACACGCTTAATAAACGACGTCTTATTGTCAACGATGTGACCGTCGAAAAGCTTGGGGAACTCTTAAAAGAAAACCCCCGTGGTCTCTTAATGGTTCGTGATGAGTTATCTGGTTTTTTAACCAATCTAGAAAGAAAGGAATATCAAACAGACCGTGCTTTTTATCTCACAGCTTTTAATGGAGATGATCAATTTACCTATGACCGTATCGAGCGGGGAACCATTTTTATCCCCCATGTAACGTTATCAATAATTGGAGGCATTCAACCTTCACGAATTATTCCCATCATTCAAGCCATGCACCATGGAATAAACGATGACGGTTTATTGCAACGGTTTCAAATGATTGTGTGGCCCGATGAAAATCAAGAATGGAAATTGATTGATAGACCGCCCAATCAAGAGGGTTGGCAAAAGTATGAAGGTGTTTTTCGCTCTTTTCGTGATAAACGATTAGGTTCTCCAGAACACCCGCTGATCATGCGTTTTATGCCAAAAGCACAAGAGAAATTTTATGAATGGTTAGAAAACCTTCATAGAGAAGCAAAAGGGGGTCGTTTCTCCGAAAGCTTACAATCGCATGTTTTAAAATGCCAAAGACCATAGCAAGCCTTGCGTTAATTTTTGAACTTCTTGATAGTGGTGGTTTTAAAATTGGTCTCTATGCCATTACAACAGCATTGCGTTGGGAAAAATATCTATTAAGTCATGCAAAACGTCTTTATGCGGCGAATGATACATTAACAGCAGAGCGTGCAAAATTAATTGTTGAACGCTGTGATCATTTACCCGATATTTTTACAGCAAGGGATGTTTATAAACGTGATTGGAAATATTTAACAGACAATCAAACCGTTAAGCAAGCTTTAGAGCTTTTATGTCGTTGTAACTATATTCGTGAAATCTCTGGAGAGAATAACTCCCAAGGCGGTCGACCTACCATACGTTATGAATGGCACCCCTTAGTGAAAAGTCATAAGACATCACACTGAGGCAATTTGGAAATCTTATAAAACATTAAACAATATAACAGTGAACCTTTAAAGCACTCCCCATCATTAGTTATGGGGGTTATGGGGGTTCTTTTTACCCCCCTTTATATATATTTTTTAGTCAAAAATAAAAGTTATTATATTTCAAGTGGTTAATATTTTACTGATCTAAAAAAACAACCTATATCGACATTACAACCTATAAATTCAACCAATAATATATGTTTTGTAGGTGTTTTGGGGGTTTTAAAAACAGACAAAACCTATCTATAAAATAATTCATAAAACTTATCAAAATACTCATTCTGATGTTTTAAAGTCCATGGTGCATTTGTCTTGATTAACAGGTCAATTAACACATCAAATAAACAGCAAATTTCACTATTTTGCTGATCTTATCCCATGTCATGGGCTGTGGATAAACAGCATTTAAAAAAACTTTTGAAAAAAATTTATCCGCTTTTTAGCATTTTCAGAATTTTTCACACTATTCATTCAAAATGGATTTAATGAGCTTCATTTTGATTCTTTTGAAGAGAATTAATCAATAGAATATATTGTCATGGAGTTTATTCTTTATGCTTCGCCC
>NZ_JBHILQ010000088.1:0-1577 GCF_042193395.1 Bartonella sp. TT29SHDZB
CAAGCATTGCCAATTCTCTCGCAAAAGGCATTACATTCGGACATCTATGGAGACAGAGAAATTAGAGGATATAAAAAAGTAAAATAATTACACACAACGTACTTTACTTTATGTTCAAAATAATAATAATGACAATAAATATTAGGATGCATATAACTGTAAAAAGAGTCATATTAAAATGAAGTCGGTCATTTTGTAATTTTGATTGCAAACATTTTGTCGGCTTGTGCATTAGCACCAAAGCTAAAACAGCCAAATGATAGGAACCGGGTGCCTAATCCCTGCCGAAATTAAGCGAGGAGACAGATGAAAAAGCGATTTATTATAACAGGAATGATCACCCTTTTGGGAATGATAAATTTGGCACATGCAGATAACACACTGTCGTATGATAGAAATCAAAGAAGAAGTATCACATCAAAAGGAGGAGTTCAGGTATGGGAATATCCTGGCTATGTAGAATCAACACACACTAGAAATTTTAAAATTATTAAACGTATTAAGAAACCTAAAGTTAAAAAAAATCCAAAACAGTCTGGAAAGTCGCAACCTGCTTCATCGCTACAACCTGCTCTACCAGCTCCACCGACACCTACTCCACCTGTAGAATATCTGGAGCTTATTAATCTATTAAAAAAAGGAGAAATTATTGAGCTCTTAACAAAACAGTTTGCGTTGAAAAAAGAACAACTTTCGCAAACAGAAACAACCTATCAAGCTATAACAAATAGTCAGAAAACTGGATCTAAAACAATAGACTTTTCTAGTTTTTTTCTCAAAGATCCAGAATCGCTCTATAAGAAAGATAAACTTTCAAGGGAATCATATCAAAAGGTATTAGAGGAAGAAAACAAAATTTCTGGGTCTTTTGATAAAATGGGCAAAGCTATTTCGGGGCGTTTACAATTTGCATCGATACTAGATAAAGCTGTAAGTTTAGAAACTTTTGAAGACGTAGAAAATCGTTTTAAATACCTCAAACATCTATTAGATGAAATTCAAACAAAAACAAACCTGAAAGATACTGCAGATCTTCAAGCACATATCGATGGTTCATTAGCCATGATCCAAAATGAATCTATAAAGATGGAAATGGTAGCACATTTACGTAACGCTGAGCAATCACTTATCAAAAGAAAAAGACGCGAACTTGATATGAAAATTTTTGACCATGAAAAACAAGGGATGCCTATCATACGGTGAAAACAAAAGCTAATGTAGAAGGTTCAGTACTATCTGAACAATTCAGAGAGGCACAAAGATTTTATCAAAGCCAAGATATCGTGGTGAAACCACTTAGGTAATATATAAATGCAAATGAAGCGTTTAGCATATATCTATGTTTTAAGGTGATAAAAAGTTGAAAATTTGTTAAAGAGGAATTCCATGAACTTTACAGTGTTCACGCAACTTTTCAATAAAATTGATCAGATAACAAAAACATATGTTACGGATATTTCCTCAAAAACAATAGCTACAATCACACCCTTTGTTTCAATCGGTCTCACAATCGCTTTCATCATCTATGGTTGGCTCATCATTCGTGGCGCTATAGATATGCCTCTCTCCGAATTTGT